>JAJRWS010000230.1 GCA_024276705.1 Planctomycetota bacterium | reverse complement strand
GTTCCTTGATCCGCGTAGCCTGCTCCTTGATCTGCACATCGCGTTGCCGGAGTTGATCTTTGAGTTCGCGAACCGTCATGACCAAAAGCTACGCGATTACGCGATCTCGACAAAGACCAATTCTCAAAATGGACAGGTACGATAAAGTGTCTTCCCGTAGCAATGAACGTGTTGCTGTGCGTCACTATTCCCCGAATAAGGGACTCTGCCCCACACCCCTCAATTTTTTCCGCTTTCTTCCATTAGCGAAGCCGCCGAACAGAGAGATTTTTTTAGCTGGCGACGGTCGACCATGATGTGATATCCGCATTTTGAGGTCGATCAAGGGGCAAGAATCGCTGAGAAAATAGGCCGAAAACGCGCTCGTCATGCGATTTCACCCACAGATCTTTGAGAAGAGGCTAATTTTTGTTTTTTTGTTACAGTAAATTTTTCACATGAGAATCAAATCTTTTCGAATACTGGCGATGGCTGGGATAGTCTGTGGAGGGTTGGCGATGGCCTCAAATGCACGGGCTTCACATGAAGAGGCTGCCGTCATCATGCTCAATCCGACTTCGGATGGTTGGGTGGATGTAAACCAAAGCAGCGCAAACTTTGATCTGGATGCGCAGGCTGAGTTCCTTAATGTGAATCAAAAAGTTGGCATTATGATGTTTTCGCTTCCCGCCGTACTTCAGACGGCAACGATCAACAATGCCACATTGACGATCACCCCAGCAGCTCCCCCTTTTGGGAATCCTTTTGTCTACATCGCTCAGCCTGGAACCGCTTGGGTCGCTGACGAAGCGACCTACAACAATCCCTTCATTGGAGCTAGCGGATGGGACGGTTCGGGGGGAGACATCATTTCCTCTATACCTGGCGGACCTAACAGTACTCCAGGAGGGAATATGGGTGGGGGCGGCTCACAATACGGTGCCGGCGTTAATGCAGGCTTGAACACGATCACTTGGCCTTTGGCAAATTCGCGTGTTACGGATTGGGCGAATGGTACGAAGGTAAGCGGTGCGTATGTCTATCGTCAATTTGGAACCTCTGGCACGCAAGGCGGATCCTACGGAACGCTCGAGTCCACGGCGTTTGCCGCACCGATGTTGACGGTCAACTACACTCCTGCCCACGTCGCCACAGGTTATTACGTGTCCAATAGCGGTTCGGACACCGGCCCTGGTACACTGGCTCAGCCATTTCGGACCATCCAAAAAGCGAGTGATATCGCCGATGCTGGCGATACCGTTTTTGTCCGCGGTGGAACCTACCGCGAGACGGTAACGGTGGCAGCGAGCGGCACCGCTGCCTCTCCGATCACCTTCAAGCCTTATCAAGGTGAACGGGTCACGATCACTGGGTTGGACGAGTTTAACGGCAGTTGGTCGCCGGATCAGGGGAATATCTACCAGGCTTCGATGGCCGGTTTGCCCACCCAAATGTTCTTTAACGGTGAACTGGTGAGCGAAGCTCGTTATCCGGCTGCCGGACAAAAAAACCCGCTAGTCGCCACTTACAATAACGCCACGTCGGGCAGCGCCTCGAGCCTTACCGACACGGCCAACATCACGCCCGTCAACGACTATTGGAAGGATTACAAGCTAACGGCCATCCCTGGCGCTCAGTGGCGGGAGTATACTTCAAACATTGACAGCCAGACGGGCAGCACTCTTAACCACTCAGCACTGCCACAAGCTTCCGAGAATGACACCCCCTACTATATCACCGGAGGTGTCAAAGCACTGGTTGCAGACAGACAGTGGGTTCACACTCCGGCAGACAATAAGCTCTACTTCAACGCCCCCGGCAATGTCGATCCGACTGGCCAAAACGTTGAGGTTCGTACGCGATCGTTCGGTCTCGACATTGAAGGCGACTACGTTAACGTCGAGGGTTTCCAGTTTAAAGCCGCAGCTGTCAGAATGTCGGGTGACAATAATGTAATCGATGGCGTCCAAGTTCTCTATCCCTCCCCTTTCCCCAATGACCCCGGTCAGGAAATCGCAGGAATTCGGGACCAAGATGGCATAAACAACACCGTGCGTAATTCAGAAATCGCCTACGCTTGGGGAAGTGGCGTCATGCTCGCGGGAGCGACCGACGCTACGATAGAGAACAACATAATTCACGACGTCAACTGGAAAGGCTTCGAAAGCAATGCTGGCATTGTAAGCTTTTTCGGGGGCGGTGCTACGATTACTGGCAACACGATTTACAACACAGGACGCAGCGCCGTTAGCAATCTGATAAATAGCTCGGATATCACATTCTCTAACAATGTTGTTTCCCGCTTCGGTTTTCTTACAAAGGATCTGGGAGGGTTTCAATCAAACGATGTCGACGCCGGAGACTCGTTGATTAGCAACAACGTGATCTCTGACGAGCGAGTATCGAACCTGGGCGGCAGCGGAGATCCCACGATCGGGGGCATCTACCTAGATAACGATACCGAGGGTTACACGGTCCAGCGCAATGTGGTCCACGACGTCCGATTCGGAGTCATTCTCAACACTCCGAGTACCGATAACTTGGTCGTCAACAACACGCTTTGGAACGTGACGGAAGCTACGAGTACTTTCGGCCCAGGGGGCTTCACGAATGTCTCTGTGTTTAACAACCTTTCCAATGAAGGCAGTTTTGTTGGCAGTACCGTGAGCAACAACTTAGGTACGGGCGTCGACCCTTTCGTCAACTCGGCGGCTGGTGACTTTCGTCTTATGCCAGGGAGCCAGCCGATTCATTTTGGCACTGTGGTGCCGGGCTTAGAGCCTGGTTACGATGGCCAAGGCCCCGACGCAGGGGCTTTCCAGTCGAATGAAACTCCGTGGACAGCAGGGGCAAACTTCAAGACCTTTCTTTTCGCTGATCAGGAAAGCGCGCCGCTCGTTTCTGCGGTGTCGGTCAAGCAGGATAACTCGAAGGTTACGACCGGAAATCTCCTGACAAGCAACCCGACCGCAACCGGAGGGCTGGCTGAATTCTACCGGACGTTCTTGGATTTCGACATTTCGGGCGTTAGCACCACTGCCAGCCAGTTGACGTCGGCAGTGCTCCGCATCTATCAAACAGAAGTCTACGAGACTCAAGGCGCGGACAGCATCAACGGTGGCGCGGATCTGTTCTCGCTCGACGCCGACTGGGATCCCACAACCGGAACTTTTAATGGGCTGGGCAACAGCACTCAAATTGGGGCCACCTCGGTTTGGGATTCTGACGGTATTGAACTGTACCGCGACATCGATGTCACGGCGGCAGTTTTGGCTTGGCTCGCTGATCCATCGTCGAACTTCGGCTTTAGCTTGATCAGCGACTTGGAGGGCACGAGCATCTTGTCGGCCAAGTATATTGGCAGTGCCTTCGACGTTACTCCACCGCAGTTGATACTCACTGCTACGCTGCAGGCTGGCGATTTTGACGGGGATGGCGATGTCGATGGCAACGATTTTCTCACGTGGCAACGCGGTATAGCGAGCTCCTCAGATTTAGCCGACTGGGAAACCAATTTCGGACTAAGCGGCGGAACGCTGGCTAGCGCGAGCTCGGCATCCGTGCCGGAACCGAGCACGTGGATACTCGCTGCCGTATTGCTCTTAGTCCCCATGGCACGCCATCGTCTTTTTCTCGTAGCCGCGCGGAAATGTAACTGTTAAAGAAATTAGGAGTACCTTGATGACCCTACGGGAATCACACCGTCGTGATTTTTTGCATACCTCGGTTCGCGGCTTGGCGGCTGGCGTACTCGCGCCTTATTGGTTTTCCACTGCCAAAGCGGAGGAGGTCTCGGACAAACGGGATTGCCCGAGGCTGGGTGCCATTGGCGTGGGAGGCCGTGGTACGGATATTGCCAATTTAGCTCTTCCGTTTGCCGATATCGTAGCGATTTGCGATGTCGACCGAGAGCACGCTGACCGCGCGCGGTCCAAGCTGACTGACAACAAGGCTGACGTCTTTGAAGATTATCGCCACGTACTCGATCGGCAAGATATCGACGTGGTGACCATCGGCACCCGGGATCATTGGCATGCCAAGATTGCTATCGAGGCAATGCAGGCTGGCAAGGATGTTTATTGCGAAAAACCGATGACGCTGACCATCGAAGAAGGTCGTCAGATTGCTCAGGTGGTCAAGCAAACGGGTTGCGTCATGCAGGTAGGCACACAGCAACGCAGCGGGGAATATGGGGGACAATTTTTGACGGCCGTCGCCATGGTTCGCGAAGGACGCATCGGCAAGGTACGCCGAGTGACGATCGGACTAAGCCGGCCTCCTCAGGGCGGCCCGTTTGCTACTCGGTCGATTCCGTCGCAATTAAATTGGGACATGTGGCTCGGTCAAGCCCCCCAGGTCGATTATTGTCCCGAACGGTGTGGTGCCGGAGCAAGGTGGTGGTACGAATATGCGGGCGGCCAGCTTACCAACTGGGGATCGCACCATGTCGATATTGCCCAATGGGCGATCGGGATGGAGCAGAGCGGACCAACCGCAATCGCCGGAAGTGCGACGCACCCGAACGTCCCGAACGGTTACAACACGGCCACCGCATTTCATATTCAGTGTCAATTCCCCAATGGTGTGGAAATAGTGATTGGCGATGGCTTCGACCATGGCATCTTGTTCGAGGGAGATGCCGGCCGATTTTTCGTCAACCGAGGAAAAATCACCGGAAAACCTGTCGAACAGTTACGGGAGCAGCCGTTGCCCGAAGATGCGATTTCTCAGCTCTATCGAGGTCGGCGGCCGGGCAGCCACATGCGCAATTTTTTTGACTGTGTCAGAGCTCGGGAACAGCCGATTTCCGATGTGTTCACTCACCATCGTACGCTGACCACAATGCACTTGGCAAATATATGTATTCGTTTGGGTCGATCGCTTGTCTGGGATCCTGATACTGAGCAAATCTTGGGCGACGACGAAGCCAACAGCATGCAAAGCCGCGAACAGCGGAGAGGGTATGAAGTTGTTGTCTGAAGGCCCCAAAACAAACCGAAATTATTGCGGAGCAGGCGGCCTCGGGTTGCAATCGCAGGCACCCCACCACTCATCTATCAAGTATCAAGGAAACCAATCATGGCGACCCCTTTGAGACACAAGCAGCCCCTACGTGGTTTTACTCTTGTCGAACTGTTGGTAGTGATTGCGATCATCGGCGTCTTGGTGGCGCTGCTCCTGCCGGCAGTGCAAGCGGCTCGAGAAGCTGCGAGGCGGACTCAATGCACCAACAACCTCAAGCAATTAGGACTAACTCTACATAATTACGAAAACGCGCATGGAGAATTCCCGCCAGGCAGCGTGGGCGGTGGCAAACACGGTCTGTTCACGATGATTTTGCCCTATTTGGAAGAATCGGCAATCTACGGGCAAGTGGACTTTAACCAGAGTCCGTTTGACGATCCAAATCGTTACACCCTGGTTTCCGCTTACGTCTGCCCCAGTTATTCACATTCTTCGGTAGCCGAAAAAGACAGCCTTCCTTTCTTCTGGCTAGAAGGGGCCTACACCACGTACCAGGGAGTTGGCGGCGTCGTTCCCGATCTTACAGGTGCTACGCTCGTGGAGCCGGGAGTGCAAACGAGTGCAAGAGGCATCACCGTTTATGTTTCCTCGGCTGGCGAGCTTCCAAACAACGGTTTTTTTGCGTGGAACTCGCCACGCCGCCCGTCTCAGATTTCGGATGGACTAAGCAATAGTTTTGCCATTGGAGAATTTGTCCATTGCAATGGCCCCGGCCCATTCTGCGACGACCCGCCTGGCAATGTTCGTCCCTGGGTGTTCGGAGGAACAGGCGACATTGATAACAATCCAGGCAGTTATGCCTTCAAAGTCGCCGAACATCCTCCCAACAGTAACGTAGACCGTGGCGTTGGCGTCGGGTTCAACCATTTGCCGATGGGTAGCTTCCATCCAGGAATCATCCAATTTGTGTTTGCCGATGGGAGTGTCAATTCCATCACCGACAATATCACCATCGACGTTTACCAAGCCTTAGCAACCATCGATGGTGGAGAAGTGAGCAATGACTACCGATAGCCTTCTAACAAACAGCAATATGCAGATGGCTGTGATCCTGGTTGGCGCACTGCTGGTGTTGACAGGTTGCGACTCAGGACCGGAGATGGTGCCGATTCACGGGCAAGTGTTTTATCAAGACAAACCGCTTGCCTTTGGGGCCGTCATGCTGCAGTCCCCCCGAGGGCAACCAGCCACGGGCCTCATTCAACCAGACGGAACCTTTGTACTAACGACTTTTGATTCGGAGGACGGGGTCGTCTTAGGTAAACAGAAAGTGCGCATTACCTGTTACGAATCCCAGCAGCCCGATTCCCAGAAATCGCCCTCCTCGCAACGTGCTGAACCGATGGGGCTGGGCGCTTCCTTGATTCCGAAAAAATACACCAGCTATGCCTCGAGCGGCTTTGAAGTCGACATTGAGCCCGGACACACCGAGCCGCTCGTATTTCATTTAACAGACCCCTAGCAGCCTGTTCCAAAACTTCAAATTTGAAAAATAACCACGGAGGCACGGAAGACGCTGAGAAACACATTGGGTTTGAAAATTCTGAAATATCCGGTAATTCCACTTGTTTTTCTCCGTGCTCTCCGTGGTGAATTCCTTGCTTGTTTTCTATGTAATTTCAGTTCTAGGATAGGTTCTAAGTTCTAATCGTCAATTTTGTCGCGCGGGCATATCCAGGAGACAAGAATAGATCGGCTCAACAACTGAGATCACCACTGGAGCAATTCAATCCGTGTGATCCGTGGTTGACTTGTTCTGGACTTAACGCTGCAATTCTAATGCGCTATTGCGATCCGAATCTCTTGGTTCCCGAAACGTTTCCGATTTTTCTGGAGAGTCACTTGTGAGAATTAGTTTGCCTTGGGTGTTCACGTTTTTTCCAACTTTCTTCGCTTGGACGGCATTGGACGTGCTGGCTGATGTCGTCACGCTCAATCCGATTTCAGATGGTTGGGTCGGGAGCTTCCTGGTCGAAGAAAACATGAATTACAACACGGCCACCGAAGCCGAGATTCTGCAGGACAACAGAAAATTTGGCGTCATGCAGTTTTCGCTGCCTGCCTCACTAAAAACGGCAACGATCAGCAGCGTTACGCTGACTGTCGAGCCGGTTTTCACTTCCGCCTCGTTCTTTTACCTAGCGCAACCAACGACCGATTGGATTGCCAATGAAGTAACCTACAACAACTCCACCAATGCTGCGAGTGGTTGGGATGGTTTGGGCGGAGGCGCCAGTACCGCTGTGGGGATCGATTTGGCCGGCGGCGGCCAACAGATGAACGGTGCCACGACCACCTGGACCTCCACTAACCCCTCCGTAATCAACGACTGGGCCAACGGCGCTGCTGTAAGCGGCCTGTTCGTCCACCGGACCCCAATCACAAACGGAAACGCAAGATATGGCACGCTCAAATCTGACGCGGGAGGTGGTGCCGCAGCACCCCAGTTGAAGATCAACTTTTTCCAACCCAGCGGCGTTCCCTTTTGGGACAAGGTAGCCGAAGCTAACGCGGCCATGTGGGACGATTTTATCGATACCACCTCCGGCACCTACCAAATTTATACGTACCTTAATGGCAACCGAGAGCCTGACTTACCGTCGGTGGCCCTTGTGCAGGCGACCAATGTCGGCGGCAACATCAATGCTACTGGTGGGTGGGGCACGGGCATTGAAGATTCAACCTTGCAGGGAGGGATCTATTTGGGAGCGATGCTTGATCGTTATTCCGTGACTGGAAAACCCGAACATGCCGAAGAGGCGCGAAATATCTATCAGGGATTGCGCATCCCAGGAACCGTTTCCGATAATATTCGGTCGGGGTTTATACCGCGGGGTGTACTTCCCGATGGCACGACCCGTTACATCCAATCATCGGTCGACCAATACTCAGCGTTTGCCTATTTGGACAGCGCCACTTTTTGTGTTTCGTACTGCAAAGCAAGGGGCTTCATTGATATGTGGCGGCTATCGCGGCGGATTGAATCGAACTTCAGCGAACACGCCCGCGATAGCATTGCTTCCAGTCTTATTTTCGGCATGGTTTCACACTTGCTTGATGCTGCTAGCATCGAGTTGCAAG
>JAJRWS010000229.1 GCA_024276705.1 Planctomycetota bacterium | reverse complement strand
GCATGTGACATCGCTATGGATCATGGTGAACGGCTGGCCGCCGAGGGAGAGATTTGCTGGGGCGGGATGCACAGTTGCCAAAAGATGTTGCAATTGTTGGAGATGGTGGATCGGCCTGACCTGCTTGGCTTCCAAGCCGACATGGCCCACACTCTCCTGTATATGCTAGGGTTCAACGCGTCTGAGGATCGTTTGTTGCCGGAGGACTTTGAGTGGGCCGATCAGGAAACGTTCGACGCGGTCTATGGCCAGATGGTCGATGCCCTGCGGCCCTGGACGATCGATTTTCACGTCGCTCAAAATGATGCCACGGTGCATGGGGCCGGCAATCACGATAAAACAGGGCGGCACTGCCTGGCCAGAGACCCCAACGGCAAACTCGACATTGTCAGGCAGGCTGGCTACTGGCTGCGTGACGGTGGGTCCGACGGCGAGCCTGCCAAGAAACTGTCGCACATTTGCTGGGATGGCTGCATGTTTTCCAACGAGGTGATGGCTCAGCCGGAAACGTGGCATGACATCCTGGCCGCCATGGTCGCGGTACGCGACGCGCATGGCTGGCAAGAGTGAGAAAAGAGCGGAGAGCGGAAAGCAGAGAGCGGAGAGGGGAGAGCGGAGAGCAGAGGGTGGAGAGTGGAGAGCAGAGGGTGGAGACTGGAGGGCAGAGGGCAAACGACCCCTTCGCCCAGGTAGAGAATTGTCAATAGTTATTTGTCAATTGTCATTTATTATTGAAGGGAATGATGGGAGACTCAGCCAGTGCGGACGTTTTGGAAGAACGGCTCATTGATTTTGCAGTTCGTGTGATCCAGGTTGCGGACAAACTTCCAAAGACGCCAGTAGGCAAGCATATCATGGGGCAACTGCTGCGATCTGGCACATCACCAGCTCCGAATTACGCGGAAGCACGAGGTGCCGAAAGCAACGCGGACTTTGTCCACAAGTTAAAGATCGCCCTGAAAGAACTGAATGAAACGAGCGTCTGGCTCAGAATGGTTTGCCGGGCCGAGCTGATGGCGACGGATCTACTTGCAGCATTGATCGACGAAAACCAGCAGCTTTGCCGTATCCTCAATGCCTCCGTCAAGACAGCGAAAAAGAAATAGAATCGTCAACGAATGATCTGAATGATCTTCTGTTGAAACTAATGACAAATGACTATTGACAAATAACTATTGATAAATGATACGTTCCAGCGCCCCAATTTGCTAGCGGGACGCCGGTCCCCCCCCCAATTAAAAATCCTCCGAAAGTTAACCCTAGAAAGGATAACCACGCATGTCCAAGCCTCTCAACATCGGCATCATTGGCGGTGGTTTCATGGGTCGGACCCATTCGAACGCCTACCGCAGGGTCACCAATTTTTTTGATCTCGAGTACCAGCCGGTGCTCAAGGCGATTTGTGCGTTGCCCGAGGACGCGGCCAGGTCCTTCGCCGAGCGCTGGGGCTTCGAGTCATTCGAGACCGATTGGCGGAAATTGATCGCCCGGGATGATATCGACGTGGTTGATATCTGTTTGCCAAACAACCTGCACCGGGAAGTTGCCATCGCGGCGGCCGCAGCGGGGAAGATCATTCTCTGTGAGAAGCCACTCGCGATGAATACTGCCGAGGGCCAGGAAATGGTCGATGCGGTGGAAAAGGCCGGTGTGGCAAACTTGGTTTCGTATAATTACCGTCGTATCCCGGCAGTCACACTAGCCAGGCAGATTGTCGAGTCCGGTAAACTCGGCCGAATTTTTCACTACCGGGCGAATTTTTTACAGGATTGGACCATTGCTGCCGATTTGCCTCAAGGTGGCGATGCCCTCTGGAGGCTCGATGTGGCTGCGGCCGGTAGTGGCGTCACCGGTGATCTGCTGGCCCACTGCATCGACACGGCCCTGTGGTTGAATGGCCCCATGGTCGATGTCAACGCGATGACCGAAACTTTTATCACGGAGCGGACGCACCAGCTCACCGGCAAAGTGGAAAAAGTGGGCATCGATGACGCTTGTACCTTCTTCTGCCACTTTAAGAACGGCTCGCTGGGGCTGTTTGAGGCAACGCGCTACGCCCGTGGGCACAAGGCATTGTACACCTTTGAGATCAATGGCGAGCATGCCTCGATCAAGTGGGATTTGCACGATCTGCACAGGCTCGAATTCTTCGACCATGCGGACGATTCCCAGGTCCGTGGCTGGCGCAGTATCCATGTTTCCGACGGCGATCATCCCTACATGGACCACTGGTGGGTGCCGGGGCTGCAGATTGGCTACGAGCATAGCTTTGTCCACCAGGTGGCTGATTTTCTGACCGGGATTGCCAAGGGAGAAGCGGTAGCCCCCACATTCCGCGATGCGCTGGAAACCCAGAAAGTGTGCGAAGCGGTACTGGCCAGCGCAAAAGGCCATTCATGGCAGCAAGTGTGAGCTGAGATTCATGACCTGGATCGGACTGGACATCGGGGGAGCCAACCTCAAAGTGGCCGATGGCCAGGGTTATGCTCACTCCGAGCCTTTTCCCCTGTGGCAACAGCCCGCTCGGTTGCCTGCCGCATTGGAGAAGTTGCTGGCCGTCACGACCTCCCAGCTCGAGGTGGAGCATGGTCACCAGCGATGGGGTCACCAGCGATTGGCCGTGACAATGACCGGAGAACTGGCCGATTGTTTTCTGACCAAGGCCGAGGGAGTGCAAACGATCGTTCGGGCTGTGAAGCAGGCTGCCGCGGGAAGGTGGTTGCGAGTCTATTTGACCGATGGCCGATTCGTCAGCGCGGAAGGCGCCATGGAAAAGCCCATGTTG
The DNA here is from genome assembly GCA_024276705.1 of Planctomycetota bacterium. GTDB lineage: Bacteria > Planctomycetota > Planctomycetia > Pirellulales > Lacipirellulaceae > JAJRWS01. The sequence continues at coordinate 254 of JAJRWS010000229.1, read as the reverse complement.
GCGGCGGCCAGTAATTGGCATGCATTGGCCCGGTTTGCTTGCCGTTACTGCCGGGCCAGGCCCGGCCTGTTGCTTGACATCGGCTCGACGACCTGCGATATCATTCCGCTCGGCGAGACGGCCGCGGGTATCAAACCGGTGCCGGTGGGGAGGACTGACCCCGAAAGATTGGTCGCCGGCGAGCTGGTTTATACAGGTATCCAACGCAGTGGAGTGCATGGGGTGGTCCGCGAGCTACCATGGAAGGATACCAT
>JAJRWS010000228.1 GCA_024276705.1 Planctomycetota bacterium | reverse complement strand
GGGTTAGCGCCAGTATCATTGCCTTCGCTTCCGGCCAAGGGCTCCCCGTATCGACAACCTACGTTGCATTCGCGGCCGTACTGGGTAGCGGAATGTCGGACCGAGTTTATGCACGCGGCGATGCGGACATAAAATTCGGTCGGGCGATTTGGGTCATCACCTGCTGGTTTATCGCTCCGCTGGTGGCTATTATGGCCACCGGGTGTGTGGCCAGCATCGTCTACCACCTGTCGGCTGCCGGCCTGGTAGGCTGTATTGGTTTGAACCTGGCGGTACGAGCCTATTTCAAACGCCGAGCGGACCGTCACGAAAGACATTACCACAACTAAATTCGGTAGTTCCAAAAATGGCCAATGAAGCCGACCCGGTTAACATGCTCGCGGTAAAAACGTCGGTTTTCGGGCGGCTTATCGGCCTGTCTCACGTAGGGCTGGGTGGCGATTTGGAAATACTGAAACGCAACAAAACGCTTTCCAAGAAAACGAGGACACGGTTATGGAACGAACAACACATTGCATGGTTAGGGTAATCTCTCTTGTGCTCTTGTTTGCCTCGGTAGTTTTCATGGAACCGGCTTCCGGGAACATGCTGGATCGGGTGCCGATCCAGCGAGGCATTGTTGCCATTCTTGGTTTTTCCGCGGCAGATCTTGACGGGCTTGTCCAAGAGACACGGTCCCATGAGCTGACACTCTACGTTCAGCTGGCGGATGAGAAGCTGCTGCGATCCCTGAGAGAAAAGGCCGAGAAGGACGGTCTTCTGGGAGAGAGGATTTTTGTGGAAGCGGGTTCTTTCGACTCTATCCATCTGGCCGACAACCTGGCCGACTATGTGCTCGTTGGGCCCATGGCCAAAGAGCAAGTTCGCGGGCAAGAGCTTCTCCGTGTGCTCAGGCCCCAGGGTATTGCCATGACAGGTAACCGAACGTTGACCAAGCCGATTCCCGAAGGAATCGACGAGTGGACGCACCCTTACCATACTCCCGACAACAATCCGCAATCGAGTGACCAATATGTCAAAGGGAAATTTCAGCTCCAATTTCTTGGCGGGCCGATGTTCAGCCCGATGCCTGAGCAATCCGTGGTGGCTGGAGGGCGCATCTATAAAGCGATGGGGCATATTGCCCATAAAAAGAACCAGAACGAGATGCTCAACAAGCTGATTGGCATCAATGCGTACAACGGAACGATTTTATGGAAGCGGGATCTTCCTCTCGGGTTCATGCTGCATCGCAACACGATGGTGGCCACCGGGGATTCCCTCTTCATGGGGGATGACGAGTCGTGCAAAGTTTTTGACGGACCCACGGGAGAACTCCAACGGGAAATCAAAATCCCGAAGAACCAGGCCGATGGCCCGGTCTGGAAATGGCTGGCAATCCAGGAGGGTATTCTTTACGCCCTGGTAGGCCATGAGGAAATCAAGGTCGACACGGTTCGTTCCGCCAAACGCGGTTTGGGACACTGGCCTTGGGGAATGTGGCAGGTACATGATTATAAGGATCGTAAAACGGCTTTTGGTTTTGGCCGCAACATCGTCGCCATTCAGGCTGAAACCGGAAACATTCTATGGAATTACCGTACCGAAGAGTTTCTCGACGCCCGGGCAACCTGCATGAAAAATGGGCGAATTTACACCTACAGTCCGATGAGTTCCCTGACCTGCATCGATGCCCATAGCGGTAAGCAGATCTGGAAGAGCTACGACGTGAAGATTCTTGAAGCCATTGGCCCGAACGGCCAGGCACAAAATCCGCGAGAAGGCTATTCCACCAGTTGTTACATCAAATGTAACGATGAATACATCTTTTTCGCGGGCCCGCAGCGAAAGAAGCTGGTCGCTGTTTCCGCCAGCGATGGTACGCTCGCCTGGACGCATCCCCATGGAAACTTGCAACTGGTCCTGAGAGAAGATGGGATCTATGGGGCAGGTCCCACGTCGGATGGTGTTCGACTTGATTATAAAACAGGAGAGAAGATCGGCTCGCTGCCTACGCGAAGAGCCTGTACGCGTGCAACCGGTTGTGTCGACAGTATTTTTTACCGCACTCGCGGTGGGACGATGCGCATTCTAACTGGAATCAACAAAGCAGAACATATCGCCCCCATGCGACCCCCCTGTCAGGATGGCGTGATCATCTCGAATGGGCTTCTTTACTGGGGACCCTGGATGTGTGGCTGCGAGCTCTCTCTGTATGGAAATATTTCGTTGGCTCCGGACAACGCACCGGTAAAATCGTCCGCGGAAATCTATCAAAACGCACTTGCGAGTACCAGTGACTCCAACCAGGTTCAGCCGTTGGCCATCCAGCCCAATGACTGGCCAGTCTATCGGGGCGATAATTCTCGTTCCAATTCGACTCGTGGATCGATTCCAGACAAAGTTGATTTAAAATGGGAAGTTACGCTGGCGCCCAACACATTTCCCACGGCACCCGTTACGGCTGGAGGAATGGTTTTTGTCGCGGATCGCAACGGTGTTGTCCGCGCATTCAGTTCGGCTGGAAAATTGAAGTGGAAATCGTATGCGTCCGGACCGATTTATTATTCACCCGCGATCGGTCATGACCGACTCTATGTCGGTTCCGCGGACGGGCGCGTTTACGCGTTCGAAGCAAGAACAGGAAAGCGTCTCTGGTCGTTCCGAGTGGCCCCGGACCATCGCTGGATACCCGTCTATGGAAAGCTGATTTCAAGATGGCCCGTAGCGGGAGGTCTTGTGGTTGAAAACAAGACTCTCTATGCGGCAGCTGGGATTGCCCATTTCGGTGGAACTTATGTTGTCGCCTTGGATGCCTTGACCGGGAAACTGAAGGCAAGCAACACCGCCTCGGGGACCATCTCCGCGGATGTCAATAATGGCATCAGTTTGCAGGGAAATCTGAAAATTGTGGATGGCGAGCTTCAGTTTCTCGCGGGCGGTGTCTATGAAACGGCTCGATACGATTTGGAGACCTTAAAATGTCTCAATGAGCCCAATGCCCAGCTCACTTCCAAATACCATACCGCGTTTTACCCACTTTATCCTGAATATGGCAAATACGTTTCTCTGGAACATTCTTTCAGCGATGGTTCAACTCTCTATTTTGATGCAAGTTATGAAGGGAGCATTTTTTCCAAGCTAGCCCTTCAGCCTCCTCTGCCCGCGGGTATCACCAGAGAGAATAAAGAAGCTTCCCGGTGGTACTACCTTCGCCGCGGGAAGAAGAATGAAATCCCGGCAGACATTTGGCAAGACCAAAAAAACAGACGGTTCACCAGTTTTGTGGTCGCGGAAAAACAGCATCGGTTACTTGCGACCGGACATCGAGAAGAAATGCCGGAGGAATCATTTTTGCTGGCCATCAACACCAAGGATGGCTCTGAACAATGGAACCAGAAACTCCCCGCTGGTGCCGTCAAGGGCGGAACGGCCATCGATCCTCAGGGACGAATTTATGTTGCCCTGGAAAATGGCCAGCTCCTTTGTTTCGGGCCAGTCAGCCAGGAGGCTTCCGGCGGTCCTTAACAGCATTAGGTTCCCTAACAGCAACAGGCTCCATTGACTGGGGGTCCAGCCGAGTGATACAAATTTTGTCGGATCGACTGCCATGAGCGTATCGGATAAGGAGGAAGTATGAAGACCCGGAAAGGATGGCCCCTGGCGGGGCTGCTGGCCATCGTAATACTGGGTACGCCAGCCTGTGGACAAGAGGATCCACGGTTTCTTTCAGCCAAACCGGTTTGGCTTCCCGGCCACGAGACGGAGATGAATCTGACGGTCGGGTTTCGGGCATGCTTCGACTGGCCAGACGGCTCAGCGGTCGAGAAGCGAGCCACTTTGAAGATAGCCGCCGCGACCATTTACCGCGCTTCGATCAATGGCAAGTTCCTGGCTCGCGGTCCGGCGCGTGGGCCGCACGGTTATTATCGAGTCGACCAACTGGACATCACCCGCCTGCTGAGGCCGGGCAGGAACCTGGTGGCGATCGAAGTAGCCGGCTACAACGTGAACTTCTACGAAAACTTTCTGCTGCCCAAACGGTTCGCTCACCTGCCGGAGGGGATGCTGCCGATGTGCTATCCGGCGGATCATTACGATGGTGTCTTCATCCCCAACTGGGCGCTTTGGTTTGTGGTCCAACTGGAAGAATACCTTGAGCGGAGCGGGAACCGCCAATTGGTCGACGCCTTGCAGCCGAAAGTGATGCGGTTGCTGGAATACTTCAGGCCGTTCGAAAACAGCGATGGCTTGCTCGAAAAACTGGAAAGTTGGGTCTTTGTCGAGTGGTCGGCCGCCAATAAATTCGTCCAAGATGTCAACTATCCGTCCAACTTGCTCTACATGGCCGACCGGACCGGGACCCTGTGGGAGAACGACGGTGCCTACGCGAGCTGCGACCATGGCTTTGCCTCGCACATTGTGCATACACTCTATCGCGATGTGCTTGGACTTGCAGGCGTGGATCGCGTAGATCGTGTAGTCCGGCTGCGTTTTGGGGACGCTGCCTTGGATTGGTGCGAGGGAAGTGTGCCTACCCCCGAAGGCGTGGTTCGTCTCCGCTGGACCGTGGCCGGCGATCAGATTACCTACCAACTCGACCTGCCCGAGGGTTACCAGGTGGAAGTGGAGAATCAGAGTGGAAAGAAGCTGCTTCGGGAGTAGTGGAAAACGGCCGCTGTCTCGGTTCTCTAATTTCGATTTGTATGTGCGTAGCCATACGATTTGTGGAAGAACCTTTTAAGTTGCATGCAAACGTCCTTTAAGATCCATCATCCGCTATTTCAAAGCCCGCCCGAGCCAACTGTTTTCGGATTGCCGTGACGACCGCGTCGCCCAGAGTCGCGCCGCCAGTTTCCGCGGTCTGGAGCTGGCGCTGTTTTGCCAGGTAGGCCTCACGCTCGGCGGCCAGTTGCTGGATTTGACGCTGCAATTCGGTCCGTTTGGTGGCGGTTTGCCGCACATGTTTTTTACGCTCCTCGGGTGTCATCGATTGCATCGCTTCGGGCAGTTCTTCTTTCCCCACTTCGCTGAGCAGGTTGTCATCTTCTTTCAGACTGTCGACCAGGTCCCGGTTGCGGTTGGTGTAGATTTTGCCTGCCTTGGTGATCGCGCGACCGACCGCTACGCTTTCTCCGGCCATTTCCGCATTCGTGTCCTGGGCGGTCTGATTCATTCCCCAAACAGACCGCTTTTCTCGCGTTCCAAACCAGAGATAGGTTTTATTTAATTCCGTATTGAGGCGAATGATGATTTTGTCCTGTGGGCAGGGAATGTGCACCACCGCGCGATCCTGGTCGATGTTGAAGAACTCCCCTTCCGCCAATTGTGCACCTTGTTGCCATTTGCCACGTACTCCCGCCTGGTGGTTGCCGCAATGGATCGTGTTGACCACGATCCCTGCTTCGATCGCCCGTTTGCAGGCTTTACGATAATCGACCGAACCTTGCGTGAAGGGCTCATTGCCGGCGATGAAGATCGCCTGGTAGGCACCCGGTTCCCGGGACCAGTCCAGACGTGTGATGGCTTCGTCAATCACCTGGCCGCAGTACTCGTCGCCACCCTGGGTCGTCAGTGCGAACAGCGCCTCGGAGAGCTTGTCCAGGTCGTCGGTCAGCGGGACGACCTGGCGGATATAGCCTTCGCTTGCGGGAAGATGCGTGTTTCCGTATTCAAACAGAGCGACTCGAAGCAGGGGCGTTTGACCGTCCTTTTGGGCCTTCGCAAACTGCCCGACGATTGTCCAAAGCTGACTCTTGGCCTGACGGATCAGGCCATCCATCGAATTGGATGTATCGAGCAGGATGGCCACGTCGACCGCTGGGCGTTGGCCCTGAAAGGGAGGTTTCGACCGATTTTCCTGGACAGGCTGGGCCGGCTTGTCCGATTTGGGCTGCTCGACCGTGATGACCACCTGGGTATCGGTGGCGGACGTGGTGGTCGACAACAGCGTCAGCATGGCAATTGCCAGCGAGATTAATTTGGCCTGACGCATGATGGATTCCTCCGAGAATTGGGACAAGTGAGGGAGCGGGAACGGGTGCACTGCCGGATTTGACGCAGGAGAAGGCAGGCAAGTTCCCGGATTTTTGCAATTTGTCTTGCCATCATTATTACGCCATCATTATTACAGGGCGTGAAAGCCGCCTCTGGTACAGATTTCAAGTTGCACTTGCAATCTGTACCGCCCGTGCTAGGGTGGTGTCCATGATACCTCGTGACATCAATAATGAGTTGCTGGCTTGTGCGGACGAGTATCCGACTGTCACGATCCTGGGACCGAGGCAGTCGGGCAAAACAACGCTTGCGAAAGCGACGTTTCCGCATCTGTCGTATATCTCGCTGGAAGAACCAGATGTCCGACGGCAGGCGATCGACGATCCGCGCGGACTGCTAGCCGGCTTGAACAACGGGGCAGTTCTCGACGAAATCCAGCGGACACCCGATCTGCTGAGCTATCTTCAGAGCATCATCGACGCCAACCGACGACCAGGCAGGTTCATCCTGACCGGTAGCCATCAGCCGATGGTCCATCAGGCGATTTCGCAATCACTTGCGGGGCGAACGGCGGTGCTCGAACTCTTGCCGTTTACGGTCGACGAGGTGCGTCGATACGAGACATGCCCCGAGTCGCCGTTCGATTGGATTATCCACGGATTCTACCCCGGTCTGCACGAAAATAAACTCGATCCGAGCCGATTCTTTCGTTCCTATGTCGCCACTTACCTGGAGCGAGACCTTCGGGAGATGATCCAGCTCAAAGACTTAACGCAATTCGATGTGTTTCTCCGCTTGCTGGCCGGACGTATCGGGCAATTGGTAAATTATTCCGCTTTGGCCAATGACGTGGGCGTTTCATCGACTACGATCAAAAATTGGGTTTCCATCCTCAAGGCCTCGTACATTCTCTTTGAACTGCCGCCTTGGTTTGCCAATATCCGCAAACGCTTAACGAAATCATCGAAGCTTTATTTCGTCGATGTCGGCTTGGCAGCCTGGTTGCTAGGCCTGGAAACGCCTGTCCAAGTGGAACGCGATCCGTTGCGTGGTTCGCTCTACGAAAACCTACTCATCATCGAGACGGCAAAGATCATCCGCAACCGAGGCAAGCAGCCGAAACTTTATTTCTTTCGAGACAATAAAGGCAACGAAGTCGACCTGCTCATCTCCTCGGCGGACCGAGTGTTTACCGCAATCGAGATCAAATCCGCCGCGACGTTTCACCCGGAGTTTCTCAAGGGCCTCCATGCGTTTCGTGGTGTCTTGCCGGACGAAATCCGTCTATCCGACCGGGCATGGTACAATGGTGAGCGCAAAACCACATACGGCGATGTAACCGTCTCCAATCCGTTGTTGCACGGATTCGATATACCGTAATGAGGGAGAGGGAGGTTCCAGACTCTTAAACGGGCTACCCGCGAAGATACCCCAATCCTCCCGTCCTATCGAGCGGAGCATCCCTTTGCCTGCCGAAACAAACTACTTTTCGCCCTCCCATCTCGAACAACGCCGCCGTACTTTGGAGCAGGCGCCATGGCCGGAGGGGCTCGATGCATCGAACCCCAAAAGTCAGAACGACAACGTGAGTTGCTGATTTCCCGGCATCTTGATCGTTGCGTCGCACATCGTCCAAAGACGGGCAATCCCTGTTTTTGGTGGACGGTCCTGCCCGAGTTTCCCAGTGAAGAACTATGCCAGGTCACAGACTGTGACGTTGGGGTTTTTGGTGGCAAGCAGAAACGCGCGTTGGATGGTTATGTCCGATTCTCTACTTTTTCGGGGCATCGAAGCGACTGGATCATGGCGGCATCCGGTAAACATGGCGATCTATTTCTCGCCAGGCAATTCAACGACAGACGCCCTGGGTCCCATGATCCCGAAGAGACCAAACCAACCATTCACGCCATGTATTTGGCCAACCTGACATGGAGTTTTCTGAATCATAGTCAAGGGTTCTACAACAATCCTAAGATAGGTCATCCTGGATTGCTGCGAATAGCCTTGGGTGGCCATGACCTGATGGGTTTTTCGTTAACAGCAGACGAAATGCATTCCGGCGCGCCATTCATTGACCATGAGATTCGTATTGATCGGACAGTGTCATTTGAGGACCTGTCACACGCTGACACTTGTTGGGACATGGCTTTTGATATGATGGAGGAGTTGTTCCACGCGTTTGACCTTCCACAGCCGGCACCACGCAATCAATGGCAAACGGTGCATTGCTGAACTGCCCCCAACTTCACCACCACGGATACCAACTTACTCCCTACGGACTTAAGAAAGCCCCATGAAAAAGATAGGCGATGGGAGGAAATCAGGCCGCTACACCGGCATGTCAATAACCATGTTCGCCAACGCGGTGATTCACGGCCTACGCGATCATCCAGCCGCGTATCTCGCGTCTGGCGAGTTAATGATATTGCCGATATTCACACGCTATTTGACCTCGATCTCATTGGAATAGAACCGAAATCTTACCGTATTGCCATAGCCGGCGAGTTGGAAGGAACGGTCTACGAGGAGTGGAGCAACCATTGTTTATCGATATCTTCCGAGGCGAAGTCACGGCCATCGGACGCAGCCTTTGCGAACGAGGTGGGAGCAGTTCAAACAGAATACGGACTAAAGAAGCCAGAACCGCGTGGTTGGATGCCGATGCGGCTAGCGTCCGTGCCGTGGAATGGCCGTTTGTGCCGTGGACGGGCCGTTCATGCCATGGATCGGCCGTCTGTGCCGTGTGTATAGCGACAATTATTTCTTTCGGTTGACGACAATTAAAACTTTCGGGTAGGGGAGCTGGGGGGCTTCAGCCCCCAGCCCCCCATCAGCCCTAACGACAATTAAAAGTTTCGGGGTTATCGGGGCTGTGCTACCT
>JAJRWS010000227.1 GCA_024276705.1 Planctomycetota bacterium | reverse complement strand
GGGGGAGAGGGCTAGGGTGAGGGGGTTGAAGTGGGTACCAGGATAAAAGCAATCCCGTGGGTTAGCACCCACGGCTAGACGATTCCGCCGCTTCGCGGCTATCTGAGTCCTACTCAACGTCAACGGTGATGCGTGGATGTTCTCCGCTCCTCTCAAGACATCTGAACCAGTAACAAACTCAGACTGAAAACTGCCTTCCCGTTTCTCTTGTAAAACAGCGGAAAACAAGCTGGCGTTTTCACTTTGAGTAACAAATATCGTGCCGAAAACTATCACCCGAACCCTCAACTCATCGGCAGAGAGCGGAATTTTTCATTGGGGCCCAAAGCATCAATCATAAATCATACATCATACATCATAAATTCCCCGACCCCTCAACAACGTTACGGCTCCGATGGTCAACAGGCTTGTCAGCAGCCAGATGGCCAGGCAGAGCGCGGCCATTTGGTCTTCCGCTCCGTAGTGCAAGAGGCCAAAAATGCGAATGGACAGCGTTGATACGCCCGGCGGCACGACCAGTACCGTCGCCGCCAATTCTCCCAGGGCAATGATAAACGCTACGCAGAGGGCCGCCAGCACTCCCAGCCAACGCAAAGGCAAAACCAGACGCACTAATTGACTCCAACTACCGGCCCCTTCACTGGCAGCGCTGTCGAGCAGGTCTTGAGATACACTTTCCATTTGCAGCCAAAGCAAAAAGGTGACCAGCGGCAACGCTCGAATCGTTTGCGCCAGGAAGGGAGCCAGCAACGTTTCATCGTAGCACCAGGTCAAAAAACCGAACGGCGAATCGTACGGCCAATTCAAGCACCGTATCAGCCAGACTCCCAGCACGGGTCCGGGCAAGCCAAAACCGAGAGCCACCAAGAAAGCAGTCGGCACAACCGGAAGCCAACGCTTCCGGAGTGCCCAGGCCAACAAGATGCCACCGGTAGTTGCCGCCACCGCGGCACTACTCCCCAGGAGAATCGACCAGCCCCATTCACGACGGTGCTTGACGGGACTGACCGCCACCTCATGGGCCAACTTCAGCGCGGACCAGCTGCGAACGTACTGATCCCCCTCACGCTCCACCAAGGTCCCTGCCTTCCACGCCATGCTTGCCAGGGGAACACCTGCCAACAAGGCTGCCAACAACCAACCTAACCCTGTCAGCAGCCAACGCCCACGGCCCAAACGCCAACGCCAAGGGCTGGAACCCGATTCCTCGGAGATGAACCTGCGGCCCAAGGTTACCATGGCCGTCGCGGCCAAAACCCCCAGCATGGCCACCCATGACCACCACGAACCTGCCTGGGCAAAATAGGACGCTTCAGCCGATTGGCCATCCGTACCGGCACCGGTCAACCCACCCAGACTGGCCACCGTGTAGACTTCTTCGGCAATACTGCGAATCTGAAACAGATCGGTCACCGTCATTTCGCCGGCGCAGACCGTGACGACCCACAGGCAAGCCAAGGTCACCCCAGCCAGGGCCTGACGCAAGGTCACGCGCCAGATCACCTGGCCCGCTGATCCGTGCATGAGCGCGTCCTCTTCCAGCTCCCGTTCGATGCCGCGCAGGGCGACGGCCACCAACAAGGCAACCCAGGGGACGGCCGCCATGGCATGGACCCAAATGGCTCCCCTCCAACCCGTCAGCCAGACCATTTGGCCCGGGTGAGAAGAATGGATGGTTGCCAGCCAGGCCGGCACCCAACCTCCCCAGCCCAGCGCAGCCTGCCAGGCAGCGGCCTGAACATAGAGGGGCACCAGCAACAACGAAATGAGCAAGCGGGCCAGCCACTTCCGACCCGCCATATTGGTCTTGGTAAGCAGAATTGCCAACAAAGTTCCCAGGGGCAGACTGATGACGAGCGTCCCCAGAATGAGCAAAAACGTATTGGCAAGCAGCCCACGAACTCGGGGCCCAGCCAGCAGAAAGAGCCCCAACTCCAGCAGGAAGGCCAGCGCCCACCACCAGCAGGGATGCCAAGCCCACCCTGAAGGCCACAACGGTCGGTTCGGTACCTGCCGGGATTCGTCCATGGCGCCAGCTTACTTGAAACCGAGGGCAGGGGAAGTCATGTACCACCCGCATAGCGGGTGGCTTGAGGAAGGCTCCTCAAAGGAGCCGAGAAGAGAATATCGTACTCGTACTCAGCAAAGCGGTACTCGTACTCGAACCCAACTGGAAGGCAAGGTCGGTCATCATCAATATCCATGGCCTTATGTTTCTGTTGAATGCAATGGTTCCAGTCGAGTACGAGCACGAGCACAAGCACAAGCAATATCACTACGGAACTGTCGAAATCATAAATTCCCTCACGCTTCTGCTAGCAACCCATAAAAGTTGCCATAGATCCGTGGCGGGTCGTTTGCTACAGTCCGCTGCCTTTAGAAAAGCGCCCCAAAGGAAATCCGATCCATTTGGATTCCGATCCACTTGAATAACGGCGCTCATACCATATCGTTTGCACAGACCATGCTCTAACTCCCTGCCTGCCGACCATGCCCTTTGGAAAACAACCACGGATTGTGCCCACGGCTGTTACCTTTCCCCTGCTGGGAATGTTGATGCTTACGACCTGGGCAGGATGCTCCTTCTGGCCATTCGCCGCCGAAGAGCGAACGTCCATTATCACTCCCACGATGCGAGCTTCCACGATACGGGAGATGGGTGCCCGCGGACAACAGGCCGACATCGACGAGCAGCAGCGGATCACCGACCAACTGGCGCAGCAAATCCGTACCGAACCGGATCCCCTGGTGCGCCTCGCGATCCAGGAAACGGTTGCCCAGTTTGACACGGCCCTGGCGCAAATGATCTTGCTCGCCGGTCTGGACGATACGGACCGCGACGTGCGAATCGTCTGTTGTCGAAAACTGGGAGAACGGGCGGCCATGGCCGACAGCCATGCCGGCCAACAGAAGGTCGTCGCCCAACTGCGGCACGTCCTGGAACAGGACAAGGAGGTCGATGTGCGTTTTGCTGCCGTCGATGCGCTGGGGCAAATCCAAACCACCGGCAGCGTTCAGGCTCTGGCAATTTCTCTCCACGACCGCAATCCGGCCATGCAATACGCCGGAGTCGAGGCCTTGAAACGGGCGAGTGGCCAGAATTTAGGCAACCAGGTCGAAGCCTGGCGTCAATTTGCCGAAGGGGAAAACCCGCAGATTCGGCCCGCCACATCCATCGCCCAGCGGGTGAAAGATATGTTCGGTAATTTCAGATAGCCCCGCTTCGCGGCACCCTATCCGGTTCGGCAAAGTGGACACTCCCATATCGGGCCGAACAATCTTGGAGCGAGCCGGCATACCGCCCGACCGAGCAATCGGCCTTTCCCCAGGGTAGAAATTCGGGCTAGTTGACCGGCCTTCCCCCCCTATTTAGACTGGATAGTCTAGGGCGAGCTTGCCGAGTCCCGCCGCGGGCCCCCTGCCTACTGCCCCCTGCCCCCTGCCCCCTGCTCACTGCTGCTCATGTCTATCAAAGAATCGGACTACGATAGTTTTGTTGCTCGCCACCAGGAGCTGGAAGTCAACAAGCTGTTTCGCGCTTGTGTCAAACTCGAAGCGAGCGACCTGCATTTGAAAGTGGGGCGTCCGCCGATGGTACGGGTCGATGGATCGCTGCGTCCTATGAACCGGGGAGCGATCGACGACGAGGAAATGGTACGGCTCTGCTTCCCGCTGATGAATGAGCGAAGCCGTAAAATTTTTGATCACGACGGTGGTGCCGACTTCGCCCACATGCTGGAGGTCGATGGAACGAACTGGCGGTTCCGGGTCAATCTACTCCAACAACTGGGGCACATCGGCATGGTCGCCCGACGGGTCAACAGTTGGATCCCTGATTTCGAGGGGCTCAACCTGCCTGCTTCCATCGAACGTCTTTGCACTTTCGACCAGGGCATGATTCTGCTGGCCGGAGTGACCGGTTCCGGCAAAACGACCACCATCGCTTCGATGCTGAACTGGATCAATCATCGCCAACGCAAACACATTTTAACCTTGGAAGATCCCATCGAGTTTGTCTTTACCGAAGACAAATGCGTGATCAACCAACGGGAAATCGGCCTCGACGTCATCGACTTTGAAATCGGCATGAAGCACGCCGTGCGTGAAGACCCCGACGTCATGCTGGTAGGCGAAATGCGCGACCGGGAGACTTTCATGACGGCCATCCATGCGGCCGAAACGGGTCACCTGGTCTTTGGCACGATCCACGCCAGCACGGCCGCTTCGACCATTGGCCGTATCCTCGACCTGTTCCCTCAGGACATGCACAGCGCGCTGCGCAGTGCGATTGCGATGAATATGCGTGGCATCATTGCCCAAAAATTATTGAAATCGATCAAGGAGGGTGTCGGCCGGGTCCCTTCGGTGGAAATCATGAACTTTACTCCCACGGTGAGAAAATTGGTCCTGGAAGCGGAAGACCACCGCCTGGGAGACGCAATTCGCGTCGGGGCGGAAGATGGCATGCAGGATTTCACCCAAAGCCTGAAGATGCTGGTGGATGACGACTTGATCGACCGGGAGATCGCCCTGGAAGTGGCGCCCAATCGCGAAGCGCTGAAAATGGCGCTCAAAGGTATCGACGTATCACAAGGTGGAATGATTTGATGCAGCCATTCACAGATCCTCGATGGCGAAGTTGGGCTTTGCTGGGGTTTCTCCTCTTGGTCCTCATGGGACCAACCATGACGTCACCCGCCCTGGCCCAAGGCCCCGGGCCCCGGCCTGGCGCTGCCCCCCCACCCGCCACCGGCCAGTTCGTGAAACAGATCCGGGCGGACACGGTTCATTGGCCCACGCTGATCAAAACCATTTCGCTCGCATTGTTGATCCTGATTTGGGTCAAGTCGAGCGACTGGGTCAACGCCTCCGGGCAGCAATACGATCTCGGCTATCGCAAATGGAACGCCATCGTCTTTTTTCCGTTTTCCATTGCCCTGCTGGTGATGTTTTTTTTCCCAGTCCCTTTCGTGGTACGGTTTCCGTTGCTGCTGGTCATCTGGATGGCGGCCCTGATACCCTTCATCGTGATTCACAACAAACGTGTCGAACCGCATCAAACGGTCTTTACCGGCACCTGGTTTCACCATGAGTTCGCCACCCTGGCGAACAAAGTCGGGATTAAAGTCAGTACCGAGCGCCTGGCGGAATACGAAAAAGGCGCGCCCGTGGACCTGGTGGCCCTGGGTGGAAAAGATGCCAATCAGGACAATGCGAACCTGCTGATCGCCAGACAATCTCCCGGTTACGTCACTTTGAAGGAACAACTGGCCAAAGCCATCAACCATCGCGGAGAGCGAATCCTGTTGGACTACTCGCCCCAGGCTGTGAATGTGAGGCATGAAATCGACGGCGTCTGGCACCCGAGCGATCCCATCGACCGGGAGTCGGGAGATGTCATGCTGGCGGTCATCAAAACTTTGGCCAATCTCGACATCAAGCTGCGCCGGCGCAAACAAAATGGACAATTCGGGGCAAAATTCGAAGGCACGAGCCATTTGTGCCAGGTCGTCTATCAGGTGGCCTGCCAAGGCACGAAGAGCGGCGAACGAATCATCCTGACGCTCGTCCACGAACACAAGGAGCTGGCAACCTATGCCGATTTGGGAATGCGGGAAGGCCTGCAACAGAAGTGGGCGGAAATCATGTTCCGCGACAAGGGCTTTGCCATCCTGTCGACTCTTCCGAGCGGAGGTTTGACCACGATCACCGATGTCTCCCTGGAGGAGACCGACCGCCTGATGCGCGACTTCGTCTCGATCGAAGAAGTCAACCATCGAAATCGGGAAATCCAAAATGTGGCGGTTCACACGTACGATACGGCGGCCGGGCAAACCCCCGAATCCATCATTCCCGCCCTGATTCGAACCTACCCCAATGTTTATGTCATCCGCGATTTGGTGAACAAGGAAACGGCCAAATTACTTCTGGATGAGGTCAAGGACGATCACCTGCTCATCACCAACGTTCGGGCCCGCGACTCGGCGGAAGCCTTGCTGCGCCTGTTGCAGATGAAAATCCCCAGCAAGGATTTTGCCACGCTGGTCACCGCCGTGCTCTACCAGCGACTGATTCGTACACTCTGCCCGGACTGCAAGGTAGGCTATCAGCCCTCAGCCGACCTGTTGCGCAAACTGGGTATACCCGCCGGAAAAATCGAGCAACTCTACCGGCCTCCCAAACCGGAGGAGATCGATAAACCGTGCCCCACCTGCGACGGCCTGGGGTACCGAGGTCGCACCGGAGTTTTTGAGCTACTGGAGGTCAACGACACCATGAGAAGGATCTTGATCAAGCAGCCGAAGATCGACCTGCTGCGCAAAGCCGCCAAGGAAGCCGGCCAGCGGTCGTTGCAAGAAGAGGGCATCCTGCTGGTGGCCAAAGGAGTCACTTCCCTGCCCGAATTGATGCGCGTACTGAAACAGTGAGCATTGCCGGAACAGAGCATTGCCGGAACAGCGCGGAGCTCGTTCCGGCCTACGATTGAACCCTGAAGCCTTTCTTCCCCGACACCTGACACCCTTTTACTTGAACCCTGGTACCCACTTCAGCCCCCTCACCCTAGCCCTCTCCCCCCACCACTTGCCGGGAATGTTCATACGGCGTGGAGCATCTTTCGGCGGCAATTGGCCGGGGGAGAGGGGACTTTGTTATGACCCG
>JAJRWS010000226.1 GCA_024276705.1 Planctomycetota bacterium | reverse complement strand
GCAAATTGCTGGTGGTGCAGCCTTTGGCCGCCGATCGCAGCTCACCTGATGGAGATCCGCAGTTGGCGGTCGATCGGTTGGGGGCCGGTCGTGGGGACCTGGTGATCATTACCAGCGATGGGCGTTACACACGAGAATTGCTCCAGTGTACCAACACGCCGGTGCGTTGGAGCGTGATAGGAATTCAGGACTGATGGTGACACGGCCGAGGGAGATCGAACCGGAAGCGCTCGAACGTATTGTTCGTGAAGTTACGCGCCGGTTGCGCGAGATGCCCGAGTTTGCCTCCAGCTTCGCGGATTCGGCTGCTTCCATTCCGAGCGACGAGACCAATGCAGAAGTGTCTGCACCGACCACGGGGCTCGCTCCGAGCCCAACATCCGTTCCGGCAGCCACGGGTGTCGTGAGGTTGGCCGCTTTGGTTGTGACCCTGGCCGAGGTGACTGGCCGACTGGAAGGGGCGAGAGAAGTGGTCATCGGACCGCGGGCCATCCTGACACCAGCCGTAAGGGACCTGTTGATTCAGCGTCGGATCGCTTTGACCCGAACTGCTGCGGAGACTCGTGTTGCTTCCGGGCCAGCCATTCTACTGGTGGCCGGTTGGGCCATGATCGGGCACGAGCCGGAACGTTATTGGCAACAACTCGAACGATTGGGAATGGAGACACGGCAAGTTGACGGGTCCAGTTTGCCGGACATCTTGCAGGAAATGGCCACCCGGCTCGCCGGAGGAGCCTGCCAGGGGATGCTGTTGACCGACCAAACGGCAGCCACCCTCTGCCTGGCCAACCGACACCCCGGGGTTCGGGCGATCCTGGCTACAGGAGTGAATACGGTACGCGGTGACATCGAGGCGGTGGGAGCCAACTTGCTGGTGGTCTCCCCCCGAGGGCTCACCGCCTATCAGTTGGGAAGCCTGGCCAGGGAGTTTTGCCAAGCTGGGGCACGACCGTGTCCAGAAAACTACCGCAAATGGCTGAGCTAGAAAAGGGCCTTGGGAAAGGATCCGCGACGAATCGACCTTTGGTGTTAATTGCTAATTGCTAATTGATAATTGATAATTTCCAGACCACGCCCGGCGGCCTTTGGCCGAGAGCAGGAGAAGGCATTGCCGGAACAGCGCGGAGCTCGTTCCGGCCTACGATTGAACCCCGAACCCCGAACCCCGAACCCCGAACCCCGACACCCGACACCCGACACCCGACACCCTTTTTCCTGAACACCGAAACCATGCGAATCGCTGAAGTCATAGGAAAAGTAACACTTAGCCAGTGTTTGCCTGCATTCGACGGGGCCCTGCTGCCGCTGGTGCTGCCTTTGGGGCTTACAGAATTGCAGGAAAGGGTCCAGTTGCTGAATAGGGCCCAATTGGGGCAAAACGCTACCTGGGATGTCGATGCGGAGACGCTGGTTGTTTATGACCAACTTGGTGCTGGGCAGTCAGGCCTTATCGCTTTAAGCGAAGGGGGTGAGGCGGCCCAGCCATTTCTCCCCGAACGCAAACCGGTGGATGCTTACAACGCGGCAATACTCGACAAGCTCGATCTAGAGGAGATAAAAGGCAATGGTTAACGTACATAAGTGCAAGCAGGATATCTGTGAAATTGGCGATCGGATCTACAAGAAAGGATTTGCCGCGGCCAACGATGGCAATATATCCTACCGAGTCGGCGAAAACGAGGTGCTCTGCACGCCGACGCTGCATTGTAAAGGTTTTCTGAAACCGGATGATATTTGCACGCTCGACATGCAAGGCAATCAGATTGCCGGGCGCAAAAAACGTAGCAGTGAAGCCTTGCTGCACCTGGAAATCATGAAGAAGCGGCCCGAGGTGAAAAGTGTCGTGCACTGCCATCCGCCGCATGCCACGGCATTTGCAATCGCTCGCGAACCGATCCCCCAGTGCGTGCTGCCGGAAGTGGAGGTATTTCTGGGCGACGTACCGATCACCCGGTACGAGACTCCAGGAGGGCAGGCATTTGCGGACACTATCTTGCCTTTCGTCGAGAAGACGAACGTTATTATCCTGGCCAATCATGGTACCGTGAGCTATGGTGAAACGGTTGAACAGGCTTACTGGTGGACCGAAATCCTGGATGCCTACTGCCGCATGTTGATGCTCGCCCGCGGCCTGGGCAATGTGCACTACATGTCGCAGGAAGAAACACACGAGCTACTCGACCTGAAACAGAAGTGGGGTTTCGAGGATCCTCGAAACACACCCGAGTACAAGAACTGCGACGTTTGTGCCAATGATATTTTCCGGGACAGTTGGGCCGCTGCGGGAGCCCAACAGCGGGCTTTTGTCCCGCCCGAGGCCAGCTCAAAGCCAAGTGCGGAACCTGGCGATTCGTCTCGTCTGGTGACGCCGCCCGCCATGAGCACGGACCAAGAGGCGTTAATTCAGGCCATCACCGACCAGGTCATGCAGCGGCTTGGCGCCTCGGCATAAAGACCCAGACGTAAGGACCGAGTCCATAATTGTTTTTACAATAATACATAACTTTTAGCGCTAGGGTAAAACCATGTCAGAAACCGCCCCTTGGATTACATATCGGCCTGAACTGAAGGTGCTGGACTGCACGATTCGCGATGGCGGATTGGTCAACAACCATCTGTTTACCGACGAGGTGGTTCGGGCCGTCTACGATACATGCATCGAAGCGGGCATCGACTACATGGAGGTTGGTTACAAGAACTCTCCGCGGTTGTTTCCCAAGGAAGAGTTTGGCCCCTGGCGGCATTGCGACGAAGCCGATCTGAATCGCGTGCTGGGCGGCCACGATGCGGAAAAGACCGGCTTGAAATTGTGCGCGATGGCCGACGCCGGCAAGAGTGATTACCGGGATCAGGTGATACCGCGCGATCAGAGTGTGCTGGACATGATCCGTGTTGCCTTCTATGCCCACCAAGTTTCCGATGCGGTGGAGATGATCCACTATTTCGATGAACTCGGTTATGAAACGTGCGCGAATCTGATGGCGGTGACGAACATCAAGGAGTTCGAGATCGACACAGTGCTCGATGCGATTGCCCCCACGCCAACCGATGCCATGGTGATTGTCGACAGTTTTGGCCACCTCTATCGGGAGCAGGTCGATCGCTTGTACAAGAAGTACGCGTCGGCGATGGAGGGGACCGGCAAGGATATTGGCATTCACGCTCACAACAACCAGCAGTTGGCCTTTGCCAACACGATCGAGGCGATTATTCTCGGTTCGAACCGGGCCGATGCGACGATGGCCGGCATGGGCCGGGGCGCGGGTAACTGCCCGATGGAGCTCCTGTTAGGGTTTCTCCGCAATCCCAAATTCAAATTGCGGCCGATCATCCGCCTGCTGCAAGACCATATCCTCCCGTTGCGCGACACGGTCGAATGGGGTCCGCTGGTTCCTCTCAATATCACCGGCCAAATGAACTTGCACCCCCGTACGGCCATCCAGTTCCGTGGAGGAGACGATCCAGATAATTTCGTGAAGTTCTACGACCAGATCATTCGCGATGTTTGAGTGAATGTGGCAACTTTGAGGTCATGGTATGCAACTTTGTCGAATCGCTTTGCTCCTGCTTTTTTGCAGTCTATCGCTGGATCGCCTGAGTGCCGCAGAATGGCTCAGCTTGTTCAATGGGCGGGATCTTGAAGGTTGGGTGGTCCGATGCCGGCCTCAGGACCACGACAAGCAGGGTTACTGGAAGGTGGAGGATGGAGCCATTGTTGCGGAAACGCCCGTTGGCAGTAAGCATCACTACATCTGGCTCTTAACGGTCGGGGAGTACGATGATTTTGAGCTTCGCCTGAAAGTCCAAACGTTTGCTTCGAGCACGGGCAACAGCGGTGTGCAGGTGCGCAGCCGGTACGACGAAGCCGCGGGCTGGCTCGATGGCCCGCAAGTCGATATCCACCCACCCGGTCCGTGGCGTTGTGGTTTCCTCTATGACGAAACTCGAGAAGCAAAAATCTGGCTGGATCCCGATGTGGGACCGCCGGCCAATGCCAGGCCGGAGCATGCGCCGAAGGGCTGGAAATGGTTTCACGCGGACCAGGAGGAACGCTGGAATGAACTCCGCATTTTTTGCCTGGGGACCCGGATCAAGACGACCGTCAACGGGGTTGCCGTCGCGGACTACGACGGCAAAGGGCGGCTTGACGATGCCGCACACCGCCTGCACAACGTAGGCGTGGTGGGGCACATCGGCCTGCAAATCCACCCTGGCCAGCAACTGTCGATACGTTTCAAGGAGATAAAACTCCGCAAGCTCAGCAAAGAAGACACAAACCCATAACGGGCAATTTGCGCAGTCTCCTATTTCGTTTGCATCCAATGGTTCTATTCGAGTACGAGTACCGCTTTGCTGAGTACGAGTACGATATCCTCTCCCCGGCTCCTTTGAGGAGCCTTCCTCAAGCCACCCGCTATGCGGGTGGTACATGACTAATCGCCCATCCCTAAATGGCTACAGACGCAAAAGCCAAATCACAAAAGCTACCAGCAGGCACCCTCCTAAGCCGAGGCTGATGTAGAGCCAGGGAGATGGGCCCGTTCGAGGGCGTACGTAGCCTGGTGGATAGAGGGGCGTGATATCCTCGGGAAGCCGGCTCGCGACTTCTCCATTCGGGTCCGAGCCGAGCCGGCCAGCTTCCAATTGCTCCTCGATCAACGATTTCAGAGGCAGCGACTGCATGGAGCCACTGGAGGCGGAATCGGACGTCGTGGGGTCCGTGAGAATCGTATCATCGTCTGGTGCTTCGAGTGTTTCATCCGGCTTGGATTCCAATTCCTCATCCAGTGGCGCCAGACCGATATCTTCATTGTCCTGATTGCTCGCTCCTGCCCCTTGGCTGCCAGAGCTCCCTGGCACTGCCGAAGCACTCGGCTTAGTATCGGAACTGGACAGGCGGGTGTCGCTCATGCCGATGTTGCTGTTTTTTCCAGAAAGATTACCGACACTGCTGCCCGAGGCAGGCCCGGTACGATCCAGTGAAGCGGCGAAGCGGCGGAACACGTCACTTCCCAGCCCATCGCTACCAGAGCTGATTTTTTGCGAGCCACTGTCGGGCTGATATCCTCGATCGGCCAGCCATTCGGTCAGTCGTTGCGCCACATCGCCAGCGGTCTGGTAGCGATCGGCGGGTTTCTTGGCCATCATGCGCGTGCAAATATTCACCAGGGTGGGTGGCGCTTCGGGCCGGTCCATGAAAATACTTGGCGCTTGCTCTACCTGATGCTTGAGCAGACGCTCGGAGATTGTTCCCTCGGGGAAAGGTGGGTGCCCGGTCAATAAATAGTAAAGGGTGCAGCCCAAGCTGTAGATATCCGCCCGCTGGTCGGCCGTGTGGCTGTTGAGCGCCTGCTCGGGCGCCAGGTAGTCCGCCGTTCCCAGCACATTCTCATTGTTGTCCAAGGTTAGCGACGCCTCGTCCCCCACCAGTCGGGCCAGCCCCATGTCCAACAACTTGACGGTGCCTTTTTTATCCACCAGGCAGTTTGCTGGTTTGATATCGCGATGGATCAGGCCCATTTCATGTGCGTGATGCAAGCCGCGAGCGACTTGGGCGATGTAGTCCGCAGCCTTATTGTAGCTGAGAGGCCCGCTGTCCTTCACCAGAATGTGCATGTCCTTGCCATCGACAAACTCCATGACCAGATAGTGCGTCTTGCCATCCTGATCGATGTCGTAGGTCCGTACGATGTTGGGGTCATCCAGCTTGCCCGCTGCCCGGGCTTCAATGCGAAACCGCTCCAGATAGGTTGTATCTTCAACCCGATTGGCCGGTAGCACTTTGATGGCGACCTTGCGCTTCATCAACATATGCTCGGCAAGATAGACCTGGCTCATCCCCCCCTTGCCGATATGGCTAAGCAACTTGTACTTGCCGAGGATAAAGCCCTTGTGCTTTCCAGCCAGTAACTTATCGGCTTGCCACTGAGTAAGCAGGTCTTGTTTGACCAGGACGGCGGCAATCGTCTCATCCGATTCCGGTAGCTTCCCCCCATGGTCTCGACTCAATTCGGTGACAAACCTGCCCAGTTGGTCATCTTCGACCAACTGGCTGCGTCGCACCAAGTCGATGAAATGATTGGCCACGGCTATGGCTTTCAGCATAGGGGGAACATACCGTACATAGGAGACACATTGAAGGCACGCGTTGCCCGGAACCGCCCCATCGACTGGAACGTTTCGCCAACTGGCTCCTTGCAAACGCCCCTTGAAGATGAGACAACCGGCCACCGGGCAGGGGGGCCTATGGACAAGATCTCTCTGTTTCCTTCTCTGGAGTAATCTACCTCTTAACTTCCAGGATATCACAGTGGAGGCGAAAAGGCTAGATTTGGTACACCTCCCTGGGGAAAAGTTCTTTCTTCCGGGTAAGGAAAGTCGTTGTTTCCCGCACGAGTCACCCCATTCAGGTGGGATTCCCCAGAGATCTTTCCAGGGCAGCATGCACCAATCGCTCGTCGAAGTAGTTGACCTCCATGCCCGCATCGACCACGATCCGCTGGGTATTGATCCCGCTCGATCGAGGGCTTAGCAGGAATACCACCGCGGCAGCAGCCTCCTCGGTTTTCACGGCCTGTTTGCGAAGAGTCGCTTGCTCCGCATAGAGGTACGAATCGACATAACCTGGAATTCCGGCCGATGCCGAGGTTTTCAGCAATCCGGGAGCTACCGCATTAAAGCGTATCTCAGAAAACCGGCTGAATGACTTTGCCAGAAAAGCCAGGCTGGAATCGAGTGCCGCCTTGACTGGAGCCATAAAACCATAGTTTTCGCTGGCCATGCGGGTCGTGGAAATCGAGATGGTCACGACCGAACTGTCTGGAGACAGGCTATCCTTCAGCGCATTGGCCAGGGCTATCAACGAATAGCAGGAAATATCGAAGGCTCGTAGCATTTGGCTCTTGGACGTTTCATGAAAAGGACGTAACTGACCCTCGTAGTCGGCAAACGCGACGGAATGAACGAGCCCGTGGAAACCGTCGTATTGGCGAGCCAGTTCCCGGGCTAAATGGTCAATCTGCTCCTGGTGTTCCAGGTCGCACACATGGACTGGTGACCCTTCGAGCAATTTGAGCACCGAATCACGCCGCTCGGGCGAGCGGACAACATAGACCACCTCGGCACCGGCCTCCTGGAGCAACTTGCCCACGTGGTAAGCCACGCTTTTGCGGTTAGCCACACCAAACACTACAATTCGGCGGCCCACCAGTTGTAAGAAATTGTTCATGCTTCTTCTTCCGCGTTGCCCAACGTTGGGCTTTGGGTCAATGTGCAAGCAAAATCGAGCCTTGCGGCCACTTTGCCGTTGGTCGTAATACGCCCTTTGAGAAAATAGGCCGTGGCGAGTCGCTCGAGCAATTCGACTTCGATTTCAATGGTATCGCCGGGAAAGACCATTTTTTTGAACTGCACACGGTCCGCCCGCGTGGCCACGGGAGCCATTCCCGGCTGCCCGGCACCCTGGCGTGACAATAGCACGGCCCCTGCTTGCATCGCCGCTTCGCAGAGCAACACGCCCGGGGTAATCGGAAATTTCGGATAGTGCCCCTGGTACCAGAATTCGTCTCCGGTAAATTTTTTGCGGCAAACGATACGCGTGTCGGATTGTTCGACAATTTCGTCAAGCAGTAAAAACGGATCGCGATGGGGAATCGCAGCCAGAATTTCGGGAGAAGCCATGAGGGTTAGGGTTCAGGGAAAAGGTGTCAGGTGTCGGGGGTCAGGGTGTCGGAACCGGTCAATTGTCAATAGTTATTTGTCAATTATCATTTGGCAATTGGTTGCAAGGACTTATGATTCGTCGCGGATCCGGTTCCTTCTTTTCGCAATGACAAATGACTATTGTTAAATGACTAATGATAAATTCCTTGTCGGGTTCAGGGCTCAATTGTAGGCCGGAACGAGCTCCGCGCTGTTCCGGCAATGCTGCCTTATTCCCCATTGTTACAAAATGGTAGTGCCAGGGAAAGGAGGATCTGGCGCCGCTTCGCTGCGCGGCTGGGGACTGGAGTTTTTAACACTGTCAGCACAGCCAACGGACAACCCTGCGAGGCGAGGAATCGGTCAGCCCATTGGCCGCGGCGGAAATTTCGCTGTTTTCGGATCGCCTGTTTCGGTTTGCATAGGAAATGCTATTCGACGCGAAGCGGGCAGGGCTCAGCGCCCCACAATGCCCGCCAAACCTGAGAAGGGGCAGACCCCGCTCTCCTGTTGGCAACTTAGGCATGGCTCAATAATAACTTCCCCATTTCCAGATGAGGGTTCAGGGTTCAGGGTTCAGGGTTCAGTATGAAAGTGAATGCCAACTTGGACTGCTGACCCCTTATTCCCGTCGAGAAAACCCCCGGCTTTGCCGGGGGACTGGCAGAGTTTGACGGTTCCGTAGTGATATTGTTCGTACTCGTACTCGTACTCGAATGGAATCATTGCATGCAACAGAAATAAGAGGCCATGGGTATTGATGATGACCGATCTTGCCTTCCAGTTGGGTTCGAGTACGAGTACCGCTTTGCAAAGTACGAGTACGAGTACGAGTACGATATTCTCTCCCCGGCTCCTTTGAGGAGCCTTCCTCAAACCACCCGCTATGCGGGTGGTACATGACTTGAAGTTGCACCATACCAATTAGCTTTTTTGTCTTTTTTCCCTGAACCCTGCCATTTACCGAAGTTATTATTGAACGGTTTCTTACCGCCCACTACTCTCCGTCAGCAAGTGGCTGTCGACTTCGTTGGCAACGATCACGCCGTAGTTCATCGCCCCCAGCCAGCCGGACATGATGATCCCCACGCTGCCCGCATGGTACAGGCCGGGAAGCTGCTCGGGGAGCGCCCGGCTTACAGCCAACCCCTCGAATTTGGTGCCAAAGCTGGCGCCCTGGACATGCCTGGTGTAATGCTGAAAGGTTCGCGGGGTTGCAGCCTCGACGTAAGCCAGTCGCGAGCGGACGTTCGGCACGTACTTTTCAAGGGCATCGAGGGTGGTTGTCACGAGATCTTTTTTGCTCGTTTCGTACTGGTCCTGAGGAAGATGGGCCCAGTCCTCGAAGTTCGCATTGGTGCTGGAAACGATCAGGTAGCGTTGGCGGCCTTCCGGTCGGATACGTGGATAATAGAAGGAATAGGTGCGACTGGTGATGTCGCGGCTCAAAAGTAAATCGGTCTGGAATCGCGGTGCGGTACTGCTGAAGAGCAGGTCACCGGTCGATTCGTCGATTGTCTCTCCGGGCTTAAGAGCCATGTAAACCTGCGTGCTGGAATTATTCAACCGTACCGCTCGAGCTTCTTCCACGAACTTGCGATCAAAATAGTCCGGTCCCACCAGATGAAACAGAGTGGCATGCAGATTGGCATTGGATACCACTACGCCCGTTCTGATGGAACGTCCGTTTACTTCAACGCCGCGAACCTTTCCTCCACGGCAGTCGATTTTTGTCACGTCGCAATGGATTCTCACTTCGACGCCGCTTGCCACCAGTTCCTTCTGCATCAAGCCAATCAGTTTGTCGGTGCCACCCTGAAAGGTAAACACGCCTTTGGACATGAAATTGGAAAAGACAATGCCATAGCTGATCGCAGGATCTTCCAAAGTACTCCCATTGGCATACGTGATCGGCTCCATCAACAGTCGGATCACATCCTCGCGCCCAGGAAAAAAACGATCGAACAATTCACGAGTGGTTGTCTGTTGATCGTCATAAAAATTCATGTGCCGAGCAGCGTCGAAGAACTTCTGCACGGCTTGGGGCTCCACTTGAAACCGTTCAATGAGCAGCCTGGTGAAATCGTCACGATGGAATTCCGTGGTCAGCGAAAACATCGGATTGTCAAAACGAATATTCCTGAGAGGAACGATCGAGTCGGCAATCTCCCGCGACCAGTAACGCCGGCAGCTCTTGATCATGCCATAGGGAAAGCCGTGCAATGAGATATCGAAAATGTGCCCTCCCGGTCGCTTGAACCAGGTGGCCATGCCTCCCAGTTTGTAATGCTGCTCCAGCAGGAGTACGCTGCGACCCTGTCGCGCCAGGACATTGGCCGTGGTCAGTCCGGCCAGCCCGCTACCAATGACGATCACGTCGTACTGGTCTTGTACGTCTTGGAGAAAATCTTTGGGCATGGGTCGCAGAGTTTCGGTGTTTCGGTGTTTCGGTGTTTCGGGACGCGGTTCTCCCTTACTCATAGTCCCACTTGAGGATCCAGGGATCGTGGGTTTTTTGCTGGAACTGACGCATCTTACTTTTCAGGTTTGACAGCAGTTGGGCTTGCTAGTCGCGCAGGCAGTGCATGTTTGCCATCGAGATGCCGCTGGTGATGCTGCCGATGATGCCGACAAAACCCTGGTCGGTACCACAGACAAACAAGTTTTCCAGGTGCGTGACGCCATCGAATTGTTTCTCGGGCGATCCATAAATGGCTCCGTTGTCATGGCCCGTGAAACGCACGATGGTGGTAGGCGTAAACATATCCGTGTCGATCACGTGCAACCGGTAATCGGGGACAAAGCGTACGGCCGATTCGGTAATGCGATCATACCAGCGCAATTTTTCCAGCTTGTATGCCGACTCGCCCAATTGTTGCCAATAGGCATGGCTGGCCAGCACGGTAATCCGGATGGTTGCATCGTCCAGAGGTCGCTGGTAATCGAAATTATTGGGACTGCAGATCACGCCGCTGCGGAGATCGCAGGGGGCCTCACTTTGCCGCCAGTCGAACCGCGGAGAATCATTAAAAAAAGTAATGGTCCCCGAATGGCCCATCTTGCCCGGCTCCATGTCGAGTGCCGCGATCGTCTCGCAGAAACTGAGCCTGCCAGCGTTGCGATTCCTGGCTGGGCCATTGCCTGGAGCTGAATTCTTGCCTGGAATCGACACTGGCTGGCCATCGTCACACAAACGCATGGTTTCGCACCAACCCGCCGAGGAAAGCACGTGGCGAGCTGCCAGTTGCTGGCCCCCTTTGAGCACCACACCGACCACCCGGCCATCTTCCACGGCAATCCGTTCGACCCCGCTTTTCAGCTTCAGCTCTCCTCCCAGGGCGCGATACTTTCGAACCAGAAGTTTGAGAATCAGCCGGACACCGGCATGAGGACGGCCGAGGCCTTCCATGAAAATGCTGCGAAACATGATGGAGAATTGGCCCCAATCCATGTCGTGTTCACGCGCGGAGCCATAGAACATCAGGGGGCAGAGCAACATTTCCACCAGCAGAGGCTCGGAAAACAAGTCTGTCAGATGTTCACGGGCGGACATTTCGGCATGCGACGGGTCGAGGTCGTCGTATTCGATAACTTGCTCAACCAGCCGGGTAAAAGAGTCGACCTGGCGCGGAAATTCGCGGCCAATTTCTGCCCGCAGAAGATCCAAGTCGTTGCTGAAACCGAGCCGTACACCGGGGAATGCAATCTGGGATCCCAGTTGGGGTGAAATCTGAAAATCGTCCCACGACATGCGTAATTGCCGTAACAGTCGTGCCAACGGTCCCTTTTTTGTGCCTTTGGGGGTGATGTTCGTCAGCGCATGCAGACCTACGTCGTAGTCGCGGCCGCGCAGTCGGTAGAACGAATTGAGCCCGCCAATGGTCGTGTGGCGTTCCAGGATGCAGACCCGCTGGTCAAAATAAGCCAGCCGAATACCAGCCGCCAAACCCGACATGCCCGCGCCAATAATGATCGTGTCGTACATGGGAAGAAAGTGGGCAGGGGGCAGTCGACTTTATGCCACGACATCTTTCATCAACGGTTCCAGGTACGCAACCGTGGATTGCATGCTGTCGAGTTGGATGTAGTCATCCTCGGGGATCTGGATTCGATGCCGTTTGCGAAGTTCCATGACGATGTCCAGGAAGTCCATGCTGTCCAGCTCAATCTGGTCACGGAAGCTCACTTCGTCTTTCAAGTTCGTCAAGTCCTCGTCCGGCGCGATGGCCTGGAGGATGTCGAGTATTTCCTTTTTAATCTCGGCGTTGGTCATGCCGATGGTTCTCCTGCGTTATACTTTCTTGATGATGACTACGGAATTGATTCCCAGCATTCCAAATGAATTGCTGAGGATGGTGCAAATCGACTTGACTTCGCGTGGCTCGTTGAGCACCAGGCCGGGTAACTCGCATTGGGGGTCGAGTTGGTCCACATTGATGGTCGGGTGACAGACACCATCGTCAAACGACGGCAAATTGCCTGCCAATTCCAAGGCGCCCGCGGCCCCCATCGCATGGCCGATAAAACTTTTCGTATTATTGATCAGTAGCTCCGGATTCACACTGCTTCCGGACGAATCACAAAACACACGCCGCAGGGCGGCACATTCCTGCACATCTCCGCTGGGTGTGGCGGTGGCATGCGTACTGACCAGATCGATTTGATCCGGGCCGCATTTCGCCCGATCCAGTGCCATGCGTATGCAACGAGCCTGTTCGTCCGGATTGGGTAACACAAAATCGCTGGCGTCGCTGTTCATGGCGTAGCCAGTCAGCTCCCCATAAATTTTAGCGCCACGGGCGGCCGCATCCTCATACCGTTCGAGGATAAATAAACAGCCTCCTTCCGCGACTACGATCCCGCTACGATCCTGGTCGAACGGTCTGGAAGCAGCGGCCGGGTCCTCGTGCGAGGCGAGTGCTCCCTGGCTGGCGAATCCGGCGAAAATACCAAATGTGCGGATGCTTTCCGAGACCCCTCCGGCAATCGCCAGATCACATTCGCCCAGTTGCAGCATCTGGGCTCCCTGGATCAGGCCGGCATTGCCCGCCGCGCAAGCGGCTCCCAGTGTGTAGTGCGGGCCGGTGATGCCCATGTTCAGAGTGATTTCACCCGCCGGATTGTTGGCCACGGTACGCGGATTGTGATGGTGCGACCAAAACGACGTGTCGTAGTCGTACCCTTTGATTTCGTAGATCTCGTTTTCCGTCTCGACATTGCCATGTTCCGTGACCCCCACGTAAACGCCGACGCGTGATCGATCGATCGCATCCCAATCGATCCCTGCGTCGACCACGGCTTCGCGGGCCGAATAGATTCCCACGCTGCCAGCTCGTGTGCCACGGCGGACTTCACGCCGTCGTTGATACTTCAATTCATCGAAATCACAAATGCCCGCCAGGGTGTCGCCCACGTAGCGGATATGATAGTGGCTGACGCCGCTGGTTCCCGATAGTAGTGCTTTCCGATAGGCAGCCAGATTGTTGCCGTTGGGCGAGGTCAGGCCCACGCCGGTGATGACAATCCGTGTTTGGCTGGAGGGCATACTGATCATGGAAGGTTTGACGGAGTGGGGAAAAGATGACGGAAAGGGGGCCGAAGGAATGGAAATCGGTTGGCGGACGCAATCCTGTAAGGGGGAATAAAACCAAATCGGGGCTAGCAATGACCCGTACCAGCGAATCCTTGAAAGTATCGATTTTTTTCGATTTTAGCAAGCGGCGCCGAGATCATGGAAGGCCTAAATGCGCTCGGTAGGCCAACTGTTGCCCTTCTCTCCCCTGACGCTCGGTGATCTGCTCCCACTCGTCGGCCGTCCGCTGCAGGGCTGAGGCGGCCGTTTCGCCGGCAATGGCACCGCGAACCGCGTTTGCCAGACTTGCCAGATACTGATCGATTTCAGGTATGCGGGGGAGTAAAAAACAATCGTCACGAACCAACGCCTGGGTCACCGTCCGGGCGATGACCAGGGGCCGAGAGCCCGCCGTTGCTGAAAATGTCGCATTCGCTGTTGGGTTGGGCGATTTCAGGCCTTGACAACCTGTTAGCCATAGTTGGGCAGCTTTCACCTGGGAGTGGCGGTACCATAGCGTGTAACGACTTCGAGTGCTTATTTCGGTGGCGGTTTTGTCGCTGCCCAGCCAGAGTAATAGCTTGAACGCAGACGCTGCGTTCCGACTGGCGGTGGTGACACTCGCCAACCGCCCCGCTACTCCCAGCAAGGTCATGGGGGTGTCGAGGCGGTTAGATTCCCACTGGTTTCGGGTAGCATTGTAGCAGTCGACTGCGCGCGGGAGTGACGTGTAATTTGCCCCAACCAGGTCTCTGGCAGCTTCTGTCGATGAGGGGCAATAGAGACCCGGCCATCCCAACGTCAGCCCAGCCCGGCCCAGGGTTACTTCTTTCACGGAATCTCGAAAATCCAAGACCCCAACGTCCTGCAAGAGGGGAGCAGCGTCCTGCAAGGAGGAAGTGGCCGAAGCCCTCTTCTCCTGGGTAGCTTGCTGTTGTTGGGTGATTTCCGCGGTGATTTCCGCCAAGGCTCGAATGAAAGGGGGGCCGGCTATGCGTGGCTGGAACGTGTCGAGATCAAACAGCATCGCCATGTGACCACTTTGGCGCGCATAGTTTATCGCTCGTGCCAGTAACGTGATGGCGGCGGACTGGCCTGCCAAAGGGAGCTGGCACGGTATGGCTTGGTCTGCCAGTCGCCGGGCCACCTGGCGATATTCAATCCAGGTTTGGGGGACTCTGCAGCCAGCTGCTTGCAGCACTTGAGCGTTGTAACAGAGCATCAGCGGCGGAGAACCGTAAGGTATGGAGTAGATGTCGCTCCCGTAGACAATTTCCTTATCACGGATTGCCGGCAATAAATCGGCATGGGCAAACTGGGGGGCGTGGAGGACGGAGTTTCGCAGTGGTCTTAAGCCGTTTTTCGATACCAAGGTTCCCAGATAACGGGAAGGGTAGACCACCAGGTCCGCGGGTAGACTCTCCGCGGCAATCAACTCTGGCAAGGACCACTCGAGCACCTGGAGCTGCCCTCCTCCGCTGCGCTCGGCCCATTCACCTCGGAGTCTTTTGATTCCGCCAGCCAGTTCCGGGTCGCCCACAACGAGGAGTTTGAGTGTTACGCCTGGCGGCTTCGCGTTTTTCTTCACGTTTTCCGCCAGACGTCCGCCGCCGGGAATAGCGGTCTCCGGTGGTTTCTGGCAACCGGCCGTCCAGCCGATCAGACAGGCCAGCAGCACGAACGCGATGTCGAACGATTCTTTCCGCATGATCCCCTTCGCCCTTGGGTGAAATATACATATCAACGACATTGTACGAGGGAACGGTTCCACCCACGGCAAAAAAACAAAAACAAACCTGTCCGCGGTTCCCCAAAAGATTATACTAACCCACCCCTCCTTGGACGAGACATTTTCGTTCATCGCTTGCTAGATACCCTTGGAGTGGAAATGGTGGTGTAAAATACGATCCCTCTCATGATTGTCCGTTACCACCCGGCTCTGGAGAGTGAGTACCCATCAGGCTTCGGGCGTTCTAACGTACTCGTACTCAAATGGAACCATTGGGATGCAAACGCAACAAGAGGCCATGGATGTTGATGATGGCCGATCTTGCCTCTCACTTGGATTCGAGTACGAGTACCGCTATGCTGAGTACGAGTACGATTATTTATTCTCTAGCCCCTTTTGGAGGCTTTCCTCAACCCACCCGCTATGCGGGTGGTACGTGACTCCATGGCTAATTTTTCCGCATTCCGCATTCCGCATTCCGCATTCCGAATTCCGCATTTTTAATCCCCCCTGCCCACTATGAAAGCATGTATCGGCATCGATATTGGCACTTCGGGTACCAAGGCCCTGGTGATTGATCCACAAGGTCGAATTCTTGCTTCGAGTTCGGCCAGCTACCCATGCCATCATCCACGGCCTTTATGGAGCGAACAAGATCCGGAGGATTGGTGGAAAGCCACGGTGCGTGTTGTTCGAGCCGTGATCCGACAGGCCAAGCTGAAACCGGCCGATGTGGAAGCGATTGGACTTTCCGGCCAAATGCACGGATCGGTTTTCCTCGACCGCCAGGACCGGGTCCTGCGGCCCGCCATCTTGTGGAACGATCAGCGTACCGTGGCAGAGTGTGACGAGATCGAGAAGCGTGCAGGTGGCCGCCGCCGGCTCATCCAGATGGTCGCCAACCCGGCACTGACCGGATTTACCGCTCCCAAAATACTCTGGTTGCGCAATCGGGAGCCGAAAGTTTTCGAACGCCTGGCGAAAGTATTATTGCCCAAGGACGAAATTCGCCGCCGACTGACGGGCGAATATGCCACCGATGTGAGCGATGCCAGTGGTACCTTGCTGCTGGATGTCACTCGTCGCCGCTGGTCAAAACGCCTGCTTGGTAAACTGGAACTGGATGGCGACCTGCTCCCCGCCTGCTACGAATCCGACGAAATCACCGGAACGCTCCACAAGGCGGCGGCAGCCAGCTTGGGTCTGACCACTTCCTGTCAGGTAGTGGCCGGAGCGGGCGACTGCGCGGCTGGAGCCATCGGCAATGGGATTGTTCAACGTGGTTTGCTCTCCACGTCGATTGGCACTTCAGGAGTCGTGTTCGTCCACAGCGACTCGCCGCAGTTTGATCCGCAAGGCCGTTTGCATACGTTTTGCCATGCCGTGCCAGGCAAGTGGCACATGATGGGCGTCACCCTGGCTGCCGGGGGATCGTTGGACTGGTACCGCAGTTCGCTTTACGCAATCGGGAAGGGAAAAGGTAAAGGAGGCAAGGAGTCCAGGATCAGCTTCGACCACCTGGTTGCCGAAGCAGCTAAGACCCCCACGGGAGCCGATGGCTTGCTTTTTCTGCCCTACCTTGCGGGTGAACGGACTCCTCATCTCGATCCGAGAGCGCGAGGCGCCTTGTTCGGTTTGACCCTTAGTCACACGCGTGGACACATGGTACGGGCGATCCTGGAAGGAGTGACTTACACACTGCGCGACAGCATGGCCATTATCGAGGAGCTGGGGATCCCAGTCCGCCAAATCCGCGCTTCGGGTGGCGGCGCAAAAAACCCATTTTGGCGGCAGTTGCAGGCGGATGTTTTTGGCAAACGGGTAACCGCCATGGCGACCGACGAAGGTCCCGCTTTTGGCGTGGCATTGCTCGCGGCCGTGGGAGCAGGCCATTTTAAAAATATTACCGAAGCCTGTCGGGCCACCGTGCAAATGGCCGAACTGGCCAAGCCGGTTCTCAAGGCACGCCGCTACCATGACCGCGCTTTCCCGCTCTTCCAACAGCTCTATCGTGCCACTCGCGAAGAAATGCACGCCTTGGGGGAACTGGCATAAGGGACGTCTCAATAATAACTATGGCATTACCAAATGAGGGTTCCTCCGATTTCATAG
Source organism: Planctomycetota bacterium (assembly GCA_024276705.1). GTDB lineage: Bacteria > Planctomycetota > Planctomycetia > Pirellulales > Lacipirellulaceae > JAJRWS01. Next base: position 4,968 of record JAJRWS010000226.1, on the reverse strand, counting down.
TGACTACGACGAGTAATTTTAACCACGAAGAATGCGTTCCAACGCAATTGTGTGTGGCACGTCCCTGAGGAACGAAGGGCGTGGTTGCATTGCCAGACCGCTGTCATTCAATGCTTGTTTGAAAGTAAAGGATGGCACAAAAATAACTAGCGGAGAAACGGCCCTCCTTACCCATTCCGCATTCCGAATCCCGAATTCCGCATTTCCATGTCCCCTTCCTTTCGACGACTTCTGGAAGTCGCTCTGGTATTTACCATTTTTTTTGTCGACGGAGGCGCTCCGCCTTCCCACAAGAACGAATCGCACTACTTGTGCAAAGCCAGGCATTATTGGCAGGCGGACTGGTGTGAAGGGAATCAATTTCTTGAATCGGCCGATGCACATCTGCCATTTTACTGGAGCGTGGGTTGGCTCACCCTTTGGTTTCCCTTGCCTGCCGTCGCCTGGATTGGCCGAGTCACGGTCTGGATTCTGCTTGCCTGGGCCTGGCAGCGGTTAGCGCGTACCGTGACCGAACGTCCTTACTTGAGTGTCTTGGCCGCCGGTTTGATGATTGCTCTGGCACGAGAAGCCCATTTTGCCGGCGAATGGATCGTCGGAGGAGTCGAAGCGAAGTGCTTCGCCTATGCGTTGGTTGTGCTCGGACTCGAAGCGATCGCGACTGGCGCCTGGCGTCGCTCTTGGCCCCTGTTCGGGCTGGCCAGTGCGTTTCATCCGATTGTGGGGGGCTGGGCCGTCGTGGCGTCCGCCGCGGTCTGGCTGACGGAACCCACCGCGTGGCGGCCGCGGTTCACATCGCTTTTGCCTTCTTTGCTGCTTGGTGGTGTGCTGGCCATGCCGGGCTTGTTGCCCGCACTGACGTTGACCCAACACGCGCCGGCGGAAGTGGTGGACGAAGCGCGGCAAATTTATGTGTTCGACCGCTTGCCGCACCATTTGGCCCCACTCACCAAGTCTGCCCGCTGGCTCGTTCAACGAACCTCACGATTCGGCTCATTACTGCTGGGCTTTCTGGTCCTGGGCTACTTTTTGCGTCCGACATTCGCAGCCAATCGGATCGATCCAGCCAGTCCGGACCCAAAGGCACAAAGTCTGGCCCGACTGATGCGATTTGCCTGGGCGACCTTGGCTCTGAGCGCATGCGGTTTTTTATTCGAAACTGCGCTGTGGAACCAGCCATCCCTGGCAGCTCGAGTACTACGATTCTACTGGTTTCGCCTGGCTGATATTGGCGTGCCGCTGGCCACCAGCCTGGCAGTCGTTTTTGTGATCGACCGTTACATCCGCCAACAAAACAGGTTGGCAATACCCGCGTTGGCCCTGGCCGTGTTGTTCACTGGCTGGTTTCTTCTTTCAACCAGTGCGGCACGCTGGTACGATCATTGCCCGCCAGGCGAGACAGGCCTGGTGGACTATGCCCAATGGCAGGACGCTTGCCGCTGGATCGGTAAGCATACGCCCGCCGATGCGGTTTTTCTGGTGCCACGAGGTGGGCAAACGTTCAAATGGCATACCGGGCGCAGCGATGTGGTCAATTGGAAAGACGTGCCTCAGGATGCCGCAAACCTGGTCACCTGGCGAAATCGTTACTTCGATGTTTTTTATGGGGCGCCAAGGTCCCCCCCCGCCTGGCGGAAACCCTACCGATCGCTGGCCGCTCAGGGAACTCGCCGTATTCAGGAATTGGCCCGGCGTTACGATGCGAACTACGTTATTACGGTCAAATGGCCGCCCCTCCAGTTCCCGGTAGCCTATGCCAATGAAACCTATGTGGTTGATCAAGTGGGCAGCGGGCAGGGGAATTTATGATTTATGATTTATGATGGATGCCTTGGGCCCAAAGACTCCTTCATGTAAGCTGACCAGAATGAAGGTTACCGCGACTTAGCCAGGAAATACCGAAGTTATTCCTCCTGAGAAAACCCCCGGCTTTGCCGGGACTGGCAGGATTTGATAGTTCCGTAGTCAATTTTATCGGGATCGGGACTCGGGATCGCTATCGCTATCGCTATCGAATTCCGCGAATGCATAAGGAGCGGAATCTTCCTTGACCGAGTAGTCTCTGCCGCCTAAACGCCTGAGTATGGCTACAATGAGGCGGTAAATATCCAGTTTTTCGTGATTCAGACCCATGTTATTTCGATCCCGATCCCGATCCCGATAGCGATCCCGATAGTTTTGATGGTGCTAGTAAAAAGCCCTGCCCTAAGCCCCCATCCTATTACCGATCCACTTTACCTTTCACCATGCACCCACGACAAACAACGACCATGCAGAACCCAACCGAGTCCACAACCGAACTGCGCGCGGTTACCTTTGACCTGGATGGCCTGATGTTCAATACGGAACAGCTCTACCAGGAAGTGGATCGTGAAGTATTATCTCGCCGCGGGAAAGATTTTCCCGAGGCGCTCTGCGATCGCATGATGGGGCGCAAGGCGAGCGTAGCGTTACAAATCATGATCGATTGGCACCAACTGGATGATACCTGGGAACAATTGGCTGGCGAAATTGCCGAGTTGTTCGCGGATCTGCTTCCTTTGCGTTTAGCGCCCATGCCCGGCCTGCTCCCCCTCTTGGAAGCTCTGGAACGGACCGCTATTCCGAAGGCGATTGCCACAAGCAGTGGCCGCGAATTTGTCGATCGAGTGTTGGAGCAATTTTCGCTGAAACCCCGTTTTGAATTTGTCTTGACCAGTGAGGATATTCAGCATGGTAAGCCCGAACCGGATGTCTACCGGTTGGCGGCCCAGCGGTTGGGCATTCCCAGCAAGCAGATGATGGTGTTGGAAGATAGCCAGATTGGCTGCCAGGCTGCAGTGGCCGCCGGCGCCTATACCGTGGCGGTACCCCATGGACGCAGCTTGGAACATGAATTTGCCAATGTGCAATTCAAGGCCGATTCGCTTGCCGACCCTCGGATTGCGGCAGCGCTGCAGATGCCTCCAGCGGCTGTGCCATCGGGCTAAGGATCGTTCGAGAAATAACTGGCATATTTCCAGGCCCCTCACCCTGCCCTCTCCCCAAAGGGGCGAGGGGACATCGGACAGTTATTTCTCGAACGATCCTAACCCGGATCGTGGGCACAACCAGAAAATTCTCTTGCTGCCAGTTTCCAGGACGATTGCTCTTTATGAACTTTTTAGCAACCTTTAGTTGCTTCCAGGCCATAAGAAGCTAGGCTTGCAATAGATGAGGCTATTCACAATAGTTACTGACCCTTTTCGGCAACACTTGCTCAAGAATGTCTGTCCAAGCCGCGTTTTTTTTGCGATTTTTGCCCTAATCACACAGGTAAGTTCCATCAGGACAAACGCCAATGCACGTGATCCGTGCGAAAAGAGCCGTTTAACTATTTGCCACTTCTTCTCCCTCCCATTTTCATAGGCAAACCCATCACCATGAAACGCATCATCCTCAAATTTCTGGTCTGTGACGATGGCCCCACCGCAGTTGAATATGCTGTCATGCTGGCAATGATTGTTGGGGCTTGCATTCTTTCGATCAATCTCATGGGAAGCAGCACGGCGGCCAGTTTGAGTGATTCCGCGAGTCAGATCAGTTCAGCCATGGGCTCGTAAAGAGCTAGACGATCAACATCGCGTCACCGTAGCTGTAGAAACGGTATTCTTCGCGTACCGCCTCTTCATACGCTTCCCGAATCAGTTGCGTGCCGCCGAAAGCCTGGACCAGCAAGAGCAGAGTGGTGCGGGGAAAGTGAAAATTGGTCAGCAGCAGGTCGATTGCCCGAAACGCGTAGGGCGGTCGGATGAACAGATCGGTTTCGCCACACCAGCCTTGCGGTGTGCCACGCATGCCGACCTGTTCCATCTGCCTGGCGGCCGCCGTTTCCAGGGTACGCGTCACCGTGGTTCCCACGGCGACAATCCGGCCTCCGGCCTCCCGGGTGGCAGCCAGTTCATGGGCCGTGGCGCAAGTCATTTCGGCCCATTCGCTGTGCATGGGATGCTCGGCCAGGTCTTCCACCGTGATGGGGCGAAATGTCCCCATTCCCACATGGAGAGTAATCGAAGAAAAACGGATGCCGGCCTCCGCGATCGTGTGCAGCAGGGCCTGAGTAAAATGTAACCCGGCCGTGGGCGCGGCCACGGCTCCGGGGCAGCGGGCGAAGACGGTTTGATAATCTTGTACATCCGCGTCGACCATCCTGCCGCCTCGAATGTAAGGCGGCAGGGGGACGCGGCCGATGGCGGCCAGCAAAGTCAGGGGTTCCGTCTCGCTTTCGGGGTGCGCCCGCCATTGGCCTCCCGCAAGCCGCTCAAGCAGCCAGAGGCGAACCACTTCACGGCCATCGCGATCGTGCAGCATGATCGGCTCCGGTTCCTGCAAGCGGCCACGAGTTTTACAGACCAGCTTCCAGTCGGTTCCCTCCCCATCAAGCGATTCGAGGGGCCCCAGATACAATCCTTGCCAGCGGCCACCGGTTCGTTGGCGTACGCCCCGTAACCCGGCCGGTATGACCTTGGTGTTGTTCAGTACCAGACGGTCTTCCGGCAATACAAGCCGGGGTAGATCGCGAACGTAGTGGTGGGCAATCGTGCCGCGCTGCCGATCCACGACCATCAGCCGTGCATCAGCCCGATTCTCCAGAGGCTGCTGAGCGATTAATTCATGAGGCAGGTGGTAGTCGATCCATGATTCCATAATGCAAAGCCGTTAAAATAGAGTCAGTAGTTCCAAGCAATGGCCAAAGAAGCCGAACCAGCAACATGCTAGTAGTTAAAAGTAACCGTCGACATAAGACCATTAATTCCCGTTCTTACTCTTAATCTTACTCTTAATCCTCTCTAAATCCACGGCCTCCGGCCGTGCGACCCTGATAGGCTCTGCCGGTCCGGCGTGAGATTTCGGGGTAATATCCCTAGTGCATTGTCAGGCCTAACAAAAGGATAAGCCTTTTGGTTCTGTGTGGCACGTCCCTGGAGCCAGGGCAAGAGATGATGGAAG
>JAJRWS010000225.1 GCA_024276705.1 Planctomycetota bacterium | reverse complement strand
CCGGACTTACCGGGGCGACCTGGGCCGATGGCGACCTGAATGGCGATGGGCAGGTGACAATCGACGATCTCGATCTGGCCTATGCCCAATGGGGTCTGGAGGTCAGCCTGGTTGCCTAGTCTGATTTCCCCAGTAGGGCTCCTCCGGCAGAGTCGGAGACTTCCAATTGGAGCCGCCGGGAGCGGCAATATACATCAATTCGGAAAAAGGGCAATTCGGGAAGGGGTACCAGTCATCATCCCAGGAGTCCACCACTATCATCGAAATCGCTATCGAAATCCTAACGTCCAGGTTTCATTTCGTTTCGATTTCGATCCCGATGAAACAAAAAAGACTACGGAACTATCAAATTCTGCCAGTCCCCCGGTAAAGCCGGGGGTTTTCTCAGGGGAATAAAATGTCGGCTATATGACAGTTTGCCTTGACTTCGGGCAAATTAGAGGTAAGATACTCCGTACGACAGGTGCGAGACCGTCCCCCTGCATGCGAAAATCTTTTTTCCATGGCATGGGCGGATCATTCAACTTCGACATTAGCGGCCATCGTGGAGATTGTGCTTGCAGAGTTTTCTGCAGTAAGCATCGTTCATCCCGATATCTTGCTTATGGCCGCGACTGATTCTCTTGCTCCATCAGAAAAATCGATGCGAGCCTTGCTTGGATTCCATGCAGAGTTCGCATGGGGCCCCGCTTATTTACCACGCGCCGATCTAAATTGCGTGGTAAGTACCGCTACAGGCCCCAGAGATACACATTGCCAGACAATTGTTGTCTGACACCCACTCCAAGATGATTGTCTGTTTGACAATCCAGGCTTGCGCATAAGCGCCGAAAGAGAGATTTTATTGTCCAATTTTGAAGATTTCAATTTGTCCAAGCCCTTGCTCCGTGCAATCGAGGCTCGGGGCTACGAGGTAGCGACGCCGATTCAGGTGGATGCGATCCCTCAAGTCATGAAAGGGGGCGACCTGGTCGGTTGTGCCCAGACCGGTACAGGCAAGACGGCAGCCTTTGCCCTGCCAACGTTGCACCGTTTGCTCACCGCCGGAAAACGGAACCCACCCGCGAAAGAACCGCGGAAAATACGCGTCTTGGTACTCGCTCCAACGCGCGAATTGACCGCCCAGGTTGGCGAGAGTTTTGCAGTCTATGGGAAGTTTACCAAGCTGCGCCACGCGGTCATCTATGGTGGTGTTTCGCAAGTGCCCCAAGTACGCAAATTGCGCAGTGGCGTCGACACCCTGATCGCCACTCCTGGACGCTTGCTCGACTTGATCAACCAGGGTCATGTCGACTTGAGCCACGTCGAAATCTTGATTTTCGACGAAGCCGACCAGATGTTGGATATGGGCTTCATTCACGACCTGCGCCGGATCGAATCGCACGTACCCGCGAAGCGACAAACCTTGATGTTTTCCGCAACCATGCCCCAAGAAATCCGCAAGCTGGCAGACCAATGGTTGAACCAACCCGCCAACGTGCGAACAGCCCGAACATCCGCTCCCGCGGAAATAGAACAGTCGGTCTACTTCGTCGACCGCCGCAAGAAAGTTCGGTTGCTGGAACAATTCCTGATAAACACCGCAGGCGGACGAACGCTGGTATTTTCACGGACCAAACATGGCGCGGACAAAATTGTACGGCAACTGCAGAAAGGCAAGATCCGAGCCACGGCCATCCATGGCAACAAGAGCCAGTCCGCCCGCAAGCGAGCTCTCGACCAGTTCAAATCGCAGTCGCCACCCGTGCTCATTGCCACCGATGTTGCCGCTCGCGGGTTGGACATCAAGGACGTCGAGCATGTAATCAATTACGATTTACCGGAGACACCGGAAACCTATGTGCATCGAATTGGCCGCACAGGTCGGGCCGGAGCATCCGGACGGGCGGTGTCGTTCTGCAAGTCGGACGAAGTTTTTCAACTGCGTGGCATCGAGCGATTAACCCGGCGCAAACTTGACATCGCCCTGGATCTGCCAGATTTGACCAGTCACGTGGCTCCCGAGCCGACGGTCGGATCGGGAAAATCGTCACAAAAAGGCCGCTCTTCTCAAAAGGGCAAAAAGAAACCACATTGGCAAAAAGGGGGACGAGCCAAATCGGCAGCCAGCCCCGCGAACGGCCGCAAGCGAAGCGCAACGGCAAATGGGCAGTCAACGCCGGCAGGTGGCCGGTCGGCGCAGAAGAGCGGCAAACCCACGGGCAACGCTGGCAGCAGCGCCAATGGGGCGAAACGCCGGGGCCAGCGCCGACATTCCACCAGCCTGTAGTGATGAATCGTGGGCACCCGCTTGTAGCGAGCCGTGGGCAGATGGGCAGACTTGTTGGGCATGTTGTCACACCCAGATCGTGTGTGTCTAGAGCGTGTGGCGCCGTCTGAGTTCTGTGTGGCACGTCCCAGAGCTTCCGGAGATGGGCGTGGTGGATGGCGTGCCGTTTCCCTTATCACAAGAGCTGGACAGCGCACGCTCGGGCAACCACGCCCTTCGTACCTCAGGGCGTGCCACACGGAACCAAAGGCTTAATCCTAATAGTCTTCGCCGTTCAGGCTCCGAGTTACGGATTGCAGCCAGGCTTCCAGGGCCTGCCGCATCCGTTCAACTCGCGCGGGCTCTTTTTTCGTCAGGTCGGTCGTCTCCGCGGCATCGGTGGCCAGGTCGTATAGTTCCCAGGTGACCTTGCCGCGCTTACCGGCGATGCGGTGCAGTTTCCAGTGGCCATCGATCCAAGCAGCATGTCCGGGGAACTTGTCCAACGTCGTCTCTTGCGGCCGTATGGGGAACCCCCACTGGAAGACACCCATCCGGTTCGGATGCCGACCGGTCAGCACACTCGCACGCGTCGGCGAACAGACAGGCGCCGCAGCGTAGAAGCGATCGAGTCGCAAGCCAGCGGCAGCCGCCGCATCAAAATTTGGTGTCTTCAAGACAGGATGCCCCTGGTAGGCCATGTCGCCCCAACCTTGATCGTCCGCCATCACCAGGACCATGTTTGGCCTGGCGGCAGCAAAAACTTGTGCGACCAGTGGCCCGAAAAGAAGAAGGGAAAGGAGATAGGGGATGGTATGGCTTCGCATCGCGGTGACTCCAAACGGCATTGAAGGCAACATCCTTTTGCTCCTGGGTTCATTGCGTTTTGGTTTGGATCTCGTACTCGTACTCAGCCCAGCGGTACTCGTACTCGCCGTCTGCATGGTACTGGGCGGAAGAACGAGGAAGCGACCAGTCGATCGAAAGGCGTTATACAACCACAAGATCGTGGCCAAGATCAGTTCGGTTATTGTCAGTCCTTTCGAGTACGAGGCGGAATATTCTTTGACCAAGTAGCCTCTGCCGCCTAAGCGACTTAGCCTGGCGACAATACGGTCCAATTCCGTTTTTCGTTGTTGACTTTCTGCTTCGTCGAGAGGCGGTAAACATCCAGCTTTTCGTGTCTCAGACCCATGTCATTTCGATCCCCGATCCCGATCCCGGTCCCCGATCCCGATCCCGATCCCGATACCGATACCGATCCCGATACCGATCCCGATCCCGATCCCGATACCGATCCCGATACCGATCCCGATACCGATCCCGACAGTATTGATGGTGCTAATAAAAGGACTACCCTGAACCCTGAACCCTCAACCCTGAACCCTCAACCCTGAGTGTAACCGGCGTCCCGCCGGCAAATTGGGACGCTGGAACGTGTCATTTATCAATAGTTATTTGTCAATAGTCATTTGTCATTAGTTTCAACGGAGGATCATTCGTTGACAATTCTATTTCTTTTTCGCTGTCTTGACGGAGGCATTGAGGATACGGCAAAACTGCTGGTTTTGGTCGATCCGTGCTGTAAGTAGATCCGTCGTCATCAGCTCGGCCCGGCAAACTATTCTGAGCCAGACGCTCGTTTCATTCCCTCCAATGATAAATGACTATTGACAAATAACTAATGACCATTCTCTGCTCAAGCGGACGGACCATTTCCAGATCCCTCGGCGGATTGCCGGTTACACCCCCGACCCCACTGCTCCCTGCCCCCTGCCCACTACTTCTGTTATACTGGATAGGTTCCAGACAGGCTCCACACATCCAACGCCGCCAACATCCAACCACACCGTCGCTGCATGCCCGATACCGCCTGGAAACCGCAGTTCCTGTATACCGTCTGCCAGCGCGGAGCCGAGGCAACTTTGAAGCGGGAACTGGCGCGGCATCTGCCTGACGTGCAGCCGGCATTCTCGCGTCCCGGCTTTGTCACTTTCAAACGAGCCAGGCCGTTCGCGGAGCCGCAGCATTTTTCGCTCGCCTCAACCTTTGCCCGAGCCTGGGGGTTTTCGCTTGGCAGCGTGTCGGGTACACACTTGCTGCCCCTGGCCAAAGCCGTTTGGCAACTGCCCGAAGTGCTTCAACTTCTTTCCGCCCCACAACTCATCGCCGCCCCGCTGCAGGCCATCCATGCATGGCAGCGCGATCCGGCCATCCCCGGGCAACGAGGGTTTGAACCGGGCCCCACTCCACTCGCTCAGGAAGTGCGGCAGGCACTCTTGCAAACGACTCCGCTTGAATCATTGCGTCAACAGCAAGGCCAGCACGAGCAACCAGCCCCGCGCAATCGCTGGGTACTCGACGTGGTTCTGGTGGAACCCGGCACGTGGTGGATTGGCTGTCATCTGGCAACCCACCGGCTGGCCCGGTATGCGGGCGGTGTACTGCCAGTAACCCCGCCACCCGAGATTGTCAGTCGTGCCTACCTGAAAACGGCCGAAGCGCTCCGTTGGGCACTCCTACCGGTCGGGCGGGACGACCGGTGCATCGAATTGGGTTGTGCGCCGGGCGGTTCCTCGCAAGCTCTGCTGGATCGTGGGCTGTGGGTCACCGGAGTCGACCCGGCGGAAGTTGCCTCAATCGTGCTGGACCATCCAAGATTTCAGCACCTGCGTAAGCGAAGTGCCGAGCTGTCACAGCGGCATCTCAAGGGCATCCAGTGGCTGATGGCCGATATCAATGCCACTCCCAACTACACCCTCGATGCGGTCGAGGCGATTGTCACGCACCCACAAGTTTCCATTCGTGGCCTGCTGCTCACACTCAAATTTTCAGACTGGCACCTCGCCGACGATTTGCCTCGATTCATCAAACGGGTTCGAAGCTGGGGCTACCAGGATGTCCGCACGCGACAGCTAGCACACAATCGACAGGAACTGTGCCTGGCAGCCCTTCGCAGCCGCAAGCAGCGACGTTTGCGGCGTTCCAGCCGCCGTCATCTGCGTCACGACCGAAAGCATGCCAGCATGCATGGCCCGCATTAAGGATCGTTCGAGAAATAACTGGCATATTTCCAGGCCCCTCACCCTGCCCTCTCCCCAAAGGGGCGAGGGGACATCGGACAGTTATTTCTCGAACGATCCTAAGCAGCAACCGAACTTGACGTTCCGTGCCCCGGTTTGCTACTAAGTGCGCTGCGGTCGGCCACGGTCCGATCCACTCGTCCGATAGTCTTCTCCTTCCTACCAGCTCGTGGATTTTTTTTGAGCCAACCAGCGCTCCATCCTCTGTTTTCCTTGCACCGGCAGATCTGGCATCTACCGCGGATGCTAGTGCTGCTGGCGGCAGCACTGCTCGCTGCTCGTCCCGCAGCGGCACAACGGGTCGCCTTTCCGTCGTCGGCAGCCACTCCCCCACCCTCGTTCGCACCCACCACACCGGTCTCCCCAACGGCCACCCCGATGGCTCCCACAGCGCCGGTTGCCCCGGCGCCCGCTCCTGCTCTGCCCAGCTTCGACCCTTACGGCAATCCGGCGTTGGGAACCCCGCCGGCCAATGTGCCGTACACGGCTCCCTTGGGCTCGCCCCCAACGACCTACCCGCCTCCCACAACTCCTTACCCGCCCCAAGGCCCTTATCCGCCTCAAGGCGCAACGCCATCTTACATTCCCGGAAACACTCCCCCGGTCGGCTGGGAACAGGGAACCTACCAATACCAGAATCCCGATGGAACCACGGCCCAGTTGCAACGTTTGCTGCAACAGATCGACGTCGAATACACTTGGATGTACCGGGGCGGTGACGATAATGATTTGGGCCTCAATCGCCTGGAGATTGACTCCACTCTGGGATTTCCTATCTTTTCCAACCCCAATACGCCGCTTTTGGTAACTCCCGGGTTTGCATTCAATTGGCTCGCTGGTCCTCGAGGCGTAGCGGATCTGCCACCGGTAGTTTACGACGCTTACGTAGATTTTGCCTGGTTTCCTGAACTGTCCGACTGGTTCAGCCTTGATCTGGGATTTCGCACCGGAGTCTGGAGCGATTTCAAAGAGGTCAATAGCGGCTCGGTCCGTTTCCCAAGCCGGGCCGTGGGCGTGATGAAGTTTACACCCCAATTCGATTTTCGCCTGGGTGTCTGGTACCTCGATCGCAACGATATCAAATTGTTACCCGTGGTAGGCTGTTTGTGGCGTCCCAATCCCAAATGGGACATCTACGCGGTATTCCCCAACCCCAAAATTCGCCGACAATTTTACAATCTCGGCACCAGCCAATGGTGGTGGTACGTGGCGGGCGAATATGGTGGTGGACGCTGGACCATCCGCCGTGACAACGGTGCTGGAGATAATATCGACATCAACGACCTTCGTTTGAACCTGGGATTCGAATGGGAAACTCAAGCACAGCTACGCGGACATGTCGAAGTGGGTTACGTCTGGGATCGGGAAATTCTCTACACCAAAAATGCGCCTGCTAAATTCGATTTAAAAGATACCGTAATGGTCCGTGTTGGCTTCGACTTTTAGCACGCTCCTCCAGCCACCCAGGCAACGCCAACATGCCGCTGTTTCGTTCCCAAAACCAGCCGCGACTCACCGGAAAATCGCCTCTGGCATTTCCTCTGGGCATGCTTGTCCGCGGCTGGTTGCCAGCGATCCTGACCATGGGAATTGCTTTCCACGCCTATGGTCAATTCGTCCAACAGCCGGCATGGATAGATTCCGGCCCACCCTGGGGAGGCCAGCTCGTTCCCGAGAAAGTCCCCTTTCAGCCCAACCTGGAAAGGATCGATCGTGGGTCCGCATGTCCTCCCATGGCTTGTTCGCCCTCGGAGTGCACTCCCATGGCATGCCCACCCATGGATTGCCCACCCGGGGAGTATACGGAATACCCTGCAACCGTTTGTCCGCCCATGGTTGCCCAACCGGGTTATCTGATAACCACTCCCCCGCCAGTGTTTTTACCCCTGATCGCCGAAGGTAGCAACGATACACTCTTGTCCACCGCGGAAGATGAAACGGTGCTACCTCCCGGCACTCGTGATGGCATATTCCAAAAAATATTTTTCACCGGCACCTGGCTGCCCCAATTGGACGGCGGCAGTCTTGGCTGGGGCGATCTGGAAACGGGAGTAGTGCTGGGCTTTCCCTTCTTGCGCCGTGATACTCCTCTTTTGATCACGCCTCGGTTTGCCATTCACTTGCTCGACAAACCCGAGGCGGTCGATTTACCCGACCAGGTCTACGATACCTCCTTCGAATTCCGTCATCTCCGCAAATTCGGCAACAGCTCCTGGGGCATGGACGCGGCTGTAACTCTAGGCTACTACAGCGATTTCGAGCGGAGTTCCAGCGACGCTTTTCAGGTAACCGGCTACGGATTGGTCGCGTACGAATCCTCGCCTGGCATCAAATGGGTTCTCGGGGCAGCCTCGTTGAATCGTGCTGGAGCCACGGTGTTGCCGATCGGTGGCGTACTGATCGAACGTTCCCCCTCCCTCCGCTGGGAACTGGTGGTGCCCCGGCCGCGCGTCGCCTGGCGACTTGCCGGCAGTGTGCCAGACCGTGACGAACGCTGGTTTTATCTGGCCGCCGATTTTGGTGGAGGTGGCTGGTCGATCGTGCGGCCCGACTCGCAACAACTCGACCGACTGTTTTACAGCGATTATCGCCTGCTGATCGGCTACGAACGGAAAATCATCGGCGGCCTCAGCCGATTCTTCGAACTGGGCTATGTGTTCAATCGCGAACTGGAGTTCGACAGCCCAACGCCGCAGGCAAGCCTCGACGACACGCTCTACTTACGCGCGGGACTAACCTACTGAACGGTGTTTCAGTGTTTCGGTGTTTCGG
>JAJRWS010000224.1 GCA_024276705.1 Planctomycetota bacterium | reverse complement strand
TCAATAGTCATTTGTCATTAGTTTCAACGGAGGATCATTCGTTGACGATTCTATTTCTTTTTCGCTGTCTTGACGGAGGCATTGAGGATACGGCAAAGCTGCTGGTTTTCGTCGATCCGTGCTGCAAGTAGATCCGTCGTCGTCCGCTCGGCCCGGCAGACCATTCTGAGCCAGACGCTCCCATCATTCCCTCCAATGATAAATGATCATTGACAAATAACTATTGACAATTCTCTGCTCAAGCGGACGGACCACTTCCAGATTCCTCGGCGGGTTGCCGGTTACACCCAGGGAAATAGATGCTGGGCATATCATTTCCCCCCACTCCCCACTCCCACCTTCCACCTTCCGCCTTCCACCTTCCCCTTTCCGCCTTTACAATACAACGTTCCGTCTGCGAATGCCATCATCCTGCACCAACCTTACCCAAGAACGTGTTTTAAGTGGGAGTCTTTCCGTGAAAAAAGTGATTCTGATTTTTGTTGGGCTCGTCATCCTGGCCGCTTTGGTTTACGTCATGATTCCCAGTGGCGAAGATGCCGCCCAGCAGTTAGACCAGGCCCAGACAGGTCAGGCCAAGGAGGCTGCCCTAATTCAGGTCTCCAAAGATCAGCAGGAACTGGCATTATCGGCGAAAAACACGAAAATTGGTTTTTCTTGTGCGAAACACATTGCGGGCAAAACGATCACGGTGCGAGGTGGCTGGAGCGATGCGTTCGGCAGTCAGTTGTCCGGTAAGGCGGTGTTCGACCCGCAAGCGGGGGAGCTTCTGCAGGTCGAGATGAGCATCCAGATCGACTCGCTTTGGAGTGAACATGATATTCTGACCGATGCGTTGCTCCACCGAGGTTTTTTTCAAGTCCAGCAGCACCCCCAAGCCACTTTTCTCAGCACGCGCATAACGGCCGGTTCCGCCGAGGGAAATGCTCAACAGAATGCCACGCACCAGATTGAAGGTAATTTCTCTCTCAATGGTATCACTCGTTCGATTTCCTTTCCTGCCCGGATTGAACTGGCCAAGGATCGTTTTCGGCTCCACAGTCAATTCAGTCTGCAACGTGGAGACTTCAACGTACATTTTAAGGATACCGCGGGATTTGGCCTGCTGACCGACGAGAATATCTCCAAACTGGTTGCCTTGGACGTAGCCATCGAGGACGTGTTTGGCCAGAAAACGTCCGCTCAAACGGACCGTTCACTCGCAGCTACCGATAACGGTCAGGACTCGGCAAAAGCCAAACAGCCAGTTGACTTAACCCAACTGCCCCCCGCCTTCACCGAAACAATTCCCGCCACCCAGATTGAATTCGCCATGGTTCTGGTACCAGGAGATGCCGAGAAGGGAATCGCCCCGTTGTATGTGGAGCAGCATGAGGTGACCTGGAACGAATTCATGCCTTGGGTCGCAGGACGAGATCTGGAGAACCAGGAGGACCTGGGAGAGTTGCGAGCCATGAAGCTGAGGCCCAGCCCTCCTTACGGGTCGGTCGATCGAGGCTTTGGCATGGACCGGCGGCCGGCGCTGGGCATGTCGCGTCTTTCCGCGGAGCTGTATTGCAAATGGCTCAGTAAACAGACCGGGAAAACCTATCGTTTGCCCACCGAAAAAGAGTGGGAACACGTTTTTCAACTGGGAGGAGGGAGCCTCGATGCGCCTCCTTCGGAGGAAGAAGCGGAACGTTTGACGGTTTATACCGACAACTCGTGGGACGACGATATCGACGATTGGGCAACCCGGCCGGTGGGATCCACCCAACCCGACAAACTGAAACTTTATGACCTGGCTGGCAATGTGTGCGAATGGGTTATCGATACGGGAGACGAGCGTGTGGTCCGGGGTGGTCATTTCGATTCCGATCGCGAAGAATTGGGCGTGGGCCGCCAGGTGGAAACGGCTGACTGGAATCGGGATTATCCGAACGAACCGAAAAGCATCTGGTGGTTCGTCAATGCCCGCTGGGTCGGCTTTCGGGTAGTATGCGATGCGGCTGAGGTGGAAGCCGGCGAAGCGAAAGGAGCCCCACAGCAACAAGAACAAGAGAGTGCAGCGCCCGCAGCTTGATTTCTGATCGTGGTCAGGATTCTGATTTATTCATAAGGAACACTAATCTTCGCTGATCTGCGCTAATGCAATATTTTCATTAGCGCAGATTAGTGTGGATAAGTGTTCTAAGACTTTTATTAGTTGCGTTCTGGTCAAAACGCCAGGACAGATGACGTGGTGTGGTGAATTGAGTTATGTGTTTTTTGGAACTCTTATAGCCCGCTTAAAATGTGGCACAGAATGATTGAGCAAGAATGAATGAATGAACGTTGCTTACTGGAAATCGGATCGTGATCGATCGGCCACCCTTGAGGACTTCGCTTTGTCTTTCCGCCGCCATGCTCTTCGGGTTGTGCGATTCGCTTCGCTTTGCGTGGTGTTGGGGGCAATTCAGTTGGCAATCGTTCGAGTGGCGTATGCCAAAGTGGTGGTTCTGGCCAATCGTACTACAGCAACGGTGGCGTTTACGATTTTGCCGACGGGACAACCCGCACGCGGGTTGACTCTGGCCCCAGGGGATTCGCGGCCTGTCTACTTCGACCATCAACTTCGGATCCGTTTCGAAACCCGGCATCGCCTGCGAAGTAACCGCAATTCCCATCGGCGCACGAACAATCATGCTGGCGTGCGGGTGGCTGACAATGCCGACGGGCGTTCCGGGGATGGGCGTTCCGAGGATCGATCTTCCAATTCGCAAGAGCATTTGCTGGAAGCCTCATGTGCTTATTTCTTTGGCGATTCGCCAAACGGCACTCGGGTGTTTGAAAAAATTGGCCTGGGAGGAAGCGGTACAAATCAGGCCGGTCACCGGCAGCCAGACGGCGACCGCAGGAAATTTTTTCCGGCCGGAGAGGAAGCCTCAACGATTCCGGTGAAAATCCTGGTCGATGACGACGAAATGACACGTCGTACCGTTTGGGAATCCCGGCTGCGCAAGCGCGTCGCCAAGGCATCGCAAGTGCTGGAAGCCCATTGTGGTATCCGTCTTCGCGTGGTGGCGGTCGACACGTGGGACTCCGATGATGGCCAGGATGACTTCTTTCAATCGTTAAGCGAATTCGAACGCGAGGTGTTCCCCAAACCGGGCCGATTGGCAATCGGTTTCAGTAGCCAGTACCGGCTTGCCCGGGGCCGTGTGCACATGGGAGGGACACGCGGCGCGCTGCAATCGCATATTCTATTGAAAGAACGTTCTCCCAACATACGCGAAACCGAACGGCTGGAATTGTTGGTTCACGAGTTGGGACACTATCTGGGCGCATCGCATAGCCCGGAACCCGAGAGTGTGATGCGGCCCGTACTGAGTGGTGGCTTGCAACGCAGTGTCGGATCGCATATTCGGTTCGACCCGGTCAATACCTTGTTGATCGCGATGATGGGAGATGAAATACGCCAGCACCGGGTCCGGAAACTGGCTGATCTTTCGCTCTCCACCAAAAGACGCATGCGGCAAATACAAACCATTCTTGCCAAAGCGTTGCCGGATGATCCGGCGGCCGGGCATTACGTACGCTTGTTGGGTGCTGCCACGACGGGTCCGCTCATGACGGAGACGGGCAAGATATTACGGCATATCGTACGCGTGGCGAAGCTGAAGCCAAAGGGGGAAGAGGAGAGGGGGAAGGCGGAAGGCGGAAGGCGGAAGGCAGAAAGCGTTGCCGCGTCGGTGCCTGGTTTGGGAATACTAGGGACCAAAACCGAGAACCCGCAAGCCGAGGGCGACCGGCTGACGGAATATTATGTTCGCCAGGCGGCGCTGGCAGCCGGGCAGGCCCGGCGTGAATATGCGGAGTCGGCGTTTCTGCTAGCCTTGGGGATCGCCATGGATGACACGGGCATGCTCTTAAAACTGCCCTGGACCGAGCCGCTTGTACGGCGGATTGAGCCAGATCGACAGCGACACGAACGCATCCAGGTTTTGGGGAACCTCACGATGCGCGGTCGTCGTGATTGGACCCGGCATTTTTTCGTTTCCGCGTTGTCCGTAGTGCTCCATGGCAGTCGCGCGACTCGTGGTGCCGGAATCGCCAAGGAGCTCTTCGATGCCCAGGGTGGCAGTGGTTTCAGCTTTGCGGACATGGCCGCGAACCGCGCGGGCATTGCTTTTGCCGTGGCCGTGTTGAATAAAAATATTTCGTTGCCGGACGTAGGCCGCGAATTTCGCGTGCAAGCTTTTCTTCCTCCTCTCGATGACTTGGCGGAAGGTTTGACGGCCAGTCAATTACGGCGTGATTATGGTGGATTTGGCGACCCACGATTTGCCGCCCAACTGGCTCAAATTGACCGACGTGTGATCAGATTGCCCATTTATGGGCGCCTGCGCCGCAGTCGGCAGGAAGCAGGGCCGTGAGGCCCCCTGATTGTGGAGAAGCCGACTGCACGATAAAATGATCCGTACCAAGAATGGTCGATGAAGCCGACCCGAGCGACGTACTGGCAGTTGTAAACGCCGGTCCTCGCACCGGCTTATCGACCAGGCCCACGTAGGGCGGAGTGGCAATTTGGATGTACTGAAATGGATCCGCCATGGTGCACGGCCAGTGGCTCGTGCTTCCTCCAGCCATTTCCCCATAGTAACGGCATTTCCCCATAGTAACGGCTCATGTCTATCGACAACTACCGGGCGCAAAAATCGTTTCTGGTCGGTATCGACTCGGATGGTTGCGTCTTTGACACGATGGAGCTGAAACACAAAGAGTGCTTCATTCCCAATTTTATCAATCATTACGAACTTCAAGGAGTGAGCAAATATGCCCGCGAAACGGCCGAATTTGTCAACCTTTATTCCAAAAGCCGTGGCACCAATCGGTTCCCGGCTTTGATCGAACAATTGAATCGGTTGCGACTGCGGCCGGAAGTGATCGCCCGGAAGGTACGGGTACCACAGTCCCAGGGATTGGTCCGTTGGGTCGAACAGGAGACGAAACTGGGCAATCCGGCATTGGAGCGGGCGACGGAGGCGACCGGCGACCCGGATCTGAAAAGGGCTCTTGCCTGGTCCCGTGCCGTCAACGAGTCGATCGCCGGAATGGTTCGCAACGTGCCGCCATTTCCTTCGGTGAAACCATGCCTGGAACGGTTTGCTGAAGTTGCCGACATGCTGGTGGTATCCGCCACGCCCGATGCGGCGCTAACCCGTGAATGGGAAGAGCATGGTGTGGCTTCTTACGTTCGGGCGATCTGCGGACAAGAGGCAGGGTCGAAGGCGGACACTTTGGCCCTGGCAGCCCAATATGAGTCGGACCATTCGTTGATGATTGGCGATTCGCTTGGCGATTACCAGGCAGCGGAGTCCAATCGGTGCTTGTTTTTTCCGATCAACCCGGGCGCCGAGGAAGCCAGTTGGCAGCAACTGTTGGAGGAAGGAATCGACCGCTTCCTGGCAGGCACGTTTGCCGGTGAATACCAGCAGCAACAGTTGGAAGCGTTCAACCGCTGCCTGCCTGCCGAACCGCCATGGGAATGAACGATAAATAACGATACTGTTTATCATCCGATCACCGAGTACGAGTACCGCTTCGCTGAGTACGAGTACGAAGGGAAGCTGAACCACCCGACTTGGGTAAAAGGAACACATCGTGAAGGCGTATTGCAATCGTTTGGCGGCTTGCTGCATGTTCTTCCTGGGAACGCTGTTTATTTCCTGCCTGCAGGCTCAGGAGTGGGGCAACCTGACAGGCCGCTTTCTCTATGCGGGCGAACCGCCCGTACGCCAGCCCATTGAGATTACCAAGGACAAGGAGTACTGTGGCAAGTGCAATCTGTTGGAAGAAGACCTGGTGGTCGATGCGAAAACGAAAGGCGTGGCCAATGTGATTGTTTGGCTGTACGTCGCCAAGCGTAAACCGCCGCCACCGGTACACCCAGCCTACGCCAAAACCGATCAGGCGACCGTGATCATCGACTCGGAAGAATGCCGAGTGAAGCCACACGTAAGCTTGCTGCGCACCAGCCAGACGTTGTTGATTCGGAACACCGATTCGATTGGTGACGGACTGAAGATCGATGCGTTTCGCAATAGCTCCGTCAATCTGTTGCTGGGACCAAATGCGGAAATGACGCGACGCTTTCCCAAACCGGAACGATTGCCCGCTCCGGTCAGTTGTCCCATTCATCCCTGGGAATCGGGCTGGCTGTTGGTCTTGCAGCATCCGTACATGGCCGTCTCGGACACCGAAGGCCGATTCGAAATCAAGAACATTCCGGCGGGAAAATGGACGTTTCAATTCTGGCAAGAGAGGGCCGGTTACCTGGACCAGGTCAAGATGGCCGGCAAATCGCAAAGCTGGCGCCGTGGCCGCTTGGAAATCGACATATCGGCCGAGACCACCGATCTCGGTCCGATCGAACTGGCACCTGAAATATTTTGAAATCAACAGAGAGAATAAATATGAACTTCATGGTTGCCGCGATTACCGCACTGGTTGCCTCCACGCTGTTCTCGGCGCTGGCCGTAGCCGGCGACGTCGGTAACCGTCTGGTTTCCCTGGACGAACCGTGCGATCCGTACAGCGTCGGCCTGGCGACGCCGAAACTGGCCACATCGCAGTGGGTGGGGGAAGAGGGAGTCGAAGCGGTAATCGTGCTGGCCGTGGATGACCTGCAGGATCCAGCGAAGTACGAACGGTTCATCCGCCCGATCGTTCGCCGGCTCAAGCATTTCGATCCCGAGGCCGGCATGAGTCTGATGGCGACCCGCGTCGATCCGGCCGATCCGCAACTGCAAAGCTGGCTTGCCGAAGGGGTCACCGTCGAACCCCATACGTCCGACCATCCATGTCCATGCCTGCAGGGTGACGATCTGCCCGCGGCCAAGGCAACCTACGACCGGTGCCTCGATGCGCTGCGCACCATCCCGAATGCTCGGCCGGTGGCATTCCGCATGCCCTGTTGCGATTCGATGAATTCGGTCAGCCCCCGGTTCTTTACCGAAATTTTCAACCAGACCACGGCGGGTGGCAACTTCCAGTCGATCGATTCGTCTGTCTTCCACATCTTCAGCGGCAACGATCCGGCCCTGCCCAGGCAACTGGCATTCGACCAACCGGGCCGGGAGCGGTTCCGGAAATACGTCCCGGCCGACCATGGCATGGTCAATTTAATCGAGGACTATCCGTATCCGTATGTCATCGGCCGGCTCTGCTGGGAGATCCCCTGCCTTATGCCGAGCGACTGGGACGCCCAGCATCGGAACGGCAAGTGCAGTCCGGCGACCGTGGCCGACTTGAAGGCGGCCGTGGACGCCACGGTCATCAAGGGGGGCATCTTTTCCCTTTGTTTTCATCCGCACGGTTGGATCCGCAACGATCAGATTGTGGAAGTTATCGATCACACCTTTGCCAGGCATGGGCGGAAAGTCAAGTTCCTCAGCTTCCGTCAGGTGCAGGACCGGCTCGATCGGAACCTGCTCGGAGGCGAGTCGCTGCGCAGCACGAAGGGCCAGGACAACGGCGTCCGCCTGCTCGATTTGGACAACGATGGAACTCTCGACGTGGTGGTGGGAAATCCGCAATGCCGCCAGACCCGCATCTGGGCCCCGGCTGCCCTGTCGCCGGCCCTGTCGCCGGGGACCGAGTCTTCGTCAAGGGGCTCATGGCGCACCACCTCATTGCCCGCCGAGTTGGTCGTTGCAGACGGGCAGGGAAACTTGCGCGACTCGGGAGTCCGCTTTGGAGTGTTGCAGAAGAGTGGCTTTGCCAGCCTTCTGGTTCGCAATGAAACGACCGCCGGACTGTGGCATTTTGACGGCCATCGGTGGCTGGAAGTGCCCGACGGGCTGGCCGGTCTGGAGCTGGATGGGCCGGTCCTGACCAGTCGTGATGGCCGCGACCAGGGTGTGCGGCTGCGCGATCTCGATGGCGACGGCATCTCGGAGCTGATGGTCGGCAACCCGGCCCAGAACGGCATATTCCGCTGGTCCGCAGATCGGCACGCGTGGCAACGGCTACCGATAAGTCTTCCCCACAGGACACGTTTCGTTGACGAGGAGGGACGCGATGCCGGACTGCGCATGGTCGACGTGGATGAAGATGGCCAGGCGGACGTGCTCTATTCCAGCGCCACGCGCTATTCGCTCCACCAGTTCACCGGTATCGAGACGGGCTGGTCCCGCCAGATCGTGGCGGGTGGGCAGGAGGACAAAGATCGAATTCCGATGATCGTCCGTGCCGACGGCACGAACAACGGGGCCTGGTTCCGGTACCGGCATATGTGGGTTCAAAACGAAGAGACCGGCAAGCGTGAGCCGAACCAGGTCGATTCCCGGTCTTTCACCGAGCTGCTGATCACCGACAAGGATTCACCGCAGTGATATGGTACCTGCGCAGTAATAACGGTCGTATCGTCGTTGTTCGTTCCGCGAACAAAACGTTTGGTTCGCGGAGAAAACCACGACAATTATTGATGCGTCACTCCATAGCACCCCAAACAACACGAGTCATGTACCACCCGCATAGCGGGTGGCTTGAGGAAGGCTCCTCAAAGGAGCCGAGAAGAGAATATCGTACTCGTACTCAGCAAAGCGGTACTCGTACTCGAACCCGACTGGGAGGCAAGGTCGGTCATCATCAATAT
>JAJRWS010000223.1 GCA_024276705.1 Planctomycetota bacterium | reverse complement strand
GGAAAAGAGAAGGAAGCTGATCGGTCAAACGGATCCATCCAGTTGAAATCGAGGGCACATACTGGGTCCAGTATCCATCGACCAGGCCATGGACTTCCACGATTTTTCCAGCGCCTGTCGCACCGGCGCGCCTTTCACAGCGGAAATCTTTTTCATTTAGCACGATGCTTAATGTGGCAACCACCTCCGGCGAGTGGAAGACTTTTACCATGCGGCCATCCGGTAGATTTTCGATCGTTTCCCCTGAATCCACGGCGGACCGATCCCGCGACGTTTCCCGCATGGTCAGCCTGGCCGATTCAATCGCCGAGTAGTTGCCGGCCATGGCGCTGGTGATCATGTCGCTCAACAGCCGCCCTTTCGGTTTGAGCGCGCAAGCGGCAACCGAAGGCCCCAAGACGTATTGCCATGCAACCAGGTACAGGAACCCGGTTTTCCAGGTAAAGGGTCGCCAATTTCCGTCGACGGACATGTTTCAATTCCTCCTTATGAAATGGACAGGCCGCATGGGCTTCTTGAAAAGGCACCATCCACCCAAGACTCATTGCCAGAGGGCTTTTTGTTATCGGTCATAGTGCCGGTCTACAACGAAGCGGCTACGCTTGAACGCTTGCTTGAGCGCATTCAGAAAAACCCGACTGGGCGAGAATCGTTTTGGTATCGAGCCGGAAATCACCGCAAAGCTGGCCCGCATGGGGGAAGTACGCTTATGCGAAGTGCCCATCTCCTACCAGGGCCGCTCCTTTGCCGAGGGGAAGAAGATACGTCTTCGCGACGGTTTGCAAGCCCTCTGGTGCATTTTTCGATATGGCGTGGGGAGGTAGTTGTCCGGCCGGTCCGAATCCCCTACCAAAGGAACCTGAAAAAAATGTGCGCATCTTGATAGACACTGCCATTTGAGATTTTGCCCGCTTGCCGGAAAGACACGATCCTTCAAGGAAGTGGAACAGATTCAGAAGACGCTTCAAATAAAAAGAAAACCGGGTTTGACCCAGCGCAGCGCTCTGACCCTACGCAGCTCCCCTCCGAAAACCGGGTTTGCCCCCAAGATGCTTTTAACTGGACCTGTCCCCGTTTTGTTCTGTCCCCGTTTTGTTCGACCAAACCGAATTCGCCGAGGTCTCTCTTGCTGGCCTTGCAGCGACCGGTCGCAACGGGCCAACGCACGGCGTTTTTGCCTTCGCCTCCCGACTTGCCGACATGGATGGCGACGGCTGGCAGGATCTGGTGGTTGCTGGCGACTTCAACACGAGCCGATTGTTTTGGAATAATCGCGATGGCACTTTTACCGATGGGACCGATCAGGCCAACGTGGGAACCGATGAAAATGGCATGGGATCGGCCGTTGGCGACTACGATGGTGATGGCGATTTGGACTGGTTTGTCACCTCGATCCATGACGAGAAAGATTCCTGCGCGGACACCCTCTGCAGTTGGGGCGGCTCGGGAAATCGTCTCTATCGCAATGAGGGAGGACGGACCTTCTCCGATCAAACCGATGCGGCTGGCGTTCGCAATGGCGGCTGGGGTTGGGGCGCCTCATTCTTTGACTACGACAACGACGGCGATCTTGATCTGTTTGTTGTCAACAACGCGGGCCAGCCTCTCCTGTATCGAAATGACCTGGACAGTACAGCAAGCTGGCTTGCGGTCGACCTGGTCGGTACTCTTTCCAATCGCAATGGAATTGGGGCAAAAATCTTCGTCGATCTCGACCTCACGGTCACCGGCGACGAATTGGTTCGTGAGATCGACGGCGGCAGCAACTTTCTCGGCCAAAGCGCGTTCACTGCTCACTTCGGCCTGGGGGAGCTGGACTCCCCCATTGATCTCATCGAAATCCGCTGGCCTGGCGGAAATGTTCAGCAACTTTACAATGTCGCGGCCAATCAACGGCTCACGGTCCGCGAAGTGCCCGAACCGGCTACCGTAATCCTCTTGGTCACGGCGGTGCTGATATTGCAACTCCTGTCGAGGCTCAATGATAGTCTGGCTACTCTGGCAGGAAACGCGCGCAAACCCGCCATACGTTATGCGTTGACCAACAAGTGGATTGAGCAACAAGAACTTGTTTAATTGAAGCAACGCTGTAGCGAGCTTCCTCTTCTTCGAAGAGCCTCGCTAGTGCGGATCCGCATGCCAAGTGGTGTGGGTACTCATAGAAATGCCCGACGGATTCTCAGACGAACTCGGCTACGGATCATTTGGCTGGACAATTACCGAGAAGGGCATCTTCAAAAAGAAAGGGGCGTCCTCTCATTATTGGGCAACCATTAAGTTTGACAATGGTGTGACAACTGACATTAAGATTTGGTGGTTCGACTTTGTCGTAGACGATGAACACGAGCGCGAAATTCGCCAAATCCTTGAGGAATTGGAACGCTACGAAAGCGGGATTGATAAAGCAGCATTTAGATCCATGCTGGATTCATTCTCTAAGAGTCGCGTCAAGCAGATCGACAGCTTTGAAACGATCGGCACTGGCCCGTTTGAGGTGTACGCCTATACCTATGAGAGTTGCCTCAAAGAAGCTGAGTTAAACAAAGCTAAAACCTACCCGGTGAAAATCGGCTACGTAACAAACGCGGGGGACTCGGAAGGTAGAGTCAGTCAACAGATTCTCGGCAGTAACGAGGACGGATACATGCTGATGGTTGGAAGATGCGAGGATGGGGTTGGCACCGAATCGGCGATACACCAGCACTTGAAGAGCGAAAATCGAAAGGTTTGTTACTCTCCAGGTAAAGAATGGTATCTAACTAATGCTCAAGAGGTTAATACTCTCTTTAGGGAATTCCGAAACCCATAAGCTTTTCGGGCAAATGAAGTCTGTAACTCCCCAATTCAAGCTGAGGTGAGCGTGGTTACGAAAAGGCTATCAAACATCGGAGTGTAATTCCGACGCAGTAACGGCGTTTCTCGAACTGACACATGAGGCTTTTGGGCATCCACGGACTCCAATGGTCCGGCTGCATCAGGGTTGCCTAAGATTCTTGCCTCTTGAGCAAAGAATCTAGGACGCTAGCAACCCAGGTTTCATCGAGCCATTGGAAATTCTGAATCCTTATGCGACAGGGATCGGCAAATCCTTGGGTTCAATATCTTGGGAATCATAATCACCTCCACCATTAAGATAGGTCAAAAATGACCCTGGTAACTTTGGTGGTGGCTTTTAGTGACGATTCACTAGGCGGTCGTCTGCAAACCCTATAAAACAGTGGGCGACGCAGGATTCGAACTACCCCAAAAAACACCGGGGAAAACGGCACTTTCCCAAAACAGGCGGCACAGAATCCGGCATGTGTAGCGACAATTAGTTTTCCCGGTCGTGTTGCCTCACCAGGAAAGGTTACCAGCCGAACAGAATAGATTTCTCGCTTTGGTTCGACAGGACAAGTCGGGGCTGAGGCTTTTCTTGACAGACGGTTGCGGACATAATGGAGGTCGGTCAGCGCAAAATGGATCTCGACCTGAACCCTGAACCCCGAACCCTTTACAGCCCATGCATGCATCCATTGGCCGAGCCCTGCTACGATGTGGATTATTATTTGCCACCCTCTTTTCCATGTCCCGGCTGCCGGCGACCGCCCAGGGCCAGGACCGGGTGCCGGCCGTTTTACTGAACCGCAAGGACAGCGGTTACCGGGGCATCTGGTACAGTAACCAGCCCTCACATGACCAGTACGTTTACAAGTACAGCGGCGGTCTCGGGACGTACTGCGCGAAGCACCGGCCGTTTGCCGTTTACCGCCCGGAAGTCGAGAAAACGTTTTTCTGCTACGGCGGCACAACTGCTGATGGCGATGGCAAGGGTGACGACAGCGTTGGCAAGGGGCATCTTCTGCACATGGTTTCCTACTATGACCATCGTTCTGGGATGGTTCCCAGGCCGACCATTCTGCTCGACAAACAGACTGGCGATGCCCATGACAATCCGGTGATCAGCGTGGATGGTGAAGGGTACGTATGGATTTTTTCGACCTCCCATGGACGGGCGCGGCCTTCTTACATTCACCGCAGCCGGCAACCCTACTCGGTCGCTGCGTTCGAGCCGGTTCCCGCAGTCTGGCTTGACGGTAATCATCGCGTGCCGATCACCAATTTCTCGTACATGCAGGTGTGGCATTGCCAGGAGCAGGGGTTCATCGGCTTTTTCACCCGGTATGACGATCCGGCTCAGCGGACCATTTTGTGCATGACGAGCCGCGACGGGGTCCAGTGGGAAAATCGGCAGCGGCTGGCAGCCATCGAACAGGGGCACTATCAAACGAGCGCAGTCGGTTGCGCCCGGGCGGGCACTGCCTTCAATTATCACCCTCGTGGCCGAGGCCTCAATTGGCGGACCAACCTTTATTATCTTGAAACCCTCGATTTCGGCCGTTCCTGGCGAACCGTTGCAGGCGCTCCCCTGCAGGTGCCTCTTGAAAATGTTCAGAATGAGGCGTTGGTGCACGACTATGCGGCTGCTGGCCTCAACGTGTACCTGAAAGATATCTGCTACGATGCCCAGGATCGGCCGGTGATTTTGTACGTGACTAGCCGGGGCTATCAGGCGGGACCGCAAAATGCTCCTCGGACCTGGATGACCGCCCGCTGGACTGGCAATCAGTGGCAGATTCGTTCCGCCTTTTGTTCGGATAACAATTACGACATGGGCTCGCTGTGGCTGGAGGCCGATGGGACCTGGCGGATCGTTGCTCCCAGTGAAACGGGACCCCAACCGTTTAATCCGGGAGGGGAAGTTGCCCTGTGGGTCAGCCGCGATCAGGGCGAAACCTGGCTGCGCGAACGACAGCTTACCTCGGCCAGTCCGCGAAATCATACGTACGTGCGCAGGCCGGTCGGGGTGCATCCAGACTTCTATGCGTTCTGGGCCGATGGCCATGGCCGCCGGCCGTCGTTGTCGCGGCTCTACTTTGCCAATCGCCAGGGGGAGGTCCACGAACTGCCTCGGTTGATGCAGGCGGAGTTCGAAGCACCCCCGTTGTTGCGAGCAAGGGAATAAGGACCGGTCAATTACAGTAGTTCCGAAAATGGCCGATGAAGCCGACCCGGTCAGCGTTCTGGCTGCTAAAATCGCTGGTTTTCGGGCGGCTTATCGTCCTGTCCAGCGTAGGGCTAGACGTCAATTTGGAAGTACAGAATCAGTAAATCACACGAAAGAGTAGTGACGCATGTCGAACTATTACCGGTACCGCGCCTGGCTGCCTGTTTTCGCCCTGCTGGCTGCCTGGCCAGGGACCCTCGGGGAAATCGTCTGCCAGGCGATCGAACCGAATGCGGCGGAAATGGATCGTGCCGGCCGACGGATCGATTTTGAAATGCTCCGCCGTGCGCTGGTGCTGACGCGCAGCGACTATTTGTGGGATCCCATCGGCCAGCAGTGCCACACCTATGGACTCGCCCAGTGGCTTCCGATCACCGGAATAGGGGCCGCCAGTGTCGATCGTTACGCATGTCGTAGCGGCCTGGGCAGCCACTTTGTCCTGACTGCGGACTTCTACTCACAAGATCCGGCGGTCTGGAAATCGATGGGCCGTGTGCTGACGGAGTACAAGTCGCTGAAGCGTCTTTACACGGGCGATTTCTATCCGCTGGGTCCGTACAGCACCTCCGGAGAGACATGGCTGGCGTGGCAATTTCATCGCCCGGATTTGAATGAGGGCGTGGTCCAGGCATTCCGCAGACCCCAGAGCCTGGTGGAAAAAGAGTCGTACCGATTGTGCGGTCTCGATCCGAGCGCCACGTATGCGCTGACCGACCTGGACAGCCAGCAGCGCACCCTGCAGAACGGCCGCGACCTGATGGAGCGTGGTGTTGCGATCACTCTGACAGACCAGCCAGGCGCAGCAATATTGACATATCGTAAACAGTGAAATCTGATCGAAAGGGTTCCAACATGAGTTATCTGCGAATAGCACAGGTAACGGTTTTTCTCCTTGCCTGTTGGCTGGGGGCCTGGGTTCAAGCCGCGCCACCGAAGGCCAATTACGACGAATCCCAGGTGCCTGAATACACGTTACCCGATCCCCTGGTCCTGACAGATGGAAGCCAGGTGACCACCGCCAGCGTCTGGCGGCAACAACGGCGGCCCGAAATTCTGGAACTGTTCCGCATGCATGTCTACGGCCACAGTCCCGAACCGCTGGCGGAGATGAACTTTGAGGTAACCCGCGTCACGCCCGCTGCGCTCGGTGGCAAAGCCTTGCGCAAGGAGGTGTCGGTTTATTTTACCGGCACGCCGGAGGGCCCGCGCATGGATATCTTGATCTACCTGCCTACGGCCACCGGGCAGGCGGGTAAGAGGGCAGGGGGGGCTGCGGCCGGAGAAGCGGTTCCCCTGTTTCTGACTTTGAATTTTCGTGGCAACCACTCCATCAGTACCGACCCGACGGTACCCCTCTCCACCCGTTGGTTCCGCAACGACGAAAAGTCGGGCTATATCCATCACCGGGCTACCGAACGTTCGCGCGGCTGCGCGGCGAGTCGTTGGCCAATCGAAAAAATTCTCCACCGCGGCTACGGTCTGGCGACGATCTACTACGGCGACATCGACCCTGACTTTGACGACGGTTTTCAAAATGGAGTCCACCCACTTTTCTACGCCTCCGGACAGAAGAAACCAGCCCCGGACGCGTGGGGGTCGATCGGTGCCTGGGCCTGGGGACTCAGCCGGGCGCTCGATTACTTTGCGACCGACACGGCGATCGATCACCGGCGGGTGGCCGTCCTGGGCCATTCGCGTTTGGGCAAGACGGCCCTCTGGGCAGGCGCCCAGGACGAGCGTTTCGCCCTGGTCATCTCCAACGATTCCGGCTGCGGTGGCGCGGCCCTCAGCCGGCGCCGATTCGGAGAGACGGTCCGGTCGATCAACACGACCTTTCCGCACTGGTTTTGTGGCAACTTCAAACAGTTCAACGACCGGGAGGATGCTTTGCCGGTCGATCAGCACGAGCTCATTGGCCTGATTGGGCCGCGGCCGGTTTACATCGCCAGTGCCGCCGAGGACCGCTGGGCCGACCCGCATGGAGAGTTCCTGGCCGCGTACCATGCAGGCAGTGTCTATCGATTGCTGGGCGGACAGGCGTTGCCGTCGGCAGTGATGCCGCCGCTTGACCGGCCAGTCATGGCCACCGTCGGCTACCACATCCGCTCGGGCAAGCACGACGTGACTGATTTCGACTGGCAGGCATACCTGGACTTCGCGGACATGCACTGGCGGAGTATGATGGTTCCTTAGGAGCGAACGAGGAATAACTTCCCCATTTCAAGTTGGGTATTTTGGCTTCTCTTCGTACTCGTACTCGACGGCCGTAGGA
Organism: Planctomycetota bacterium; assembly: GCA_024276705.1. Lineage (GTDB taxonomy): Bacteria > Planctomycetota > Planctomycetia > Pirellulales > Lacipirellulaceae > JAJRWS01. The sequence goes on along the minus strand of JAJRWS010000223.1, from coordinate 158 downwards.
TACTCGCCATGCGACTCGAGTACGAGTACCGCCGCAAGCGGCTGAGTACGAGTACGAAGCTGCATTATCAGAACGCCACGATTTACCGAAGTTTTTTTCTTGAACGTTCCCTACAGAAAACCGGATAGTTATTTATCGGCCAAGCCTTATTCGATGTC
>JAJRWS010000222.1 GCA_024276705.1 Planctomycetota bacterium | reverse complement strand
GTTAGCCGATAAATAACTATCCGGTTTTCTGTAGGGAACGTTCAAGAAAAAACTTCGGTAAATCGTGGTGTTCTGGTAATGCAACCATCGTACTCGTACTCAGCCGCTTGCGGCGGTACTCGTACTCGAATCGCATGGCGGGTATCACACGGTCGTCGAGTACGAGTACCGCTTCGCTGAATACGAGTACGAAGGGAAACCGAAATATCCTACTTAAAATCGGGAAGTTATTTATCTGCCGCCTCTTAACGGGTCAAGTCAATCGGCGCACCCGAGGGATCGGTCAGGCGGACACTAAAAGCCCAGGCCGCGGCCATTTGCGTGACTTTCATCAAGACCCGATTCACTCCCTTCCTGGCATGCACCGGCAGGCTGTTTTGATCGGGAGCGTAGGCACGCCCGCCATCGTAACGGCCCACTTCGCGCCCATTGAACCAGCATTTGAATCCGTCGTTGCTGCCAATTTTCAAGATCAGGTCCGCCTCCTCAGGCAGGCTGAATTCGGCGTAGGCGTAAGCCGCCACTTGGGTGCGATCGCCCATGATTTTCGCCAGATCCACTTTGCCGTTCACTTCGTCGGTCGTATACCGACTCCATGCGAGCGTTCGCTCACCGATCGTCTGTGGCTGGGAAATGTCGACCTGGGGCTCTCCCACGAAGGGTTTATCCAGAGGGTTCTCGGTCAGGTCCCAGGGAACTTCGCCCAGCAGGTGCCAGTGGGCGATGCCGCCATTCTTCATGGTTTTATCTCCCCAGCGAATTCCCAGTGTTTCCAGGTTGCCCTGGATCATCTGATGCGTTGCCGGGTTCTGGACTGAATTCAGGACGGAACGAAGAAACTGGATCGCGCTGGCACGCTGATTGGGATCGCGGTGCGCTTGTTCAAGGTAGGACTTCGCACTAACCGCCAGTGGCTCGGCGCCGCCGTAGCAGGCCACGCTGCCATCCTGCATGACCACCACCACGCGCCCTTCGCGATTGACGAGCAGGCCGCCCGGCAAGGCTTCGCTGGGGATCGAGACTTGCGAAAGCAGGTTGCCCTGGCTGCGGTCCCACGTGCAGAGGCTCCAGTTGACGCGCCAGTCGCGGAATTTCGGTGTTTCACAAACCGTGAGAACGGCGTCTTGGGCAAGGGAGACAGAAATCGTATCACTGTCCGGTAGTGCCGAGGCGGTCCATTTCGCGGTGGGCCGTTGATTACGATCGCCCCGGCGCAAGTATTGGTTCACCTGATCGACCGTGTAGCAAATCAGAGGTTGCTCCCTGCCCTGGACGGTCGCCAGCAACTGTCCATCCCAGGCGGGCGCGATTTTTCCATTGGCGATCGGCAGTTCCGCGGCCAACGCCCGGTCCGATCCGATCGATTGCAATGTAAAGAGACCCGGGTTGACGACATTCCGCACGGCCGAGTAACGCAAACGGCCACCGAGCATGATGGTGCGATCTCCAAACAGGGCGATCTCTTCGCCCCGGTTGGCCCGGGGTGAGCCGTCGTCCACCAGCGGACCGACGTATTTGCCCGTCTCCAGGTCGTAGGCCGCTGGCGAGACGACGTTTCCTCCCGCCAGCCAAAGCCTTCCCTGAGCGATAGTGAGCGTGCCTTGGGCGGAAATTCCCTTACCGAGCGCGGGGTCGAGGTGGCCGTAAGTGTCATTGCGCCATTTTAGCTTTCCGCTGCGGGCATCGAGTGCACAGACGTAGGTGTTGTCGTAATCGACAATGCCTGCCGCCGCGTAAGCCACCCCATCCTCAACCAGCACGCCGCTGTTGACCGGCCAGGTGGAACTGAGCGCGCCGTAAACCATGATGCGCCGATCATGAGGGGCCACATGAAAACGCCATAGCAGGCGACCTGTTTGCGCTTCGAGTGCGTAGATAAAGCCGTCCCCGCTGCCAAGGTAAGCCCGCCCCGCATCGATCGTGGGTGGCTGCAAGATGGGGCCGGCGGTCAGAAAGGACCATTTTTGTTTGCCGGTGACCGCATCGATGGCCCGTAGCTGGCCATCGTCACTACCGATGAAAATCAATCCTCCGGCCGCGGTGGGAGCGGTTGGCCGAACGTTCGCAGGGGGCACGAAGTGCCAGATTTGTGACAACTCCTTCGACACGCTGGCCATGCTGGAGGCGGTCCGCGAACGGTTGCCACGGTAGGTGGGCCAATCGAGGGCCGACGGCTCCAGCGGTGCGATGGGGTCCGGCGCCGAGGGTTCTGTTTCCAGCCTGCTTGTGGAAGCGGTCCGCGAATCGGGCTGAAAATCGCTGGCGGAACAAAGGGCCACCCGGCCCATGACCGACAGATTGCAATCGCAAGCCCAGGGCCCCACGTACAGCATCCCGCTTGCTGGAATCACACCGTCGTTGCACGAAGGCCGGAAAGCGCCATTGAACAACACCTTGCCCGTTTTGCGATCGTAACGAGTCAGGCCCTCCGGCCAACCGCGGCAGAAAAACGAATCATCGGTGGCGGTCAAACGCGCGCATGAGCGTTTCTTGAATCCCAGGTCCGCCAATGTTTCGCCTGAAACCGGATCGAGCGCCAACGTGTTGCCATCGGGGCCCACTCCCACGTAGAGACGCTCATCGGCATGGATCATGTTGGGATTGCTGGTGGTCTTGCGATGCTGCCACAGCAACTTGCCGTCGGTGGTGGAGAGGGCCACCACGTTCATGCGTGTCTGCCCTTCAAAACAGAGGGCTTTGGGCGTGTAAAGCGTGTAGCAGGAGGAACGGAATCCGGGCGTGGAGCTGAGTGCTTCGCCCGGTTGTTCAATCAGTTGTCGAACTCCGGGATCGTCGTTGGTCCACACGAGGCTGCCGCTGACCGCGTCGAGACAACCGACATGCGAATCGGGGCCGTAGTAGAACAGGTGTCCATCGCCCAGGACCATGGCGCGCGAATCGATACCGCGGGGTTCCCGACGGAACCACAAAGGCTTTTTGCTGGCCAGATCGTAGGCCAGGATCGTGGTGCCGAAACCCCAGGGGACTCGTTTTTGATAGTAGCCTTTGCTCAGCTCCCCCCAGCTCCAATGCGTGTAGGAGCTGCGGACGATGGTGGTTTCGGCGGGGCCATTTTTTCGTCCAGCCAAGACATACAGGACGCCATCCTGAATGGCCATCCACTTCCATTGCTGGCCGCCCAGTTTCGGCACGCTGATTCGTCCCTGCTGCAGACCCGTGTCAGGATCCAACAACAGGCAGCCAGTCTCCGTATCGTCAATCATGTAAAAGGTCTTGTCGGTCGCCACGAACGCGGATCGGTGGACCAGATAGCCCTCGGGCAGTTTTCGCTGCCACAGGATCGAACCGTTGTAGGCGTTGCGGGCGAGCAACGTGTTGAGCCAAGGTTCTTCACGCTCATGATGGGCGATGTGGCCCATCGCAATGTAGAGTTTGCCGCCCGCGGACGTCGTGATGGCCGGCATGGCGATGTAAAGCGGCAGGCCGAGCCACTGGGTTCGGTAAGGTGCTCGGATAACCTGGTCGTCCGAGACCGGATTGTTGTCCGGACCATGTTCCCAATGGCTCCAGTTGTCCGTGCCAGCTCTCGCCGGTTTGCGAATTTTCATCCAGACGCCTTGCCCATCTTCGACGATTTCCGCTGCCCCTTGCTGGGCGGGATCTTTGGGCCCAACCCGGGCTCGCCATTTGTCCAGCCAGGTCCGTTGCAACCCGGTTGCAGCCACCTGGGAGGAAGCCTGAAAACCTACAATCGCCTGCCCTCCGGGACGCAGGACACG
>JAJRWS010000221.1 GCA_024276705.1 Planctomycetota bacterium | reverse complement strand
CCTTGTATATATAATAAAAGAGAACGCATGCGCAAAATTCTTTCACCCGACCAGGGGGAGGTTTGAACGATGCCGCCTGAATCGATCCACCCTGGGGCTGGCGGCCGTGCCGCGGCAGCCGTCGATGGTGCGAGCCCTGAGCAGTCCTTCGCCAACCTGCTGGAACAGATAACCTGTCGGCTCGACGAAGGAGAGGAAGTTGACGTGGAGCTGCTCGCTTGCGAACATCCTCAATTCGCCGAGCGCCTCCGCGAATTGATGCCGACCATGCTGGCGATGGCCAACTGGGGGAGAGCGGCCGAATCGGCTGAGGGCGAACAAGCTCCCAGCGCCGGCCCTGCGTATCTGACCGGCGTGCTGGGCGATTTCCGTATTCTCCGCGAGTTGGGTCGCGGCGGCATGGGAACGGTCTACGAGGCCGAGCAGATTTCCATGGGCCGCAAAGTGGCTCTCAAGGTTCTCCCTTTTGCTGCTCTGGCGCAAGAAAAGGCGCTGCAGCGCTTTCGCAACGAAGTCCGCGCGGTGGCCGCCTTGGATCATCCGCATATCGTCTCAGTCTACTCCGTGGGGGAAGAACGGGGCATTCATTACTTCTCCATGCAATTGGTTCGCGGCCAGAGCCTGGCCGAGATGATCTGGCAATTTCGTCACCAACGATTATCCCCCGTGCAATCAGCGGCAGCGGGCGTCGGGTTCGATCGGGTCGCCAGGCCTTCAGGCAACGAAGACCCAACGACCGACACACGTTCTGGTTCCGCCACCCCGACGCAGCGGGATGCGCAGGCGCGCCTCAGCACGCTGGTCGACTCGCGGCGGGATACCCAGCGTTACCACACCGCCGCCCGGCTCGGCATCCAGGCCGCCGAGGCGCTGCAGCATGCGCACGATCAGGGCGTGCTGCATCGCGACATCAAGCCGGGCAATCTGCTGCTCGACGCGGAGGGCAAACTGTACGTGACCGATTTCGGTCTGGCCCGCATCGAGGCCGACGCCGGCCTGACGATGACCGGCGACATCGTCGGCACGCTGCGCTACATGGCTCCCGAGCAGGCCCTGGCCAAACGGGTGGTGATCGACCACCGGGCCGACATTTATTCGCTGGGGGCCACGTTCTACGAATTGCTTGGCTTGCGGCCAGTTTTCGACGGCGCTGATCGCTCGGAGCTTTTAAAGCAAATTGCTTTTGGGGAGCCAACCCCGCTGCGCAAACTCAACCGGCACATTCCCTTGGAGTTGGAAACGATTGTGCACAAGGCGCTGGCCAATAGTCCCGACGAGCGTTACCAGACGGCGCAGCAATTTGCCGATGACTTGCAGGCGTTTCTTGAACACCGGCCGATCAAGGCCAAACCGCCAACCTTGCGCAGCCGGGCGCTGAAATGGTCACAAAGGCACGTTGGCATGGTGTGGACTGGCGTCGCGGCGGCACTGCTACTGTCCGTGGTACTGGCAACCGCGACCGCCCTGGTTGCCAATTCTCGGCAAGCGGCCGTTGCCGATCGTGAGCGGGCCGAAGGGGAACGCAACCAGGCCATGGTGCAGCGCAACGAGGCGCGCCTGCAGCAATACTATGCGGAAATTGTCTCCGGCCAGACAGATTTGGCCGATGGAAACCTGGCCAGGCTGCAGGAGAAACTGGTTCGTCATTTACCGGTTGGTAACCAGCCCGATCACCGCAGTTGGGAATGGTATTATTTGTTCTCGCACTGTCATGCGGAGATTCAAACCTTACACAATCCAACCGGTATGGTTTTTGCCTCCTGGAGTCCCGATGGGGAATTGATCGCTACTGCCGGTAAGATATGGAAGGCCGACTCAGGCGAGTGCGTGTGACTCTTCATGCCCTCGATGAATATGCTAGAAGTAGTTGCTTGGAGTCCTGATAGCCAAACGCTCGCATGGGGAGTTACTTCGGATGACAGTGGCATCTATCTTTGGGATCGCCGTACGGACCGAATTCGAGAACTCCGTGGCGCGAACGGTAGTATCTGGGCACTCACATTCAAGTCTCATGGAAACCTGATGGCAGCCAATTGGCTGTCAACGCGACATCTGGCTGGTACCTATTGAGCTGCCATGATTGGAACAAGATGGTGGAGCACCCGTTCCGTCGCTTTAGCCGCAGGAACCAAAGCGACGTCGCCTGGAGCCCCTCGGGCACTCGACTGGCAATCAACGACCGCACCATGCTTGATATCTGGGACGCTACCAGTGATAAAAAGATCACGACGCTCGCCGGCCATGTAGGACCGGTCAACTCGGTAAGTTGGAGTCCCGATGGCACCCACCTTGTGACGACAGACGCTTACAGAGAAATTCGAATTTGGGACCTGCAATCACCGGGGCAGTCGCATTCAATATCTACCGGATCTCCTGTAGCGCGGATTGATTGGAGTAACAGGGCAGACTCACTCAGTTCCGTGGCCGCGGGTGATTTGACCATCTCCCGGTGGCACACCAAGGATGGCGAGCGTATCGAGACCGTCTCGCCGCTGGTCAGCGCGGGTGAAGATACCGGTATTTTAAGCCCCGACGGCCGCCTGTGGGCCCACTGGTCTGGAGCGAACGAATCGAAGTCGATTACCGTTCGCAAGGTGAAATCAGCTGCCGTTCATTCCGTCTGGACCGCGGGTGAATCGTTCGAGCCGCGAAGTTTTGCCTGGTCGCCGAAGGGAACAAAATTGGCCGTCGTTATCCGTTCGGCCACCAGCTTTGATTTGGAGTGCTGGTATGTAAATAAAGAGCAACAAATTTCGCGCTGGATCCATCGTCGAATTAACAATGGGACTGACGAACTTACCAACCCTACCTGGTCGCCAGACGGCGCCTCCGTCGCGCTAGTCGGCTTGGGAGATTTTGGTGACAACGGCAATCCGGTTTGGTCGTCGCATCTCCATGTGGTCGATGTCGCGACCGGGAAGCGGACCAGAAAACGCATGTTTGGCAACCGCTCGCGCTACGGCGGCCAGATTGTAGCCCTTGCCTGGAGTCCCGACTGCCGCTTTCTCGCCCAGGGGACAACCGAAGGATTGGTCGAGATTCTTTCGCCCAGTGCCAGCGAAAAGACCGTGTTGTGCAAGGCCCACGATGTGCCAATCCGGGCCCTAGCCTGGAGCCCGAACGGACTCCGTTTGGCAACCGCTGCGGCCAGTGGCACGGTGAAAGTTATGGAACCGCGGCAGGGTAATGAACTGCTGACACTTCATGTCGAAGGGGACAGCTGTGGGCTGGTGTCCTGGAGTCCCGACGGCAAAAAGCTTGCGGCCGTAAACGACGCTGGTGTGATTCAGATTTGGGACGCCACGCGGGGATACGAGTTCGCCGAAGGTGGAAATCGCCGTGCCGAACTGGCTTGGGTCTACTACGATCAGGCCACCGAAAAGACTGCCGAGCTGCAGCCAAGCTACCTGCGGCGGGCCCTTGATTTGGCCCCGAAGGCCCTCGACTATCGGTACCTCCGAGGTCATGCATTGGCCCGGCTGGGTGAATTTGATGCGGCCGCCCGAGAATTCTCTGCAGCGGTCCCTGGGCAGCTCAAGCAGGGTTTGTGGATGGCCAGGTGGAGGGCCTACGCATTGTTAGGCGCGCGGGACATGGCCACCTACCGCGAACTGCAAGCCGCGCTCATGGATGGGGTGCGGGATAGCGAGGTCTGGTCCAAGCAACTTGCCGTGGCATGGTTGGGGGCCTTGATTCCTGGAGCTAACGACGAATTCAACGCCTACGTGAAAGAGTTGACCGCTTTGAAGCTGGGGAAACCCACAAAACTCAACGATGACAGGGACGGCCTGTATGACGTGGATATGCTGCGCCTTGGCACGATGCAGTACCGCTTGGGACGCTATGCCGAGGCCTACGAAACATTGGCGGGCCTGGTTGCGAATCCAGACCCATCAGCAGACACCAAGGGCCAGTATATTCTTACCTGTACGCACTATTTTCTCGCCATGGCCCGCAATCAACTGGGCCACCAATTCCAGGCCAGCCGGCAACTCGTCGAGGCCAACCGCTGTGCGGAACGTCTCGCGGGCGTCACGGAAAAATGGCATTGGCAAGTAGAATTCGCCACGCTCGAGCGCGAAGCAACCGCTCTGCTCGGCGAGCCCGATTGAAACATCGTTTGGCGCTCGAATGGAACAGGTAACAAGAAGGTGACCATGTGGTTAGATTTTGGTCATGCGGTCGCAAATTGCTCTCTTTGGAGAATGCGTCGCCAGCGTTTGCCGGAGTAAACCCACAGTTGCGTGTCGCCAAATTTCCTAACAGTTTGAATGGAGGAAAAATGTGGGGTTCTCTCACCAATGTTCCGGCTCCCCTATTGGCCCTATTGTCTTGCTTTACTGTCTCGAGTGGTTCACAATGGATTTGGGAATACGCATCGGGGGAATACGCATCGGGGGAACACGCATCGGGAGTATCGTATGGACCAGATAGCAACTACCCCTTTCGTGCCGCGGAACGTGGCGGAACTTGTCACTCATGTCGGCAGTGTCCCTGGTGAACGCATTCGTCTCTCCCCAGCTCCAGGCTCTGCCACCGAAGCGGATCTTATTCGTGCCTATGAGAAAGAAAAACTTCTCTGTGAACTGATCGACGGTACTTTAGTGGAGAAGGCCATGGGGGCAATCGAATCGTATTTGGCCATGGTGCTCGTCGAATACCTGAGCCGTTTTGTGCGAGAAAACGATCTTGGCATCCTGCTTGGTGAGGCCGGTATGCTGCGGTTTTCCCCGCAGCGGGTTTACTTGCCAGACATTTCGTTTATCTCTTGGTCGCAAAACCCGATGCGGGAATTGCAAAAGCAGCCGATCGCCGACTTGCATCCAGACCTGGCAGTCGAGGTACTCAGCCCAAGCAACACGCGACGGGAAATGAAAAACAAGCGGAATGACTATTTCGATTGGGGGACACGACTGGTGTGTCAACTCGACCCGGTATCCCGGACGATGGAAGTTTTCACCTCGCCTGACGAGTCTTCGGTCGTTGGAATGACCGGCACGCTTGAGGGTGGGAATGTCATGCCTGGATTTTCATTGCCGATGGCCAGACTCTTTGAGAATACCGATCGGTTTTTCGAGTGACTCAGATTTTCTACGCAGATTTTCCGACTGGATACATCCTTCGTTCATAGCAAGCCAAAGCGACGGCTGTGCCGCAGCACTCCATAACATCAAGAGTCTGCTTGTTGGACGGCCTCTTGTGCTTGCCGGGTCCAGGACCGGTTTTCGAGATACCAGCGCACCGTATCACGCAGACCCTTGGCAAAGGGGATTTGCGGACTCCAACCAAGTTCTTCGCGGAGCGGTCGCGGGTCGACCGCGTACCGGCGGTCGTGTCCTGGGCGATCCTCAATATGGCGGATCAACCGCCGGCGTGAATTGCCCGCAGGGGCCGGTAAGCGGTCGGTTTCCGCTTGGCCGGTCGTCAGCAGCTCATCCACCAGGTCGCAGATCATTTCGGCGACGTGCAGGTTGGTCTGGCAGTGGTCCGCGCCGATCAGGTAGCGGCTGCCCGGCTCTCCCTGGTCGAGTACCAACCGCAGGGCCCGGCAGCAATCGTCCACATGTAGCCAATCGCGCTGGTGCAGGCCGTCTCCGTAGAGAGTCAGGGGAACGTCGGCCGCGGCCGCCAGAATCATCTTCGGGATGAGCTTTTCGGGAAGCTGCCGGGGGCCATAGTTGTTGCTTGGGTTCACGACCAGCAGGGGAAGCTCATAGGTCTTGCGGAAGGCCCGGGCCAGCAATTCAGCGGCCGCCTTGGTGGCTGCGTAGGGGGAATTGGGCGCCAGCGGGCTCGTGGCCGTGAAGGGTCGATCCGCCTGGGCCGAGCCGAACACTTCATCGGTGGAAACCAGCAGAAAACGAAAGGCGTCCCGTGGCTGGCCGGTCAGTGTCCGCCAATACCGGACGGCCGCATCGAGCAGCACGCAGGTACCCACGACGTTGGTTACCGCGAAGGCTGGAGGACTGTCGATCGACCGGTCGACATGTGATTCAGCTGCCAGATGAATGATTGCCTTCGGGGCGTGTTCCGCCAGGACTCGAGTTACCAGCGATGGATCGGCAATGTCACCCACCACCAGGCGGTGCCTGGGGTGATCGATGACCTCTTCGAGCGATGCCTGCAAGCCGGCGTAGGTGAAGTTGTCGAGATTGACAATCGACGCGGATTCGTGCTCCAGCCATTGACGCACCAGGGCACTGCCAATGAAGCCCGCGCCGCCGGTAACCAATAGGGTTGAAGGGGAATTGGTCATTGGGTTGTTCCTCGTACAGGTGCCTGCCCGCGCTGAAAGGGTCAGTCTCAGACCGGAACAAGCTCCGCGCTGTTCCGGCATTTGGATTTTACGCACAGCCGGAACTGCGCGGAGCTTGTTCCGGCCTGCCACTCGCGCCTCGTTTCTCCCTGAAAAACCTGGTCAGCAGTTCGCCGCATGCCAGTTCGAGTACGCCTCCGGTAATTTCGGCCTGATGATTCAAGCGGGGGTCGCTGAGCAACTGAAACAAGGTTTGGACGGCCCCTCCTTTTGGGTCACTGGCTCCATAAACGAGTCGAGGAATTCGAGCTTGGACGATGGCTCCAGCACACATCGGACAGGGTTCCAGGGTGACGTACAGGGTGCATTTCTCCAGACGCCAGCTTTCCAGCCCTGCGGCTGCCTGGGTGATGGCGATCATTTCAGCATGGGCGGTGGGATCGCGGAGTCCTTCACGCTGGTTATGCGCGGCTCCCACGACCCGGCCCTGGTGGATAATAATCGCTCCGACAGGCACTTCATCGGCTTTCAAAGCCTCTTCGGCTTCAGCCAAAGCTTGACGCATGAAATGTTCGTGTTTTTCCACTCATGTTCCTCCTGGGGATGTGCCAGCCCAATGTCAGTTGTTTGAATCAACAAAGATAAGTGGTATGGATCGCCGACTGTCCAAGCGGTGCCCGTCCAAATGTTGCCAACCGCACGAACGATTCAACCCGCCCTTACGTATACCATTCGGAGCGACTGTTACCTCAGGCCGCCGGGCTAAATTTTCCCACATACTATGCCCGAAATGAGGGATTGGGTAGTATGGGTGGTATGCTTCGAGAGACAGTTTTCCACCACCTGCCTTCTTTGCTCATTTCAGAACCACTTCCACGAGTCCAGATTCATGTTGCCAAATGACCTGAGAATGTCTCAAGAGCGAATTCGCCGGCTGGCGATGGTGATGCGCACCCTGGCGATTGTTGTGCTGGTGGGCATGTTCCTCGGCACGCACATGCCAATGACCGGTGTCTCCACGATTTCCCAATTAGACAAACTATTTCATTTTTCGGCTTATCTCACGCTGACGGTTTGCCTGCTGGCCAGTTGGGAACTTACTCGGGGTACGCTGCAGGCATCGCACTATTTTATGGTCTGGCTGTTTGGCACCCTGTATGGGATTTTCGATGAAGTGACTCAGATTCCCGTGGGCCGTACGTGCGACGGCTACGACTGGTTGGCGGATGTTGCTGGGATCGTCGTCGGTCTGATCTTGTTCGGTGTAGCCAGTTCGCTGGTGTCTCGTTTTTTCCGTTGGGGCCGAACGCCGGCCCTGTCAGGGACCGGTTGAGCTAATAGTTTGGCGTCGGTGCCCGGTAGTCTTCCAGGTGGATGCCGCGGAACCAGGCGATGGTTTTTTCAAGCCCTGCCTCCAGGGAAGTCTGAGGTTGCCAGTCGAGTTGTTTGCGGGCCAGTGAAATATCGGGCTGGCGACGCACGGGGTCATCGTCGGGCAATGGGCGTAACACGATTTCCGACTTGGACCCGGTCATTGCAATGATCAACTCCGCCAATTGGCGAATCGTAAATTCTCCCGGGTTGCCAAGGTTCACCGGGCCTCGGAAATCGTCCGGCCCATTCATCATCCGCAGGATGCCTTCCACCAGGTCATCCCGGTAACAGAACGACCGTGTCTGACTGCCGTCACCGAACAGAGTGATCGGTTCTCCAGCCAGTGCCTGGCGAATGAAGTTCGACACCACCCGGCCGTCGTAGGGGTGCATGCGCGGGCCGTAGGTATTGAAAATCCGCACGATTCGCACATTCATGCCATGGCAGCGTTCGTAATCCATGAACAGAGTCTCCGCCGCCCGCTTGCCCTCATCGTAGCAGGCACGGGGGCCGATCGGGTTGACGCAGCCGCGGTAGCTTTCGGTTTGCGGATGGACCTCCGGGTCGCCGTAGATCTCGCTGGTCGAAGCTTGCAGCACTTTGGCTCGACAACGCTTGGCCAGTCCCAGCGTATGGATGGCGCCGAGCATCGATGTTTTCATCGTTTTGATGGGATTGTATTGATAATGACCGGGCGCCGCGGGGCAAGCCAGGTTGTAGATTTCGTCGACTTCCAGAAAGATCGGCTGGGTGATATCGTGCCGGATCAATTCGAAGTTGGGTTGGGCAAGCAAATGGGCCACATTCACTTTCTGGCTGGTAAAAAAATTGTCCAGGCAGATGACGTCATGCTGCTGCTCGATCAGGCGTTCGCACAGATGGGAACCGAGAAAACCGGCTCCGCCGGTAACCAGAATACGTTGGATTCGTGACATGGAATTTTTGTGCCTTATGAGAGTCTTATCGGTATGACATGGTTGAACAGAGTGCGTACGTTGAAGCACCGAATACGAAACAGCCGTATTGGGAACTGCTGATACTTCCCGGCTGGCTATCCTCTGTTGTTTCCTTGTTGCCGTCGTCCGTTGCCGCGGCCTCGTCCGCCTGTTGGCTGTCGCATGGGGCGTGGCGGCGCACTTTGCAGGCGCAGATTGCCCGGACCGAGCAGGCCGTCCACTCGCTGGCGAAGTTCCGGGTGAAGTTGCACGCCCGGCCAGCCGCTGTCGAGCCAGACCTGGCCTCCAGAAGCGAGATCAAGTCTTAACTTGAGCCGCTTCTTGCCGGGATAACCGCGCAAGATTTCTCGGAGTTGCTCCAGGCCTCGCTCGCCGTGGACCTCTTCCTGGACTCGAATCAGGATGCCATTGGAAAACCGTTCCGGCAATTGGGCCAGAGGGATCAGTTCATCCACAATCAGGTTGACTTCCTCTTTGCCCGGGCGGCGGTCGACTTTGCCGCGTAAGGCCAGGATGGCATCCGCCTGGACGAGTTGGCCATATTCGGCAAACTGTTCTGGCCATAAAATACAACGGATGATGCCATCGAAGTCTTCCAGGTCCCACATGGCATATTTCGTTTGGGTGTTGCCAGGACGTGGATTTTTCGTATGCGAGAACTTGATCGCGCTGATCATGCCTCCCAGCATGACTTCACTGCGATGCTGCAGTTTTCCCAAGTCTTTGCTGAAGTGAGTGCAGAATGTGCGTAGCAATGATTCATGTTCTGCCAGCGGATGGCTCGACAGGTAAAAACCGAGCACTTCCCGTTCATAGCCGAGTTGTTCTTTTTCGACCCACGGTGCGGTTTCGGGCAGGCCCGTGTCCGCCGCCTGAGTCTCCTCCTCTTCCAGGTCGAACAGGCCTTTCTGACCGCTACGCCGATCGGCTGCCGCCGCCGCTCCGGCTTGCAACGCGCGATCGAGCGAGGCAAGCAATTGGGCCCGATGGCCAGCCAGGCTGTCCATGCCTCCGGCCTTGATGAGCGCTTCGAGTGTGGAACGGTTGCACGACTGAGAGTCTACCCGTTCGCAGAGATCGTAGAGGCTCTTGAAGGGCCCTCCTTTTTTCCGGGCGACCACAATCGCTTCGGCCGCGCCTCCTCCACACCCCTTGATCGCGCTGAGGCCAAAATGGATGTGCCCTTGTTGCGAGGGTGCCTTGCCCCCTTCGGAGCGATCTTGTTCGGCGACCATGCCACGGACGATGAAATCAACCGCCGAGCTGTTCACGTCGGGAGGAATTACCTCGATCTCCATCCGCCGGCAGTCCTCGATATGTTCCACCAGCGAGTCCTTGCTCTTGAAGTTGCGGCCCGGAATATCGCACGACAGCAGGGCAGCCATGAACTCCACCGGGTAGTGCGCCTTCAGGTAGGCGGTCATGTAGGCGATCAAGGCGTAGGCGGTCGAATGTGACTTATTGAATCCATAACCGGCGAATTTCTCGATCATCCCGAACAACTCTTCGGCCGTTTTCTTGGCCAGCCCCTCGGCATGGGCGCCTTCGATGAACTGCTCGCGGTACTTGGCGATCATCGGCAGTTTTTTCTTGCTGATCGCTTTGATGCAAGTGTAAGCGTTGGAGAGCTGGATGCCTCCCAAACGATTGAGGATCCGCATCACCTGTTCCTGGTAGACCATCACCCCGTGCGTTTCCCGCAGGATGTCCTCCATCACCGGGTGCGGATATTGGGCCTGCTGGCGACCATGTTTCACTTCGATGTAATCGTCGACCATACCTCCTTCCAGCGGCCCGGGGCGGTAGAGCGCGTTGGTGGCGATGATATCGAGGAACTGGTCAGGCTTCATCCGTTGCAGCAGATCGCGAATGCCGCCACTTTCCAGTTGGAAGATACCTTTTGTTTCGCCCCGGCATAGGAGGGCAAAAGTTTCGGCGTCGTCCAATGGGAATTGATAAGGGTCGATCTGTTCTCCCCGCGCCTCCTCGACCAGTTTGATCGTCTTGGCCAGGATGGTCAGATTGCGGAGCCCCAGAAAATCCATCTTCAGCAGACCGGCCCGTTCCACGTCGCCCATCGCCCACTGCGTGATCACTTCGGTCTTGCCTTTGACATGCTGCAGGGGGACATAATGATCGACCGGTTTTTTGGCGATCACCACCGCTGCGGCGTGAGTTCCCACGTTGCGGGCGAGCCCCTCGATTTTTCTGGCCAAATCGAGCAATTCCCGGACTTCGCCATCGTCTTCGTACGCCTTGGCAAGTTCGTCGCTTACTTTTAAGGCGTGATCGATCGAAATGCCCAACTGCTCAGGTACCATGGCGACAATCTGGTCGACGCGAAAGATGGGGAGTCCCATCGTTCGGCCCACGTCGCGAATGGCCGCCCGCGCGGCGAGCGTGCCGAACGTGCCAATCTGGGCGACGTTGGCCTCGCCGTACTTGTCCTTGACGTACTGAATGACTTCGCAACGGCGCTGCTTGCAGAAGTCGATATCGATGTCAGGCGCTTCGAGCCGACTTTCGTCGAGAAACCGTTCGAATAGCAGGTCAAACTGCAAAGGGCAAACATGGCTCATTTTCAAGGCGAAACAGACCAGCGAGCCGACTCCCGAGTCACGTGCCGTGCAGGGGATGTGTTGCTCGACCGCAAAACGGACGAAATCCCAGACTATCAGAAAATAATCGCAAAATCCCAGTTTGTTGATCACGCCCAGTTCGCGGTCCAGGCGGGCGAAAACTTCCTCGGAGAGCTGACCGCTGGCCGGGTCGCCGTCCTGCCACCGTTCGGGTAGATTGGCGTACCTCTCCTGGAGCCCGGCAAGGCACAACTCGCGCAGGTAATCTTCCGACGATTTACGTTCAGGAGGCGTAAACGTGGGAAAATGACGACGGCCCAAATCGAGGTCAATATCGACCGAGTCGGCGATTTCCTGGGATCGTGCCAGCGCCTCTTCGTGGCCTGGGAACGCAGCTTGCATTTCGGCCGGGCTGCGGAGGAAAAACTGGTCCCCCTCCATCTTCATCCGTTTGGTATCAGTACGATACTTGCCCGTGTTGATGCAGAGTAGCACATCTTGCGCTTCGGCGTCTTCCTGACGGATGTAATGGGCGTCGCTGGTGGCGACCAGAGGCAGACCCATACGCTGGGCCACTTCCACGGCCGCTTCCATGGCCGCTTGTTGGATTTCCAAACCGTTGTTTTGCACTTCAATAAAATAGCGGTTGCCAAAGAGCCGGTGAAACCAGGCGGCCACATCCATCGCTTTGCCGATTTGATCCTCGGTGGCCGCGCCGCTGCCGGTGAGCAGGGCCCGGGAAAACTCGCCCGATACGCATCCGCTCAGACATAGAATTCCTTCGTGGTATTCGGTCAGCAGTTCCCGGTCGATCCGTGGTTTGTGATAAAAGCCTTCGAGGAAGGCGCGACTGGCCAGTTTGACGAGGTTACGAAAGCCGGTGCTGTTTTGCGCCAGCAAGGTCAGATGGTAATTCGATTCCCTGCTTGTGCCGCCGCGCTCGAAGCGGCTGGCCGGGGCAATGTATGCCTCGTAGCCCAGGATCGGATTGATCTCGGCACTGCGGCAGGTCTGGTAGAACTGCAGAGCCCCATAAAGATTGCCATGGTCGGTAAGCGCCAGGCCGTTCATGCCCAGTTCCTTGGCTCGATCCACAAGTCCCTGAATGGGACTGGCACCATCCAGCAGGCTGTAATGACTGTGGCAATGCAGATGGACAAACGGTGGCGTCACGGTGGCTCCTTCCAGGCAGTTGTAAGTTGTGAGGCGCGAGTTCGTTGGGGCAGCCGTGGAAGCCGCGCCTAACGCCTCTAATGTAACGATAAGCGGGGGGCCGAGGGAAGGAGCAGGATGAGTTGGGGAGCGGACTACTATCGCAGCAATACCCATAGCAGCGCCACCATGAGTAGGATCACCGCCAGGGCAAGCCAGATCGTGAGCCGAAGTCGCTTCTTTTTTCGGAGTTGGTTATTTTTTCGATGGGCGGTTGGCAGCGGTGCCTGCGTACCGGCCGGAATGGGCTCGGCCCGCATGATCGGTTGTTGCACCGGGCTGGAGATGGGGGCCGGAATTGGGGCAAGGGGAGGCGCCGAGGTTGGAATCAGATCAGGTGTCGAGCCGTTGGGGGATAACGCGGGTGGTTGGGCTAGCATTTCGGCAAATGCCTCGCCTGCCCGCATCCACTCGGGCCAGCCTGTTCGCCAGACCCAGTAGTGGGCAGGTACGCGTCCTTCGATCAGCCATTGCCGAATGACTCCGGTTTCAACAGGTCCAAACTGTTGGCCCGATTCGTCTCGGGTATACCACAGAGGTATCCGCTCGGGGGCCTCGGGTTGTGTCGAGGTAGTCGCTAAGGAAGGTGGTTTGGTGGCCTCTTGAGGTTGATCCGCCGACCGTGCCGGCTGACCGCTGGCCGTGGGTACGAAAAAACGTGCAGCGCACTCTGGGCAGACGCCGCGGCGGCCGGCCAGGTACGATTTTACATTGAGTGGATGCCCATTGGGGCACTGGAACCGGATGCCCATTTTCATCTTTTCCGCTTGCCTGAATATAAACCGGTAGTTCCATGTTCGGCGGATGAAGCCGACCCGGTCAGCGTTTAGCCAAATGCAACGCACTGCCCGGGCGGCTTATCCGCCCGGTGCTGATTAGGTCGGTTGATAATTTGGAACCACGAAAGCTTCTCCCTGGCCGCTATTGCCAGTCTATCCGCCATTCAGGTGGCCGAGAAGTCGGCAGGATCGTCAAATGCCCCAAGACGAAGCCCCTCCAGGAAGCTATAGTTGGGAGCGGAAAGCGGAGAGCAAAAGAGCAGAGAGCGGAGAACAGTACCCAGTCCCCCCCTAGCCCCCAGCCCCCAAATGTCGTTATTGCAAATTATCTTGCTGGCCATCATTCAAGGCATCACCGAGTTTCTGCCGGTCAGTTCCTCGGGGCACCTGGTGGTGGCGAATCGATTACTTGAAACCTGGGGCCACTCCCCAGTCCAGGATCTACTTGAAGTCAGTATCGTTTTACACCTGGGAACACTCGCAGCCGTGCTGGTCTTTTACCGCCGCGAGATTGTGCGTCTACTCGGCAGCGATCGGCGAGTTGTGGGCTTATTGGTGGTGGGTACACTGCCTGCGGCAATTCTGGGCGTGCTGATTAAAAAAGTATTGCCCGGAGAGATGAGCGGGCAGATCTTGAACAATGTCATGCTGGCCGGCTGTATGTTCCCAGTCACCGCGGCTGGGTTGCTGTGGGCTTCAAGACGCCCGCCAGGTGAAAAGGAGTATACACAACTCACCTGGCGGCAGACGCTGTCGATCGGTCTGTTGCAGGCGTTAGCCCTGTTGCCTGGCATCTCACGTAGTGGGGCGACGATCGTGGCTGGCCTGGGGGCCGGACTTCGGCGCGAAGCGGCAGCGGCCTTTGCGTTTTTGCTGGCCATTCCGGCCATCGCTGGTGCGGGTGTACTGGAGTTTGTGGAAGTTTGGGAAAAAGGCGCAACAGGCACCTCGCCGGCAACGCTGGCTGCCGGATTTGTAATCTCGATGGTCGTTGGCCTGGGAGCGCTCACCCTGCTGATCCACTGGGTGCGGCAGGGCCGCCTGGCGATGTTCGCCTATTATCTCATTCCGCTGGGCGTGGCGGCGGTGGGCTGGCAACTGGCCGGGTAGCTCTCTCTAGCGGCCAATGTACCAAGAACTATCGACTCCCTGGACACCTGGGCCAGGCCCAAAGAACCCATTCATGATCGCACTCCGAGAATGGGTCATGTGCAAGCTCGATGAGCGTGATGAACGGGTGGCCCGAGGGGAATAGTAACGGGTCCGAGTGGAATAATTGCTTCGGCTACTGCCACGCCGGCCGAATAGCCAACCTGCTTCAGCCGCGGGGGCCAGCCAGATCAGGGTGGAGCACGCAACCAGTACGAGTAACAGGAAGCGGGATTTTAGCATGAGAATCTCCGAGGGGCGTGTCTTGGGGGGTACTGGCGTTTTAAACGATCAGGCGTTCCTCCCATTTTACCCCTCGTTTTGGCGGCGGCCAGTGTTCGAGGGGACAGTTTTTACGGGTGCGATATAACTCGAGGACCCTGCCAATATGGCAGGGGCGATGCGATTTCAGGCATCTTCTGGCTCGGACTGGTCAATAATGGCAGCGAGTTGCAGGCAGCCCGATTTGCGCTAATCCCTTACTCTATAGAGAGTTGCATGCGGCAAAAGTTTTGGCGCGCCGGTTGCATAATGACAATCCACCGATTTGAGACCCGCATAGTTT
>JAJRWS010000220.1 GCA_024276705.1 Planctomycetota bacterium | reverse complement strand
TGTTTCTGTTGAATGCAATGGTTCCAGTCGAGTACGAGTACGAGCAATATCACTACGGAACTGTCGAACTCTGCCAGTCCCCCGGCAAAGCCGGGGGTTTTCTTAAGGAAACAACCGCTCTGGCCCCCTCCGCCACATTGAATGGGGCCATACTCCCGCTTCGTGATACCCCCACTTAGCCCAGCGCCGCGTCAGGACAAGATCAATTTTAACGCGGCGAAACCGCTCAGCCCGACCACCAGTGTATTGAAAACGGCTTGGGGCAGGCGTTTGGCCACGTAGGCGCCGAATAACACCCCCACGACCAACACCGGACCGACAATACAATCAAACGTGAGCGTCTCTCGGGTGATCACGCCAATCCCGGCAAAGAAAGGCAGCTTGCTCAAATTCACCAGGAAGAAAAACCAGGCGGAAGTACCAAGAAATTCATGCTTATCCAGGCCTTTGCTCACCAGGTAGATGCTCATCACAGGCCCGGCCGCATTCCCCATGGCGGTACCAAACCCCGCCAGGATTCCTGCCGCCGCTGTAAACCACCATCGGTCCGGCAGCTGTTGCCAGCCGAAATGTTGTTTCCCCAGATAGAGCAGGAGCAAGACGAGAATCGTCATGCCAATAAGCACACGCAACGATTCTGGCTGCACTTTCCAAAGGACCAGGTATCCGGGCAGCATCCCTACGGCGACATACGGGGCCAGTTCGAATAATCGGCTCCACTGGGTGTGCCGCCGGTAATACAAAATCGCAAACAGATCGCCAAACAGGAGAATGGGAAGCAGCGTGCCCACGGACAGATTGGTCTGATCGTGGAACGCTTCCGCCATCAAGGCAACGGCGGGAATTGCCGCACCTGGAACACCCGTCTTGGAAAAACCGACCAGGCATGCCGCGGCCGCGCCCAGCAAGATCGCAATCGACGTAAAACCGGCCAATGTGCCTCCTCCTCAATTCTGTCATGGATCCCATGGGTGCCTGTCCGGATTATTCTTCTCGAATTATCCGCTTGGGTCGACCCCCATCTGCCGATTTGCATCCCGAGATGGTTGCTGATCCCACGCGAAAGGGTTAATCTCGTGGGACGAACCACTTCAGCAACCAAGGAGAAAACCGATGGCCCAACGACCATTGAATGTAGGCTTGATCGGCGGCGGCGCGGGCGCGTTCATCGTCCAGCCCCATCAGCGTGCGATTTTTTTCGACGGCACCCGCCGCGTTTCCGCGGCCGCCCTGCATCCCGATCCAAAGATCGCACTCGAGGAAGCCAAAAACTGGCTCTACCCGATCAAAGGCTATACCAGCTACGACGAAATGATCAAGGAAGAATCGGCAAAGCCGCTCGGCGAACGCATCGATTACGTGCTGATCGTGACGCCCAACCACGTTCACTTCGATCCGGCCATGAAAGCCATCCAAGCGGGCATTCCGGTCTTCTGCGAAAAGCCGTTGACCGTCACGCTCGAGCAATCGGACACGCTGGTCAAAGCGGTCCGGGATACAAACATCCCATTCTGTGTTTCCCATACTTACTTAGGCCACTGGACCACTCGATTCGCCAGATTCATTGTGCAAAGTGGCCTGCTCGGCGACGTACGCTGGGTCGATTCGTACTATCTCCAAGGCTGGCTGGCGGATCGGGCGGAAGATCAGGGCGTGATCCAGGCCGAGTGGCGAGTCGACCCCAAGCAGGCCGGAGCAAGCTGCTGCGGAGGCGACATCGGCACCCATGCTTTGATGCACCTGCGTTACATCACCGGCCTTGACGTCACCAGTGTGCAAGCCCACCTGGAAACCTTCGTCGAAGGGCGGCAGCTGGACGATCATTTCACAACTTATTGCAAACTGTCCAATGGCGGCAAAGCGCTGGTTCGTGCGTCGCAAATCGCCCTGGGGCATAAGAACGACTTGGGAATTGAAGTCAATGGAACCAAAGGCTCACTGCTGTGGCGGCAGGAATTCCCGGAAGAGCTGACCATCCTGCTGCCGGGCCAACCCGACCGCACCTACTTCCGCGGCTCCGTGGCACCGAACGACGGCTTCCTGGGCGATCTGCCGGAGGAATTGATGGCCGAACCGACGATCCCGCCAGGGCACCCCGAAGCGTTCCACGACGCGTTTGCCCGGTTGCACCGCTGCTTTGAGACCGATGTGCGGGCCTACGAGGAAGGCAAACCATGGAACGATGACGGCAGCCGTTACGCAACCGTCGAGGATGGACGCAGGGGCATTGCGTTCATCGCCGCGGCCGTCGAAAGCTCCGCCCAAGGCGGCGGCTGGGTCGACTTCTAATCGCATGCCCCGCATTGTTGCCCTTTAACCCCATACCCTCTAAAGCGTCAGGACTCCATCATGGCAAATACTGTTTACAAGAAAATCGAATTGGTCGGCACCTCCAGCGAATCATTCAGTGCGGCGGCCGCGAGCGCAGTAGCCAAGGCAAAGGAGAGCGTGCGCGGCATGCGCTGGTTTGAAGTGACCGAGCAGCGCGGCCGGGTAGACGACAACAACATTGTCGAGTATCAAACCACCATCCAGGTCGGATTCCACCTGGAATAGGGTATTTCCCGAATCGGCGGATGAACCAGAGCCGGAACAACATCAACTGTTCGCTGCGCTCAGCCGCGTTCCATTCCGGCCTGGTTATCCGCAAAACGGCTCCTGACTTTTTTCGTATAGTATTATGAAGTAATGGATATTGAAGACGAAATCCTGGTTCGAAAAACAACCTATGCCCAAGAAGGCCAAGAGACCGATTATTTGCGTTACACACCCGCCCAGCGATTTGCACTCGTCTGGCCCCTTACCATCAACGTTTGGGCCATGAAGGGGGACGATGTATCTGAACAAAGACTACAAAGAGATGTTGATTGCGTTAAACGACGCGGAAGCTGAATATCTCATCGTCGGTGCTTACGCTCTAGCCGTCTTCGGCAATATCCGGTCCACCGGAGACATCGATATCTGGGTTCGGCCAACCTCGGAGAATGCTCATAAAGTATGGGGCGCTTTGAAGGCCTTCAAAGCGCCCATGCGGAATTTGAGCCCCGAAGATTTCATGACTCCAGACGTTGTCTATCAAATTGGCGTGGCCCCCTTCCGAATTGACTTTCTTACCACGATCGATGGCGTCGCTTTTGACGATGCATGGAAACATCGCACGGAAACGGTCGTTGACGAGGTGCGGATCACGGTCATCGGCCGACAGGAGCTATTGGCGAACAAGCAGGCAACCGGCCGCCCCAAAGACCTGGTGGATGCTGCATGGTTGGAAGAACATGGGCCTGGTGATTGAAAGCAGGATTGTTGGTACCAAACGCGCACTCATTGTTTGGGGGGAATGGAAAGGGGACGCAGCCAATACTGTTCGGCACGGCATTTGAACAAGTTATTGTTTCAGTTTCCACTGTCATGATGGGCCCGATATCGGTTCGCATCGCGAACTCGGTTAGCTGTCAGAAAAGATAGTCGCCTTGAATTGTTGGCGA
>JAJRWS010000219.1 GCA_024276705.1 Planctomycetota bacterium | reverse complement strand
TTTCCAGATGGTCGAGGCCGCGGTCTCTTCCCGCATGCGCACCCGCAGGGCCGCCATCCGGTCGCTCTTGTCGGCGGCAAACATGGCTCCATTCAACGCGACCAGCGCCTGGCCGTCGGCGGCGAGCAACTCGACGATCCGCTCATGAAGCAGGGCAACTTCGGGCGGCGGTTTGCGCCATTCGCGCCGAGTGGTCCCGTCCGCCCCTTCAATCAAGTACTCGACTTCGCGCGGGTCCGCGCAGGTAGTGAGCACATTGTTCGGATCGACCAGGCCCGCCAGTCTGGAGGCTCGGAACAGGCCCAGCAGTTGTTCCCGTTCTTCCGGCCGGTAGAGATCGGTCTTGTTCAGTACCAGGATGATCGGTTTGTGGGCCATCGCCAATTCGGACAGGGCCGCGTATTCGACATCGTTCAGGTCCGAATCGGCCACGAACAGGACCAGGTCGGCCCGAGCGGCTGCGGTGCGCGCCATCTCGGCCCGCTGCTGGCCGTCCACCTCGTTCAAACCGGGGGTGTCGATCAAAACCACCTGCGATTCGGCAAACCCTGGCAGGCAATAGCCGTTAGCTTGCCAGTGAACATGCCACACATCCTGAGTCCAGCCCCCGCGAACATTCACTTCGGTCTGCTGCCCGCCGACCAGCGCGTTGATCAGGGCCGACTTGCCGGTGCTGATTTCCCCAAAGACCACGATGTCGACCCGCCCCGTACGGAGTTTTTCGGCCATCTGCTCCAGGGCGTCCAAGTCGCGCCGCAGTTCGACCCGTTCCTCGTCGGTGCAGTCGGCGAACTGCTCGATGGATTGGCGCACCACCTGGAGGGCATCGTGGTGAGAGCCATGGGATTCGCAGGATTCAGTCATGATCGGTTGTCTGGGTAATTTTTTCTCGTCCCATGAGCACCAGTTGCCGGATCGCCTCGGTGGTGGTCAACTCGGCCCACTTTGCCCGGGCCAGTTCGGCCAGACCGCCTGGGGGAGCTTGCATTTCGCCCTGAAAATACTCGACGAACGTATTGCCGATCCAGCGGGTGACGAGCGCCTGCACGGTGCCTTGCAGCAGACCGCCGGCGATCGTACCAATGCCGGGCACTGTCTTCAGAAGCGTACCGACCGCTCCGGTCACCGCCGGTACGACGGCCGTCGCGCCCAACATGGCAACCAGGCTCTTGCCAAGACTCTCCAGCAACTCGATGGCCGTATCGGTGTCGAGTGGCTGTTTGTAGGTGCGGGCCAATTCCAGCACCATCTTCACGGTAATCGCGGTTCCTCCGGCGATGTCGAGCAGCGGAATGGGATTCAGGCCGGTCGCGCTACCGGCCGCCCACATATGACGGCGAATAATCTCCTCGGCCCGCCCATCGAGCACTTTCCGAACCCGCACTTTGGCCTCATCGACCAGGCCACGCGATTGCAACAGCAGGTTGGCCAGCAGCAACTCGCGGCCGTCGTGCTGGACAATCTCCAGCATCCGCTCGGCCAGACGCTGGATGTCGGGCGGCAGGTCGACAACCTGTTGCTGCTCGGTACCGTCGGGAAGGACACGAATCTGGCTTCGCGACACACTCGCCGCCCGGACTGGGACCAGGTCGGTGCGGTCCAGTTCAGGCAGTTGTTCGGCGACCTGATCGAGCAATTGGCGGGCATCGTCGGGCTCGTACCAGTCCGATTTGTTCAGGCATACCACCACCCGCTTTTCCATCGAAGTGAGCAGGTGGACCAAATCGACTTCATAGCTCTTCAGCGGTCCATCGACGACCAGCAGCACCAAGTCGGCATGTTTGGCCGCCGCGGCCGCTTCGGCCGCCCGCCCAGCGCCGCCCACTTCGGCCAGCCCGGGCGTGTCGACCAGAACCACTTCGTCCTGGCCTGGCCAGGGAATTTCGTGGCGGCCGGTCGTGGTCCCGCCGATCACATCGGCGGCCAGCAGCCCACGGCCCACCAGCGCGCCGAGCAAGGTTGACTTGCCACTGGAGATCGTCCCAAAGGCGACAATTTCCAATCGCCGCCGCTGGTCTTTCGACTCCAGGGCGGCCAGATCCTTTTCGATCTGGGCCCGAAGTTCGGCCGACACGTGCGGGTCGGTCGCGAACTGGCGGCCACTGGCCAGGTTGTCGGCCAGTTCCTCTTGCTGCTGCTGGGACGTCAACTCGCTCGGATTGCGCATCCGTCGGGCCCGGTCACGCCGTTTCCGGGCCGTGTTGCGCCACAGCAGAGACACAAGCCAAAGCGACAAGCCCAGCAGGAGCAGGCCACCGCTCACCACCGTGACCAGGTAGAGCATGCCCAGGCGGGGAAATTGCTCGGCCGTCCTCTGGTAACGCTCCAGGATCGTCGGCATCTGGCTCACCAGAAAATAACCGGCGACCGCCAGTCCCACGAGCAGATAGACCAGCAGGCTCAAGCCGGTGCGCCGCGAGGGAGGAGACATGAAGAATTCTATGCGTGGTGGATGGGAAAGGAGGCCGGGAACTGGAATCCATTATAGCCAACCACATGGCCGAATGACGACACCCCTTGTGAGGAAGGGGCGAAGGTCGGAGTTGACTGACGAGCCCCGTGGGTATTTTCCAGGATGGGGAGAGAACCGATCGGAAGAAGCGGGGATTCCCACGGTTGTGGCGAAAAAATTACTCCAAGTGAAAAGAGCAACCACGAAAGACACGAAACAAACGAAAACTAAGTATCGCAAACAGAAACTGCGAGCCTGAAAACCATAAATGGAGCCAAAAGGCACCTTTTTTCGTCTCCTTTCGTGTATTTCGTGGTTCAAATTTTTTTCTGTTTAAGTAAACCAGGGGTTCGAGTTCCATTTGCCTTACGAAGCCAAGTTGCGTTAAAACGGCGTTATCACTTGGATTTTAATTCTGTGGGCTTATCAAGTTTACGCGTGTCATTATCATACACATACATACCATGGTGTGTTGGAGATAATGTGAATAGCTCATCAGCCATAGGTACATTAATTTTAAGTGAACTTTCCACGATGGTCGATTTGTACGCGTTGTACTGACTTTCCAGCGGAATCAGTATTTTTGCGGATTCTGTTTCAACTATTTTGTACCGGAGGACTCTCGCCTCTGATGTGTAGTCGTTTTCCAATGTACGACTACTCCAACACATTGGAACAGCACCCATTTCTTTTGCAAACCATATGTTGATGTGTGATTTGGGGAATTTCAGCAAGACTTGGTCGCAAGTTATACCATTGAGTTCGGACTCTCCTTTGTATTCGCAACTTGGGGCAAGGTTTTAGCCCCAACTCTTTTGCGACCGTTTCACTAATTCGCTGAATAGTATCACAGGCTACATCCGTTTCTTTCAGTCTTCGATGAAATCGCACTATGCGAACACAAGCAATGAAGGCATACAGTAGAGAACCACTCAACCAAACCAATCCCACATAATATGACCATAAGACTCTCGTTTTCGTCGCCTCTATCGGCCTGGCCGATTTTTCATGCTCCTTAGGGCTCACCGCCGGTTCGAACGGTCTCTCTTTCGGCGGTTCTATGAGCAACGCAGACTCTTCCACCGATTTAATTGCCATTTTGCTGACCTGCTTAGTGCCAAAATCTGACGCTAACTTAGGTCTGCTTAACTCTCGTGGGACAGTTGACGCAATCTCTCCCCCGTTCCACTCGAATTCAAACGAAATAGGCACCTTAACCAGCGGTGGCGTGACCATCTTCAAAAGGACAACCAACCACAAAACATGAGCCAGATGAGGATTCCTCCAGATTCGTGTTATGGCGAACACCACACATGCGAGAATGGCAACCAGCACAGCATTGACCAGGGCAATTTCAAGAAAAGTAGTCATGACTTGAAGCCTCTATATATTATTTGTGGCCATCCAGTAGTTTTCGGATTTCCTTACGCTCCTTGGGCTTGAGCTTCCGACTGCCCACCGCGTGCATGATGAAGGGCACCAAGGAGCCTTCGGTGAGTTTTTCGGCCAGCTTCTCCAGCTGCTGACCAGCCATTTCACTCCGTGAGACCTTGGCTCGAATTAGATGAGCAAATGAACTGCTATCCCTGCTGATGAGATTTTTTTTCTCAAGTCGTTGCAGCAATTTCTGTATTGTGCCGTGGTCTGATGTTGTACCACAGGGATAGAGAACTTCACGAATCTCTCGAGCAGTGAGCGGTTCGTCATCCCACAGCAATTTTAAGATGGCCAGCTCGGCATCCGAGGCGGCTTGCGGCTTTCTGGGCATGATGTTTGACTCCATTTACTTAAAGACGTAATGTCTTATAGATATAAGACGCTGCGTCTTCGAGCACAAGCCCTATCTGACTATTTTCCTTTTTCCTGTTCGAATCGCCCATTACCTAGATGACGAGAGGTTGCTACTTCCCATGTAATAATGTACCTACCTACATGCAAACTCGTCGTCTATCGCCCTGTCGGGGAGTTCTTACGGCACCTGGACGGCGCGGTTCTCATGGAATAAGAATTCAGCCGTTGCAAATTTGGTAGGATCATGCTCAGACTATGCCCGTAAAACCAACCATTCCCAGGAGAACCATTCAATGCGTGCCGCGTACATTACCGAAACGGGTCCCGCCGAAACCATTCAGGTGGGCTCGTTGCCCGACCCGGTCCCCCGAGGAAAGGAAGTGCTGGTGCGGGTGAAGGCGGCGGCGGTCAATCCGATCGATACCTACGTCCGTGGCGGTCTGGTGGCGATGGAACTGCCGCGGCCGTTTGTGGTGGGGTGCGATCTGGCGGGCGTGGTCGAGGCGGTCGGGCCGGAGGCGAATCGGTTTCAAGTCGGCGCTCGAGTGTGGGGTTCGAACCAGGGCCTGCTGGGTCGGCAGGGAACGTTTGCCGAACTGGCGGTCGTCGACATAGGGTTTTGGGCCGATTCCCTATTGAATACTTGACTATTCTTCGATGTGTCGTAGAATAGTCAAGACTATTCTACGATGCACACGACAATGGTCGGCTATGCGATTTATAAAACGAGTTTACAACTCGATGTTCGCGGAGCATTTGGCCTCGCACCGGCAGATGATTTTTGTCAGCGGCCCGCGCCAGGTTGGAAAGACGACAACCTGCTGCAACCACGCGGATGTCTCTGCCAATTGGGACGACTTGGAGGATCGCAAGACCATTCTTTCGGGTCCGGCCGGAGTGCTGAGGGAGTTCCATCTCGACCGTCTGTCAAAGTCCAAGCCGATACTTCTGCTGGATGAATTGCATAAATTTCCACGTTGGAAAGAGTTCTTGAAAGGTTTTTTCGACACCTATGCGGACCAGATCCAATGCATCGTCACTGGAAGCAGTCGTTTGGACGTTTATCGCCGAGGTGGCGATAGCCTGATGGGGCGATATTTTCTTTACCGGATGCACCCATTTTCGGTTGCCGAGACGATCCATCAAGATCAGGTCGATAAGGAACAACCGCTTCGACCTCCCAAGAGAGGCAAATCGACCGATTATGATGCCTTATGGCTCCACGGCGGCTACCCCGAGCCGTATCTAAAGCGCGACTTGCGGTTCAGCCGCCGCTGGCAGTCGCTTCGGCTCGAACAACTGGTGCGAGAAGATATTCGCGGCCTGACTCAGATCCAACAAATCGACCAGCTCGAGTTGTTGGTACGGCTGCTTGCGGTCCGATCGGCCCACCAACTCATCTATGGAAACCTGGCCAATGAAGTGCGGGTTTCGATCGACACGATTCGCCGCTGGATCAACGTCTTATGCATGCTCCAGCAAGGATTTCTCGTGCGCCCATGGCATAAGAATGTCGCGCGTTCTCTTCGAAAAGAACCGAAATGGTTTCTCAGAGACTGGGCTTTTATTGAGAATACGGGCGACCGGGCCGAAACTTTTGTAGCTTGCCATCTTCTCAAGGCGGTGGAGGGATGGACCGACATGGGATTGGGCCGATTTGAACTGGGCTACCTGCGCGACAAGGAAAAACGCGAAGTCGACTTCGTGGTTGCCCGGGATGGGAAGCCTTGGTTTTTGGTGGAAGTGAAGCAGCGGGCTCAATCGATCAGCCCGGCGCTTCGCTACTATCAAGAGCAGGTGCGGGCACCTTACGCATTTCAAGTTGCTCTCGACGCAGAATATGTTGACGCCGACTGTTTTGCTAACCCGCGAGGCCCCCTCTCCGTTCCGGCCAGGACATTCCTGTCGCAATTGCTGTAGGACTAGAGGCATTAAATTGAGCGAGTTGTTCGGTGATAGCCATAACCCGATTATAGCACCTGACCGGCCTGAGCGTCAAAAGAGGTTTCCCAAGTAGTCGACCTAAAACTGGCGAAGCCGCTTCCAAGTGCCATTTGTCCGGTCGGAATGCGGAACTTTCCGGTCACGTACTTCTGCCACTGCTGAATCTGGAGCAATTTAGCCGTCTGTAGAAAACTCCACCGTGAGGAGAACCATTCAATGCGTGCCGCGTACATTACCGAAACGGGTCCCGCCGAAACCATTCAAGTGGGCTCGTTGCCCGACCCGGTGCCGCGGGGAAAGGAAGTGCTGGTGCGGGTGAAGGCGGCGGCGGTCAATCCGATCGATACCTACGTCCGTGGCGGTCTGGTGACGATGGAACTGCCGCGGCCGTTTGTGGTGGGGTGCGATCTGGCGGGCGTGGTCGAGGCGGTCGGGCCGGAGGCGAA
>JAJRWS010000218.1 GCA_024276705.1 Planctomycetota bacterium | reverse complement strand
GGAGAACGGCAAATCCGCCCGGCAGGCATTCGTCGCGTGCTGGCGATTTGTCCAGGGCTGGCTGCAACATGCCGACCCCGTGAGCGGTCTCATTCCTCGCAATTTAACCAGTTCCCCTTTCTGGAATGCCCAGGACTCCGCCGCGGACAACTACCCCTTCATGGTACTATCCACCTATTATACGGACCGTGGACTGTTCGAAGGACGAATGCTCGACATGCTTCGAGCTGAAGGACGCTACTGTAACCGCCTTGGCCACTTGCCGGATGACTTTGTCTTTGCAACCCAGTCTCTACGGGAACCAGCGTCTCCGCTCGATAAGCTTATATTCGGAGCCAGTGAATATGCCAAAGATGGCTTGCTACCAATCACCGAACTGATTGGTCCCTCGCCCTGGACCGAACGCATGCTTGAATTGCTTGATGAAATCTGGCGCCATCGAAGCATCTCGACGGAAGTCGGGAAACTGCCGGCCACATCACACGAAGTCGGTGGCGAGTTGATGCAAACACTCAGCCGGATGTACTGGATGACCGGTAAAGAGGAGTACCGCCAGTGGGCGTATTTGCTTGCCGACTATTACCTGGACCACCATCTTCCCACCCTCGAAGCCGAACTCGACCTGGACGATCATGGTTGTGAGTTTCTCGGTGGCATCTCCGAAGTGTACTACCTGGCCGCGTACAAGGATCCCGATCGTCACCGAAAATGGAAACCCGTGATTCACCGCATGCTGAATCGAATCCTCGAGGTGGGGCGCGATGAGCACGGTATGTTTGTGGAACGGGTCAATCCGCGAACGGGAAAGCAGTTGAGAAAAACACTTACTGACAATTGGGGCTATGACTACAACGCTTATCTCGTTGTGGCCCAGCTCGACGAGGTGCCTCGCTACCGGCAACAAATTGCCGCCGTTTTGAGCCACTTGCCTCACTACAACGACTATCCGTGGGAAGGCGACATCGCCGATGGCATAGCCGACTCGCTGGAGAGCGGCTTGAATCTTCTCAACCGGATCCCCGAGCCCCAGGCGGTTTCCTGGGCCAACCACATGGGCCAGCGATTGCTCGCCAAGCAACGAGACACGGGCGTCATTGAAGGCTGGCATGGCGATGGAAATTTTGCCCGAACGGCCCTGATGTTCGCTCTCTGGAAGACTCAAGGCACGTACGTGCGTCCCTGGCGAGCCGACCTCCGGCTTGGTGCAATGCGCGAG
Source organism: Planctomycetota bacterium (assembly GCA_024276705.1). Classification (GTDB taxonomy): domain Bacteria; phylum Planctomycetota; class Planctomycetia; order Pirellulales; family Lacipirellulaceae; genus JAJRWS01. The sequence goes on along the minus strand of JAJRWS010000218.1, from coordinate 2,118 downwards.
CAAGATGGCACGCTCTACGTCTCGGTCGAAGCAGACTGGCCATGGAGTGGAACACTCCACTTCGACATCCCACGCCACGCGGAATTTCTACACCTGCCTACCGACTATCCGCGCCTGAACCAGTTCCCCGAGTGGTTTACCGTAGCCAAAAAGACCACCTACGACACCGATCAGGGTCCCCTGTCAGCTGCCACGCTCCGCAGCGGCCTCCCCCTGTCGGTGACACCCCAGAAGCCTTACCGGCTCCGGCTTCGCAAACATTAGGGTTGCCGCGATTCTAGCGATTATGCCACGAGTGGCAGGCGGCGAATCTTGCCTGCCGCAGCGACCACCCGGGATCGCCTCTGCCACTGCGAGGGTGGAAATACCAAACTAGCCTGTTTTTGCCTTTCCATGCCCACCTGAAAGACAATTACGGCCTACGTTTGTAAGACTGGCATACTCCGTGCACGCCACGGGCCAGCATCGCGCGTCGCCAGGCCCATCTCCGGAGGCGCGCATCATCGATCCCCTGCTCTGCCAAGAGGACCTGTCATCGTGACTTCGCCATTGGAACAAACCATGGACATCCTGGCGGCCAGCCTCAACGAAGCCGCCACGGGTACGCTGATTGCCGCATTGAATCAGCAAGACCGGACGATTCATAATCGAGCCATCGTGGCCCTGATGCACCGCCATGGCAAACAGGGGCATCTGGCGGTACTCGAAAAATTGCATGTTTTGTCCGAGGACCAGCGCCAATTGCTCCTGGCGGGTCGTGGCCACATCAATGGAGCACTTCGTGATGCGGTTGTCTCTGAAGACAACCAGTTGTTTCTCAATGCATGCAACTTGATTGAACAATTTTCTGAATTCGATCTCGTCCCAACACTCATTGCGGTAGCCGAGAATCCAAAAAGCCCTCATGCGACTCAAGCCACGCAAGTGGTCCTGAGGCTGGTTCAGCGGCTCAGTAACATGCTGCATACCCGCCTGGATGAACCATCGCGTCGGAATCCGAGCCTGATGCGACGGCATGTACTGGAAAATCTCGAACGTTGTGTTGAAAGGTTTCGACAGCACAAACGGCTGGAACTGATCGAGTCCTTTGTGATCCTGTCAGGCCCCAACAGCGACCTGCTCCGGTCCATCTTGCAGTCCCCGCACCATGCTTGCTTCACTCCCGTCTTACAAATACTTAATGAAAACCAAAGCCTGGGTGTGGTGAAATTGCTGATTGAATTCATGCAATCGACGCAGGCACCTCATGTGGTGACCCAAGTAGTATCTCGCCGGACGGATAGCCAATTTGTGGCGGAATTACTGGCCCAGGTCGAGATCGGTTTTTCAACGGAAATGCGTAAAAATTTACAAAAAATCGAAAAATTCGCCTGGCTGGAACTCGATTCGAATAACGCATCAAACAGTCTACTCCCTATTGTCAAGGAAAATGGGCGGCAAGTGGTCAAGTTGGTAGTTGGAGCAAACTTGCCTCGCGAAACCAAGCTCAAAATCCTGGAACGCATGCTGCGTCGAGGCAACAACACGAGCCGGCTGGCAGCTTGTGAAGCATTGGCCCCCATCCAGGGAGATTGGCCCAATCGGCTGGTGAGCGAAGCATTGGACGATACAGACCCGGCGGTCCAGGCAGCAGCGGCGTTGCAAATCAGAACTCGCCAAATCCCTGGCGCACTCCCCAGATTGCTGGCGCTGCTCGATTCCCCCCATCAAGCCACCCGGGCAGCGGCTCGAGAATCGCTCCAGGATTTATCGTTTGAAAATTTTCTATCCCGGTTCGAATCACTTTCCGACGAAGTGCGTCACAGCACGGGCCCTTTGGTTTCAAAAGTCGACCTGGAAGCGGTCCCCCTGTTGCGAATTGAGCTTTCTGCCGATTCCCGCAGTCGTCGATTACGAGCCATTGAAATGGCGGAGGCCATGAAATTGGTAGCGCAGATACCGGATGCTCTGGTCGATCGATTGCAGGACGAGGACCATCTGGTCCGGGCGTCCGCAGCAGGCGCCCTGTATGGTTGCAATCGAAAAGAAGTACGGGCTGCCCTGCAGGAATCGACGCGGGACCAAAGCCTGGCGGTGCAAAACGCGGCCCGCGCCAGCCTGGAGAGCATGCCGCCATTT
>JAJRWS010000217.1 GCA_024276705.1 Planctomycetota bacterium | reverse complement strand
TGAACGGAGGCACTCCACAGACCTGGCGTCCGCACTCGATGTCTGCCCACATGCCCCGTTTTCTGCCAGACGAGTAGTGGAGACGCAGAAAGTAGCTTCGCCTCAGCCGCCAGTCCTCCACGAAGTGCCGCACCACCATGTCCGGGCGGTAACGGATGCGCGCACCGCGCTCCAGGAGCGTCTCGAACATGATCACGTCTTCCCCCCCGCCAATCCCCTTGCCGTCCCGGTTGTAGCGTTGGTCAAACCGCAGTCCATCGCGGAACAGGTCCATTCGGTATCCCACGTTCGCCGTCCACACCGGGGTCGACTTGTCATGAATCCAGAACGGGTTGTCGCCATAGTCCACCTCGGCCAAGAAACCCAGCAGCTCCTTGCCCAGCCACCTCGGCCTCTGCCCGGGCTCGAAGTGGACCTTCACCCTTCCGCCAACGCAATCGGCACCTTCCTGCTCCAGCGCATCCACCGCAGCGGCCACAAACCCCGGTTCGGGAAGCTCGTCGTCGTCGAGAAAGATCAGGTACTCGCTTCCCAGCGCCTCCTCTATGGCCCGGTTTCGGGCCGGCACGATGCCTTGCCGCTCCTCGGTCACCACCCGCAACGGCACCCCCCCCTCATCTGCAAGTCGCTGAAGAACCGCCAGCGTGTCATCTGTGCTGTTGTTGTTCACGGCCAAAATACGGAACGGCACAGGCGACTCTTGAGCCCGAAGTGCACTGACGAGTGCCGGCAGCCTCTCAGCCCGATTATAAGTACAAAAAGCAGCTATTAACATCCCGAGTCTGTCCATCGTGTGGGCGACTCGCAGATCCGCACGAGCTCATCAGAAGCACACTTATAGTCAAGATCATAATTATCAAGCGGATCACTCCAGCGCAGCTTATCTTTCTTGATGGCCCCTGGCACATCCACTACCGCTTCAGGGTCCAAATATATCGGCGGCATAACCCCAACCATGGATGTGAATGCCGCGTGGTACTGCAGTCTCCCTTTATTGCCGGCCAGCAGTGCTTTGTTTGCATGCACCACACCGGGTCGACGGGACAACCAAGCGATCTTATTCTGCAACGAACCGTGGTGGGCTAAATACGCATCTATACACCTGGAAAACAATACACTCTCCAAGATAGGCCGCCCCACAATTACATGCACCGGAATCGAGTCATCAAGCAGGCTTCTGATGCGTTCAACGACTGCTTCTTCCTGCCGAATCATCTCCGATTGGTGAGAGGTGACCCCGTCTTGGTCCCAAGGTATTCCATAACCATCTACAATAAGAGCAAAATCACTGTATCTCCTCTTAAGAGTGTTGGCAATCTGAGCTATTCCTTCGGCCTGAGAAACCCACGTTCTGTTCCTTGTTCTGATCGTAGCCCACAAAATCGGCCAATACATTTTCCTGAACGCTCTTGCAAAATCCACAATATCATCCGGAAGCAGTTCTTTTGCCACCCTACACAGTCTGTCTGCTAGAGAGCTAGATACAATAGTCCCCCCAGGTCTGACTACAAACCGGTTTCCTTCTAAAATATATCGTATAACCTCACCGTCCGATGTGCGTCTGATCTTCCGGTTGTCCACCTCTGGAAATATGCGGTCTATCGGCCCCATGGGCTCAGCGGTGACAAGAATCTCATCAACGCACGCCGCCCCTTTGTTTTTCACCATCTCGTGCAGGCCAGTTAAAGAATTCCATATATGGTGGGCAAAATGATGTTGGTCGACTAGCAGGCATCGGACTCCCTCTGCATCATCATTTATGTACTTGGATACTGTTTCCCATCGTGCGATCGTTGCCGCCCTAAATACATCCAACTCCCATCTACCTAACCAAGTCCAATCTCTGTGCCCAAGCAGAACAACCGTTCTGATTGAAGGGAAGTACAAATACAGCTTAACGTAACCCTTACCTTCTCGCCCCACCGCCAAGAAAAAGCTCCCCGACTCAGAACGGAAATAGTAGTATATCGTGTGATTCCGTTCCAACAGTAGAGATTTTCTCGATTGAAGAACAGCGCCAGACCACGGACAAATCGCTGCAATACGTCCGGCTTCTATGGCGGCCACTTGAAATGTGGTATCAGGTTCCGCGCGCAAACTTGAGTGTGAGGTATCTGCAACTTCACAGGAAGATAGCGAGTGGTATCTATTTCTTTCGATATACTCGAGGGAAAGCGAATGCATGTCTAGCAATTCGCGATCATCATCGCTCACGCATATTGGATCTATAACTATGTACTCCTCGTTTAACTCCAAAGCCTCCCTGATTAGGCTCTTATGCAACAACCAAGATGGCACACGAGAGCGTTCCACATTGAGTGCACCTCGATATATGTTAGCTTCTATACCAGCATAAAGCGAGCGTTCACGATTTGCAAAATACACCCAGTGGCGTGCAACTTTTACAACTTTTAACAATATGCTCCACATCAGTGCCCGGGGCAGCTCCGGCACTCTCTTTATGCACTTACATGCTACATTCACAGTTCGGTTGCACATGTCGGAAATCATGTATTCGCTCCACTCACTCCGCCCCAGACAAACACGAAATGCGTCCGCCGAGTTGTGGCAGTGACCGTTCTTGCTCGAGATACGCCCTTCCCAGTGTCTCCTCTATGGCGCGGTTCCAAGCCGGCACGATGCCTTGTTCTTCCTCTGTAACCAACCGAAGCGGCACACCGTCCTCCTGAGCGAGCCCCCTCAGCACGTTGGCCGTGTCATCCGTGCTGTTGTTGTTCACAGCCAGAATTTCGAAGGGCAGGGGGGAGTCCTGGCGCCGTAAGGCTTCGATCAGCGCGTGCACCCTGTCGGCGCGGTTGTACGTGCAGAATGCAACGGTGACCAATGTCATCCTTTCCGTCGAGTTCTCTCAAGGCAAGCGAGGCCCATCTTGTGCACACTCAATGGCAATAAAGCCGGCAACATGTATAGAAAATCTTTATTTTTCAAGAAGCCTCTAAGTATCAGCATTCTAAACAACACCCTGGCTGCAATTAAATCTCTTGCCCAATAAGCCTCAAAAGCCCGACGTCTGACGTAACCCAACGTGAGCTTGCGCACCTTTTTTCTGCCCAACTGTTTCCATACCCATGGATTCTCCTTCAGGAATTCCTCTTGAACTTCCAGGTGACTCAGTGCAGCCTTGGCTACATCGCGGGAAGCCTGGTTTCCGCCATGGAAATGGTAGAGAGCAAGCACCTCCGCCACCCGCACCACCGTCCCGCGAGCCGCCACGTTCAGCCACAGCTTGTAGTCCTCGGCGTGGGTCAATCTCTCGTCAAACCCACCCACAGCCCGGACCACGTCCGTCCTGGCAACCGCCGCATGAATCGGCCACGGACAAGACCGGAGAAGGCGCTCCCACTTCCCTTCCTCTTCGTAATCGGGGGGTACATACGGCTCGCCCCTTCCCCCGGGCAGCCCGACATTCTGCCATCCGCAGTACGCGACCACCGCATCGGGTTCCGACTCCAAGGCCCCCACCAAACGCGCCAACGTATCGGGCTTCCACTCGTCGTCGGCGTCAAGGAACGCCACATATCGCCCCCGGGCCTCACTCAGGCCCCGGTTCCTGGCGGCGGAGACCCCGGTCCGGCAGCCTTGCCGGATCACCCTCAGGCATGCATCCCCAAACCCATCCAAGACGGCCAGACTCTCGTCAGTCGACCCGTCGTCGACGGCGATCAGATCAAGCCCTACGTTCATCTGCCCAAGTGCACTGCTCACGCTACGGGGCAAGAAAACTTCGGCGTTGTGGCACGGGATCACTACACTCACTACAGGCGCCTGGAGCATATCCCAACTCCATCCAGCCCACGCCTCATCGGCGACAATCACAACAGAACGTCGCCTTCAATCCGAAGGACTGAACTCGAGACCAAAGCCCAAGCCCCACGTGTGCCAGGTCCCGGTGGCCCCGAGGACCAGCCCACAAAGCGGCCATCATCTGTCACCCCAGCAGTTCCCGCGCCAATTCCGCATTGCGGCGCGCGGCTGCCCGAAGTGCCTCCACTTTCGGCCGCATTGCATCCACTATTTCTTTCCGATTTTCCAACAAGTAGCTCACCAGGTTCGCAAGCCGATCTGCATTCACTTCTCGCACGTCGAGTACGCAACACTCGCGATCAAACACTTGCCCCATAATCCCGTAAGCTTTGGTGCTGTATGCAAGCGCCAAAGTTGGCACGCACTGCGAAGAGGACGCAATCGTCGCATGGGTCCGCGCCCCAACAAACACGTCACACGCGCCAATCAACCCCTTCGTCTCCGTGCACGTATAGTCGCCTTTCACTACGTCGATTCGCTCGCTATGCACAGCAGCGGCCTTCACTTCTCTTCCCACCACGCGGTCGTCATTCTCCGGATCATTCCTGTAGGTGACGTGAGGTATCACCAAGAACCGAGCGTCTGGGTACTGCTCTGCTAGTTGATCGATCGCCCGTCCGACCTCCTTCACGAAACGACCATGTTCGCCGCCTCCCCACTTGGTCGCGGTACGGCTCACGGAAAAGCCGATGGTTGGTCGGCCTCGGTCCACGATACCCTCGGCTTTCCTTATCTCATCAATCCTTTCTTGCGAACATACATCCAACAAAAACGCAGGATCTGCAGTCTGGTAGCAGGGCGCCACGATGCCTAGTTCCCTAACATATTTGTATGTAATCTCTTCCCTCACTGTGATGAGCGCTGCCTTGTTCAGATATCTTACACAAAAACGTCTCAATGCATCGTCGTTATATCTCGAAATAGATTGCGCGAATATATATACAGGCTTGTTCAGTGCTTGCGCCACAGCAACAGGAAAAAAGTAATGGCGAACCGTCTCAGCGCCATAATCCGCAAGAATATCTCCCCCACTCACCACCACGATATCAGCCCAACTAAGAGCAGCATAAAAATACTTGGGCACCCACAACAATCTTTCTGTTTTGATGCTTAACCTTCCACGAAGAAAGAGCCATAGCTTATTGCGCAATGAAAATTCTCCAGTTGTAAATCCGTGTCTTATAAACTCGCACACCGCATCGCTCTGGCGCTGAAATCTTTCGGCATCATATTCTGGATCCCAACTAAAACATTTACAGTTTGCGCCCTGGAAGGCATCACCGAGGAGCTTAGTAGTGGTAATTACGAGTGCCTCGCATCCCTTATTTTCAAAACTGTCGTGCCCGACTATCAATATATTCACAGCAAACCTCCGGACGCCATCCGACCAGCTGACTATCCAGTTGGCAGCAACAGCGCTAACCATCCAGAATATTAGCAAGATGTCTTTTCAGTTTCCCGAGCACCAGATAACCTTCTTTTCTTACACGGATAACGAGTTGTTCAAGGCGCGTCTTCCTTAGAAGTCCGTACTTACGCAGGAGGCGGTGCATTGCCATACGGTCTACATCTTCAATAAACTCATCGCGTCTCGCGGGCCGGGTCACTGGCGTTAGTACGCACGGATTATATTTAGTCGCAATCTCCAGAGGCACCTCCTTAATAAATACCCTCCCCCTGATGTTACGCAACAGCCCATCGCCTTTCTCCGTGTTAGCCAGAAGCAACGAAACGCCTCTGTCGTCAAAAATGTCTGGTGCGAGACGATCAATCCCCCAAAAGTCTCCTAGCGTCACATCTCCACATGCCTTAAAACCACACGTATAACATGACTCCCGGAGACAAAGATCAGACAAAAAAGCTCGCATAAAGAAGTCATCACGAAAAACGGCTGAATACTCCTTACCTTCATCGAACTTCGCCACAACAAAGTAATCAGTCCAGCCTGCCCTCTTATCCCTGAAGAACACACTCTGCACCCGTGCGCGGTAGCGATGCTCCAGCACATCAATATACGCGTTGAACATCACCTTGGATGGCACACCGTGGCAAACCAGATCACATGTCAAGAGGTTTACAAACTCTTCCCCCAGAAAACACCTCAAGCCTGCCACTTGACATGGAGTGCCACTAAAAAGGACAAGCCGACCTTTGGCCAGTTCGCTCTTAACATCTTGGTACGAAGTCAGAATATTACTTTGCAAATACTTAGAACCCCTCAATGCATTCAACTCGGAATCATTGCAGGCTGGCACATGAAGAACTGACAGGTCGTTTGCCATTCTAGCGCCAAAAACGACCCCACCTTCTCGTAAAACATAACTTGCGAGCAGCGAGAAAACTCCACCAGATGAGCTTCTAATCCTGACATCCTCGTCCAGATTCCACGCAGCGTACGCTTCTGCCCGCTGCAAGAGCGAGTATTTCTTCTCGGCGCCCACAACCACGACGGGGCAAGCACGGGTGCAAGCACTGCAGCCAGAACAGCACTCCATGTCAATGCTCGGATACAGGAAACCTGCCTTGTCAGGGACCATTGCAATACATTTTCGTGGACAAGCATTAAAGCAGGCCCAGCACCCGCAGCACTCAGAACGCTTGGCAAGCATAGGAGTTGCTGTCTTGCTATCCATCTGTCCTGTTCTCATGGGCTACGTAATGACGGAAGCATTTTGGAAGCCGCCTTACCCTAGCGAATATCGCCCTTATTGCGACACACGAAAGAACCGAAAGAAGATGAGCAACAGTAACCCCTAAACCTATCGAGAATTTCTCTGCCAAAATCAAGACTGGCGTGCATCCCCGGGTGCCTAGGCAATGCAATGGCGACAACCACAACAGAAACACCATATACGCACATAACTGTTATAGCAACAATGACAAAATGAATAAGGCTCGTGGGCAGAAAAAACCTGTTGACAAACATTTGCATCCCTACGCCAACAATGAATCCAGCAGCACTTGCCGCCAAGGCTGGCGCAATTGCATACACAACGAATCTGTGCCTTAGCTTCACATGAGAACGATTCAGCAAGCACTGCAACATTATTACACTGGCAACCGATCGCAATGCGATACCTACAGATACCCCAATCAGTCCCCATTTACTGCCGAACCACACCACTGCAACAACAATCAAAAGATTTGCAATTTCAATTTTCGTCGCACGATGCACTAGATTTTGG
>JAJRWS010000216.1 GCA_024276705.1 Planctomycetota bacterium | reverse complement strand
TGGCGGGCTCCCTGAGTGTTCTGTGGGCGGTCTTTCCTCGTAGGTTGCCAGCCGCTGGGCGGCGCGCCGTAACGTGCCGCGGCGAGAGCCGGCGCTGGCCAGGCGCAGGGCGCTGGGCAGAGCCAGGTCCGCGTCGAGCAAGTCGGCCAGGCGGCGCGTGAAGAGGGCCACCGATGTGACGTCGCGGGAACTGCCGGCAGTCAGAAAACCGAGCCAGTGCCCCAGCAGGCCTCGGCCCGTGATCAGGCGCAAGGCGAGGGTTGCCAGGGACAAGATCACCAGGGCCGAGAGCAGCAGACCACCGGCGTGAAACCGCATCAGGTCAGATAGATTCAGAAGCTGTACTGTTATGACTGGCGGCTCCAGCGCGAAATCGTCGAAAATTTCCTTGAAGCCGGGGACGACCAGAAGGCAGAGGAATACGAGGATTCCCAAGGCCAGAATCAGGACCACAAGCGGGTAGGCCAGGATCCGTGCTTGCTGGCCGAGGATCCGCTGGTTGCGAGCTGTTTCGGCGAGCAGAGGTGGAAGAAAACTATCTTCCCTGGAGTCTCCCTGTTCCTCTTGGCTGCCGGCGGGTGGGTCTTCACCCGGCGGTTTGCCGGCGGCCATCAGCAGTGGCAGCCAGGTCGGATTGCGCAGGGTCGAGTCAAAAATTTCGTCGACCGTCGCGCCTGTTCGCAGTTGCTCGGTCAGTTGCCGCAGAGCGCGCCGGGAGCGGTTGGGAGGCAACTCCTGGGCAAACGCAGCCAGGGCCGGTGCGAGCTGCCGCCGCCGGGCGAGACTGGCGGCGATGCGGTCATGGACTACCCGGGCATCGGTTTCGTTCATGCTGTCGGTCCATTCATGGCAATCATATCGATGTTGATCATCGGGCCAGATCCCGCCATAGTTGCACCAGCGGCTCGAACAGGCAGAGTGCGTAGGCAAGCGTTACCGGGCCGGCAAGCAGCAGGATGCCGTCCGCCGGCGCGGCCACACGCCAGAATTTCCCTCGGCGGCGGATCTGCTGGTGGTAGGTTTGGGCGGCGAATTTCAAGTTATTGACCAGCGGCCAGTGCTCGGACGTTTGGGTGTTGGCGATGGCCTGGTCCGGGCCATCTTTGGTGGCATTGGCGCGGGCAAGGGAATCTTGACCCGCAACCAGGGCCCAGCGGAGTACCGGTGGCAGGCCGGCCAGATCGGGGTGGTCGGGCGTGACGGTTTCTCCCCTTTCGATGGCCACCGCGAGCCGCTCGGCCGCCTCGATCATGGTGGGTTGTCCGGTCATGTGGCTGGACCAGCGCAAGGCTTCGGCGAGCGGCACATTTTGTTGCACGAGCCGGGCCAGGTTGTCGGCCAGTTGGGCATCGCGCACGGCCGTTTTGTACCGTTTGAAGCTTGGTAGCCAGCGGGCGGGCCGGTCGGTTCGAGCCCCGCGTCGCCAGCGCACGACAGCGGCCAGCAGCAGGAGTGGTACGAGCGGAGCCCAGTAAGGCAACCACTGCCGCATGGCGACCAGCATCCGCACGCTTGAGCTCGGTTCGGTACCGAGTTGGCGGTACTGGTCCGTAAAGGTTGGAATCACAAACAGACAGAGGAATAGGAAGCCGAAATAGGCGAATGTTACCACCACCAGCGGCCCCATCAGGGCGCGGCCCAGCGTGTGGCGAACTTCGGCTAAGGCAACCGCCGGCCGGCACAAGGTTTCCAGGGCGGTGGTCAGGCGGGAACTTTTCAAGCTGGCCGCCAGGGCGCTGCGGTATCCGGCAGGCAGGTCCGGGTTGTCCGCCACGGCCTGTTCGAGCGTCATCCCGCGGCCCTGACGCAAGGCGATACTGGCGCCCGCCTCCTCGAGTACCTCGCCGACAGACCTTGAAGGTATTGTTTGCCCCAAATCGACCGGCACGCCGGCGGCCGCCAATGCGGACAGCTCGTCGTTCAGTGCCAGGATGCGATCGAGCGTAATGGGGTCCATGGTAGAATGAGAGTTAAGTTCAGGAGGGTGGAGCCGTAGGCGCTAGCCTCGGGTTGTGGGGGGGAATAGAGTCGCGTGTTCAGTGTGGACGTAAGAGGGTGAAAAGGTTTGAGATTAGAGTGTGGCGGGGTCTGGTGCGATTTTCGGTTTCGGACTCTTAGGGATGCTTCAAAAATAACTTCCTACTTTGGGATAACCATGGAGAAGCACGCCATACGGATGTTTGAAGTGTGATCGATGATCGATGAACTGCAAAAGGAGCTATCCTTCAGATCATCGATTCCCACATCTCACATCACTCATTCTCTTCCTCACCAGGATGAAGGGTTCCGCGACTTTGCATGGAAATGCCGAAGTTCTTGATGACCCGTCCCTTAGGTCGCTACTAGAGGAGATGCGCGCGCCGAGCGAATTTGTCTAACGAATTGGTTCTTCGCCGAATTTAGGGGTGACCGAAATTCGTTGTGGGTACGACTAAAACGAGCACCCAGGGTCACTCCTCGGGTCATTCTGCTCTTACATCTGCGTCATCTGCGTTATCTGCGGGCTTCTTTCTTCTTGGCCTCAAAGCAAACGCCGTGGGTAGAATACGTTTCTTCTTGTGAAGGGAACGATACCGTCATGCTACCTCCCATGGGTTCCTAGGCATAATGTCCGCAGATAACGCAGATTGACGCAGATGATCCTATGCCATGTGCTCCCATGTCGATAAAGTCTCCTGAACCTATTTCACCAGGATCGCTATCGGGATAGGGGTCGCTATTGGGATCGAATTTCGCGCTTTGGTAGGGAGCCCGAACTTTCGGAAATCCAAGGAGTCCAATCAGCGGATGGAAAACAAAGGGACCCTTTTTCGCCATTGCCCTCCGAACGGGAAAGGCGACGAAAAATGAAAACGAACGGCGGCCGATCACGCCTGATCCACATGGCATGTTTCCCGAGCACGAGCCATCCTGAGGTATTGGAACACTAATCGACGCTAATCTTCGCTAATTTGGATCAGTGAAGATTAGCGTCGATGAGTGTTCTTTTTCTCCAATTTGCCGCTTGGCTGGGACCTGAAGTCGAGTGATAAGCCGCCTGGACACCCCTTCTAACTGCGAGCCCGCCCGCCAGGTCGGCTTCATCGGCCATTCTTGGACGACTTAAATCCGAAACGCTTCGTCGGAGAGTGCAATTTCGACAAAGCGGCCGATTTCTTCGGCCCCGTTCTCCCAGACCAGAGCCGCGAGGCGGCCCAGAGCGTCGTAGTCGAGCTGCTCGTGATTGGCTCGAGCGAGGCGGCGGAAATCGCCTGCGTCGTATTCCTTCTTTTCACGGGCACGATAAGGGGAAAGCATCGCGGCGTATTTCGAGATGAGTGCCGCCTCGACGGTTGGCAGTCGATGTCCCGTTTTTTCATCAAGGACAACATGTTCTTTCAAAATCATCTCATGAAGGGGCGACCACGGGAGCATCAGGTCGACAACCGGCTTCGGATTTCCCTCGGAATCCAAATCGGCTGGGTCTTTGAACCGGATGACCTGGGACAGCTCTTGAACTGCCAGGAGCGGCCATTTTGCGGCTATCGCTTTTTGGGCCAGTTGCCTCTGACTGGTCGGCACTAAGACATCGACATCCTGAGTCGCCCTCGGTTCGGGCATGTAGCCAACATATCCATGCAGTCCCATTAGAACCCAGTTTTTAACCCCTGCAGCTTGCAAGACATCGATCACCTCCTGAGGCGTGATATTCATGGCTCCCTTTCGATGTGTATGCCGGAATTCGCTAGTGAGCCAGGTGCTCTTGCGAATCGCATAGGCGTGTCCGGACGGGCCCTTGGGAGTCGATTCGCAGGCGCCCTCCGGACATGCAACCTGCTCCAACGCCCGACGTCGTCTCTCCAGATAAGCTGGGGAAAAATACTCCGTGTTGGTTGGCCCATCGATACAGGGTCCTTCGATACGGGGCCCTTTAAGAGAGGGCCCATCGGCACTGGCGGCGTTTCGATTCGTGGATTCGGCCATCAGAATGGGAAGCCGGTTCGAGGTGAGTGAGAATACGCAGTAGTTCCAAGCAGTGGTCGATGAAGCCGACCTGGCGGGCGTGCTAGCGGTTAATAATGTCGGGGCCAGGCGGCTTATCGCCCTGGGCCACGTAGGTATGGGTGGAAATTTGGAAGTACGGATACTCCATTTTACCCTTTCCAAGTACCCGCCGCGAGTGTGAATTATAGATGCAATCGCCAGAATCGACTGCGGTGAACAATGCGGTCATTGTTGGCCGACCATGATTCCAGTACCGCGGGTGGCACCGACAGTCGTTCGGAGAGTGCGTTGCCATCTGTTCCAGGCGTTTTCGAACGATTGTCGGTGCGCGGAGCACAGCAGGCATTTTGCGTGAACCCTGATTTCCTCCCGTGCTGCCCACTCCAACACATGTCCGCCAACGTCTTGGTGGCTGTCGGGGGTGTTTGACGGACAAGTGTCGGTGCCACCCGCGTTTCCGAATGGCCAGCGTTCGTGCGGCATCGATTACGATTACGAGCACCGCTGCGCTGAGAACAATGACAAAAAGATTGATGACAAAAAGATGGATCCGGTTGTGGACGATCAAGTTCTGTAAGCTTTGCGCATTGATGGGTTTTTCAAACCAACCCACTGAATGAGATGGGCTCGATGGACACATCATCTTTTTGTCATCCATTTTTTTATCCATCCTGACCGAAAGGCCTCTTGGCAATTCTCGGTTGTTTGAGCCCAGGGGATTCGAACCTCTTCCGCCAGGCGTCGCTTGTCCTATCTGCGATGCGCGTCGTTTCTTTGCGACCAAAGCATCGCCCCCTTTCTGCGTAGCCGTTCACGGCCGGAGGCCGTGTTAGGCTTTTCTTACTCTTAATCTTAGGACCGGCGAATCAATAACTGTCGCATTTGCATTGATCGGCGAGCATAAGGAACCTCGAATGGTCATTCTACTCGCATCTGCGTTATCCGCGGGCCCTTTCTTCTTGTTAGCCTCAAAGAATGGCCGTTGAATAGGATGCGTTTCTTCTTGGGAAGGGAACCATACACATCGGTCGTTGTCGCACTTGTGTCGGCCCTCCGGGCCTAATGCCAAGGGAGCCACCAAATCCGGTGCCTCACGGCACCGGCTAGGGTTGTATCAGCCCTCCGGGCTTAATGATTGTCTGGTACGATGTGGGCTCTGCTGAGTACGAGTACGAAATCCAAACCAAAACGCAATGAAGCCAAAAACAAACGTTTCAACCGTTCCCACGCCCCGCTTTGCGGGGCAAGCCAAAGACAAGGCTTCTAGCCTTGGTCGATTACTCTTAATCCAATACGGTCTCAAAAACCCGTTTGTCCTATTGGCTGTTCACGGGTTTCCCATAACGGAAAAGTATCGTGAACAGTCAATACGAGTTTTCTCGAAGATTGCCAATGCTGTCCGGGTACAAATTCCTGACTGATTGTGTTGCGGATACGTTTTGTCATCTTGCAGCCAACGCCATGTTTCAAAATCCACTTGTTTTATAGGTTCCCGACCCGTGAACAGGTGCTTCAATGAAAGGGTTCCCTGGGATGGAATCACAGCATGGGGATTAAGATTAAGAACGGGAAATTACGTCCTTTTTCCGTGAACGCTTACCTTTCTGCAACGCAACTTCTACCCCACGGGCGGCTGTGTCCGCCCTCGTTTCCAACGCAACCGCCTCGCCCGCACTACCGAGTGGCCCGTATTACCGAGTGGCCCGTGCCCCGTGCAAAAGCTCGGCCTGGTGGCGGCGTAACTGGGTGAAACCTTCGACCAGGGCCCAGTTGACATTCCCGTCTGTCACTTGCCCTGCCGAGGTTACTTTGCTTCGGTCCGCTTGCCATTGGCCCGCCTGCCATCGTAGTGAGCCGACGTTTGCGGTTTCCGAAAAGGGGTTGATCCGATTGAAGTGGGCCGGCCGCTGCATGCCCGAGGGGAGCATCAGAACCAGCAATATTGCCGCGAACGCCATGCCGCTGGCACGTCGTTGTTGCCGGCAGCGGAGCCGGGCTGCTTCCAGGGTTCGCGGCCGCAGGTCGCCGGTGGGGTGGACGTAGTCTCCGGCCGCCCGGATGAGCGATTCCAACGCAGCATCGGAGCTGGCTTCAGGGTTGTTAGCGTTGGAGTCATCCCGCCAATACGAGTCATGAAAATCGGAATCGGGGAAATTGGAATCACGCATCAGGCACCTCCTCGCATTGCGGCTTGAGGACCTGAGAAAGTTTTTGCATGGCGTATCGGTAACGGCTGGCCGCCGTATTGGGCGGGACTTCGAGGATTTCCGCGATTTGGGTAAAAGTCAGATCTTCCCAGATTTTCAGTACGACCACTTCGGCCTGGGCGGCGGGTAGTCTTCGCAGGGCCATCCAGACCGCCCGGTAGGTCTCTTCCTGTTCCAGTTCGTCGACGCGGCAACGGGTCCGCAGGTCCGAAAGGTCAGCGACCATCGACCACCGCCGGCGTCCGCGGGCAATCAGCAGCGACTCATTACGTACCATCCGCAACAAGTAGGGCCATGGCCTTCGGGTCTGGGAAAGGAGCAGTGGTTGGTCGGCGATACGGACCAGGGCGGCACTTACCGCATCCTCCGCGTCGTGCTGGTTGCTGGTGATCGTGACGGCATAGCGGACCAGCCGCCGGGAAACCAGATCGTACAGTCCAGCCAACGCGGCCACACCGCTTTCGGCCAGCCGAGTCGTGGCCAGTCGGACCAAGTCGGAAAATGGGCTAGGGGGAGTCATCTACCCATAAGGATGCGCGGGCTGGGCCGATTTGTCTAGTTTTTCTCGCTTTTCCTGAATATCGAAGCGAATGCTCACGGTGCCGTTAAGACCGTGGTCGATTCCAGATGCGGCATCAGCTCCGCTTTCGTCCACCAACTGGGCTTCAGTT
>JAJRWS010000215.1 GCA_024276705.1 Planctomycetota bacterium | reverse complement strand
TGCAAGGGCGATCCTTCCCGGTTGACTGGCAAACGACTGGCCGAAGCCTGGATGGACGGCAATCGACTGGCGCATGCAGTCTTTGCCCAGGCACTGAGGACTTACGGCTGGGCGATTGGACAAGTTGCAACCTTAATGGCACCCAATATCATCGTGGTGGGTGGCGGCATCGCCCAACTGGGGGAAGACCTGTTTCTGAGTCCATTGCGACAGCAGGTCGACTATTATGTCATCGAGCCACTCCGTGGGCAATTGTCGATTGTGGCAGCCGAGCTGGGCGAAGAAGTCGTTCTCCATGGAGCGTTGGCGATGGCTCAAAGTGCATCTCAGACGGGGAGTTGAGCAGGAAGAAAAAGCTGGTATGATAGTCTCCGTGTCATACTTTGGAGGGTAAGCGAATGGCTAGCGGCCTCACTGGAAATGAGGTGCCGGGAAACCGGTTGTGGGTTCGAGTCCCATGCCCTCCGCTTGTATTCAGCGGCAAGCCAAACTTTTCGGATGCGCTGGTGCCCGGTGAGGTAGGGCTACCCTTTGCGGTTGGCGGCGGACCGAAAAGATTTGTTTGCCTGGAAGGACGCTGACGCGATGGGGCTGCCTGCCACGCTGAGCACCATGCGGCAAGCCAAACTTTTCGGATCGCCAGGATCCCCATGGGTAGGGGCTGCGATCAGCGGGTAGGCAACTGGCCGAAAAGATTTGCCGTAGGGACGCTGACGCGATGAGGCGAGTGCCCACGGTAAGCGGCGACGGGAAGAAAATGAGTGGTATGAGACGGTTGATTGATGATCTGAAGTCTGGATCCTAAGGTAGTTCAGCAATCATCGATCACACTTCAAACATCTGCATGGCGTGCTTCTCCATGGCGATTCCAACGCAGGAGGGTATTCTTGAAGTATTCCTTACCCGGGTGGCCAGTCGAGCATGCGACCACCAAGCAGGTGGAAATGCAGATGGTCGACCGTCTGGCCCCCTTGCTCTCCACAATTGACCACAACTCGGTAGCCCTGGTCCAATTCCAGTTGACGAGCCAGGTCACGTATCACCAGCCAGAGATGGGCCATCAACTCCGCGTCTTCATGGTCGATCGCATCCATCGAAGCGATCTCTTTTTTCGGGATGACCAGTACGTGAATAGGCGCTTGCGGTGCGACATCACGAAACGCCAGGCACTGTTCATCCTCATACAAAATATCCGCAGGGATTTCCTTGTCGATGATCTTCTTGAAAATATTTTTTTCAGGCATCCGGATTCTCTCGATTCGTATCGCCCAACTGCCGATTCGCATCGCCCAACTGACTGAGTGCAATGGCCTCTCCGGGCAACAGCGCTGGGATCTGCTGGATGATTGGATAGAGCAACTCACCCGAATGATTAATCAACGCACTTTCCAAACGTTGCTGCATGCGAGCACCATCCAGATTGACAATCTGTCCGCCCTCGATCGCCCGATTCACTTGTTCCAATGTTTGAGAATTGGCCAAGGTGAGGGGTGATAAATCCTTGGGGCAACGGAGTATTTTTAACAGGGCTTCATCAATCACGCGAACATGTCCAGGGTTCCGGGCAAGAAGGCAACGTGTCTTTATGCCCGTCACCCACCGAGCGTACACTATTTTAGGGCCACTGGCCGAACATTGCCAGTAACCCTCCATCCAAGCCTGTTCTGGATGCTAGCATTTTACCTTCCAAGGGGAAATACAGTAGTTCCAAGAATGGTGAAATCTTCAACGATCAACCAGAAACACCTCATCCCGGCAGGGCAAAGGCTGGCAGATGACCGGTCAGGGTCAGAATCGCTATCGATGTCCGGAAAGTAGAACCGGGGAGTTGGATATCAGACGATATCCAACTCCCCAGTTAATGAATGGACTGGTTGATAAATGGGCTGAAACACCTTCAGACGCTTCGCCATCAATTCTTATGTGCCAAGAGGCTCGCTCCAGGCACATTCCTAAGACGGATGCACCGCTCCGATCTAAGTGGGGGCCCGCCGGCGCGATCGACGCTTGACGGTTGTGGCCCCCCATTGTTTGGTTAAATTCTCAAAGACCTCGGGAGTTTCATAACGGACGATGCCCTTGCCTTCAGGCATCGGGCCTATCAATCCACGAAACACGGGCATGCCTCGCAAACTCAAGTCGGTACTGCAGTCATCGATGCCAATCTGGGTATGCATTTTAAGCACTCTGTCATGGTGTTGATAATCTCGAGTGCGCAGTTCTCCGTTTTTTCCTCGCGAGACGATGCGAATCATTTTCTCACTTGTCATACACTGCCTCGGCTTTTGCTTGAATGGGTGGGGGTGCTTCAGGATATTTTCCGTATCGGCGGTCTGCACAATCTTGGACAAAAATTTACTGGCTTCAGTCACACCTGGAATAGCTCGTGGAATCCTCAAATCTCTCGTTCCGAGAGGGGTCCGTACAACTGTCGCCTGCAGGGTCGGTCTGCGACGTTTGTAACCTCATGAGCCTTGCGGAACAGGGTGAGCAATCGAGTTATCCCTATTCTGGCAAGACTATTGCTCGGATATCACGGATCCTGGCAGCTGGTGAAAGTTTACCTATGAGGCAAGTGGCAAGAGCCTAGGGCCCTGAGTTCTCGGTGTTCCTGAGGATGGAACGGTGATTGCCCGAGTGGCGCGAAGGAGTTATATTAGAAGGAGTCCGGAGGGTACGCGAATTGGCTAGCAGCCTGACTCGAAATCAGGTGCCGTGCAAACGGTTGAGGGTTCGAGTCCCTTGCCCTCCGCTTATATATTGCGGCAAGCCAAACTTTTCGGATGGTTAGGTTTCCGAGGAGCTGGGACGACCCTTGGCGATTTCCAGCGGACCGAAAAGATTTGTTTGCTGTCGATCTTCTCCTCATCGGCCGGAGTCAGCGACCACCGGCAGAGCCGGTGGCTTGAGGAAAGCCCCTAAAAGGGGCTAGAGAATAAATATCGTACTCGTACTCAGCCCAGCGGTACTCGTACTCGAATCCAAGTCATAGGTAAGGTCGGTCATCAT
>JAJRWS010000214.1 GCA_024276705.1 Planctomycetota bacterium | reverse complement strand
CCTTCCGCGGAGCGGATGATGGCATGGCAGCAGACGGATCAGCAGGCGCGAATCGAAAGCCGCGAGATTTTTATCGATCCGGCCGAACTGTTGGGATTGCTGCACAACAAGCAAGTGCAACGCGTCCTGTTCGACGTGCGGGAAGAGGCCGACTACAACCGGTTCCATCTCCGTGACGCCCGCCACGTGAACCTGGAAGAACTCAAGCAGAACTGGGTCAAAGGAATCCCCGCCGGGGCCATTGTCGTGGTTATGTCCAACGACGAGGCGTTGGCCACGGAAGCCTGGAAGTGCGTGGCCGTCCGCGAAAACGTCAACGCCTATGTCCTGGCCGGCGGCATCAATCGCTGGCTGGACGTCTATGCCGACAACCAGGCCGGTGCGCCGAACTCCAATCAGCCGGCCACTGGTAACGGCACGCTGCGGTATCCCCTGAGCGAGGCGCTCGGATCGCGGTTCGCCTTCGCCCGTCCCGATCCCCGGAAGCTGCCCAAAGATCTGGCGGAGCGGAAATTTGCCGCGAAGATCAAACTGAAGACGGTCGTCCGCAAAGAAGGTGGTGGCTGTGGGTAAGATGGGAGCACCACTTGAGCGGGACCCTGGTGCCGATCGGTCTGGACATCGAATTGCGACTTTATTTCTGGCAATTTTGATTTGTCATATGGCGGTAGACGCAATGTCGGCCTTATTGCCTTCAACTTTGGGTTTGTTGGAAGTGCGGTTGTCGATGTCGCCGCAGCAATCCGCCTGGCTGATAGGATGGGGCGCGCTCTGTTCAGGTTTGGCCCAACCCATCTGCGCTGCCTTAAGCGACCGATTTTCTACCCGTTTTTTGGGTGTCGTTGGCGTGGTGTTGGGCGCCATGGGCATCGGCTCATTGGGTCTGGCCGAAGAGGTAGTCACGCTGACCATTACCTACACGGTGGGGATGATCGGTGTGGGCATGTTTCACCCGTTTGGCGCGGCGACCATTGGTGAACTTCGCCAACATAGACGAACTTCCGCGGTAAGTTTGTTTTTTGTCTCCGGTATGGTTGGCGGGGTGGTGGGAGCATATTTATGGCCTCGGGTATTGGCAACAGCGCATGGATTTCAATGGTTGCCTTTGTCGATGGTCCCTATGCTGTTGCTGGTATTCTACTTGCTCCGCCACCTGGGTGAGCTTGCTCGGCCCCATGCATCGGCCGCCAAAATTGAATGCGCATCACGACCTCGCGTCGATTGGTTCATGGTGCTGGTGTTGTATATTGCCGCGTCGGTACGGTTTTGCGTCAACACGGCCTTGGTCTACCTGTACGTACGTTTGGCTGAAGTCTATGTCGTGGCTGCGTTTCCGAGTTGGAGCAAGGAGCAGGTGGCCAATGGGGCTGCTCCCATGGTAGGCAACTTTCAAGGAGCGACACTCATGGGTATGGCGCTGGGTGGACTTTTAGCCGGCATTTACGTGCGGCCTGGCCGGGAAAAGTGGCCGCTGGTATTTGTGCCTCTCTGTTTTTCCCCAATCCTTTGGCTGCTCCCTCTGGCTCCTGTCCAAATTGGCTATGGCCTGGCCATGGCCGCTGGAATCGGTTTCGCGTCCATGATTCCGGTAACCATCGCCCTGGCACAATACCTGATGCCACGGCAGACAAATTTGGCTTCCGGATTGATGATGGGTGGAGCCTGGTCGGTTGCAATGATCGGCCCACGCTGTGCGGAATATGGAGTAACCCATTTTGGCATTCATGCAACTTTTGCTCTCACTGCGGTGGCGTTGGCTCTGTCGGGACTCCTATGCATCCCGCTGAGTAACCGCACCTGAAAACCAAGCGATGCCACGGCACTGGAGCCGCTACAGCGAATCGAGGCGGCCGGTCGAATCGCCGAACGAGTCGGCGGCGATGCCTAGCTTGTCGAGCAGCGTGAGGTAGAGGTTCGTCATCGGTGTCGCTTGGGGGAGTTGCAAGTGACGCCCGGGAGTCAGCAGCCCTCCACCCTGGCCCGCCAGGATCACCGGCAGGTTGTCGTGGCGGTGGCGATTCCCATCTGACAGGCCGCTGGTGTAGACGATCATCGAGTTTTCCAGCAGGGGGCGGTCCTCGATGTCTTTGCACTGCTTCATGCGGCCCAGGAAGTAAGCGAATTGCTCAGCGTAAAAACGGTCGATCTTCGCCAGCTTCTCAATCTTGCCGGTATCGTTTTGATGGTGCGAGAGGGTGTGGTGCCCCTCGGAAACACCGATGTCTGGGAAGTTGCGATTGCTCCCATCATGAGCCAGCAGGAAGGTGGCGATCCGGGTCAAATCGGTTTGAAACGCCAGCACGAGCATGTCGAACATCAACCGCACGTGTTTCTGATAGGTGTTGGGAATCCCGTCCGGCCGTGCTCCGCTGCCCAGAAAGTCGCTCGGATCGGGGATTTCGCCAAAATGCTCTGACCGGTCGATTTGCTGTTCCACCTGCCGGATCCCGTAAAGATATTCATCCAGCTTTTGCCGGTCCCGGCGGCCCAACTGTTTTTTCAGTTGGCGGGCGTCGGCCAGGACGAAATCGAGCAAGGAACGTTTTTGTTGCTGCCTCCGGTGCCGATTCTCCTTGCGTTCGGACCGGTTGCCTTGGCCAAAGAGGCGTTCAAAAACAAGCCTCGGATTGGCCTCGGGAGCCAACGGGGCGGTGGCGCTGCGCCACGACAGGTTGAACTGGTAGGCGCACGAATAGCCGGAATCGCAGGAGCCCGATTTGCGTGCCCCATCACAGGAGAGTTCGAGTGATGGGAAGCGGGTCAGGTGGCCGATTGCTTGGGCCGCCCGTTGATCGATCGAGATGCCCAGCCGGATATCGCTGCCGCCGGTCTTTTTGGGCCGGACGCCGGTCAAGATGGTGGCGCCTGCGCGGGCGTGATCGCCGGCGCCGTCTTTTCCCGCCCGGCCGTTCTTGTGCTCGAATCCCGACAAAACTAGAAAGTCTTCCTTGAAGTCGGCGAGGGGATCCATCGTATCGTTGAGCTGATAGTCGGTGCCCGTACCGTTTGGCGTCCAGCGTGGCACGATGACGCCGTTGGGAATGTAGAGGTAAGCTGTCCGTAGCGGGGCACCGGCAGCGGTGGTTCCCGGTTCGATCTTGCTGGCAGCGCGGGCGGGTCTGGGCGGCCACGACTCGAACCAGGGCAAGACGACGCCGATTCCCAGTGCGCGTAAAAATTGTCGTCGGGGTGTCGGTTGTTTCATGTCGATGAACTTTGAGTTAGTCGCCCCCACGCCGTTTCTGGAACGGGGCCGAGTGAACGATTCCCAGCACCAACTGCTTCAGTTGTCCCTCGCGTTGGTCCATCCGCTTGAGGATGGCCTCGACCGCGGGAGCATCGTAGTACTCGACGCCTCGGCCCAAGGCATAGGTTAACATCTTTTCGGCCAGGCAGCGACAAAAATCGGTCTTCCGCTGTTCGGCCAGGATTTGGGCCAGTTCCAGCACGCTGCTGAATTTTTCGCCGGTGAGCAATTCGCCCGATGAATCGATCGGCTGGCCCTTTTCCTCCGTACGCCAGCGGCCAATGGCGTTGTAATTTTCCAACGCCAGGCCCAAAGGATCCATGCGGTCGTGGCACGATGCACAGAGCGGGTTTTCACGGTGGAGTGCCAGGATTTCACGATTTGAAAGATGCCCCTTCTGCCCCTTGGCGGCAGCCGCCAAGGGGGGCACGCCCGGCGGAGGCGGAGGCGGAGGTGTTGCCAGCAAATTTTCCAGGATGAACAGGCCCCGTTTGACCGGCGACGTCCGGGTGGGATTCGAGGTGATGACCAGCACGCTGCCATGGGTCAGGATGCCACGCCGATGATCGCGTGCGGGGTCGAGCTGCACGCGGCGCATGGTTTTTCCACGCACGTCCGGAATACCATAGAAGTTTGCCAGCGGCTGGTTCAAAAAAGTGTAGTCGGCCGTCAGCAGCTCGGTGGCCGGACGATTCTTACGCAGCACGGCGGCGAACAAGAGTTCGGTTTCCTGCTGCATGGCCCGACGCACGCGCGGGTTGAAGATTCGCTGCGCCTGCTCGAGCGATCGCAGGCCTAGAACCCGCCGGGCATCGATATGGAGCCCCGTCACGTCTCGAGTCTGCAGCCATTGGCCCACGAAGGCTTTGATGAATCGGTCTGACTTGGGATCGCTCAGCATCCGCTCGACTTCCGCGTCCAATTGGGCTCGCAACCGGCCTGCTCCAGCCAGCTTCCATAATCGTTCGTCCGGTAACGAACTCCAAAGAAAGTACGACAATCGTGACGCCAGGGCATAGCCGTCCAGATCGACGATGTGAGCTCGATCGTCCGGATCGGGCTGAAGTTCGGCTCGAAACAGAAACCGTGGCGAGACCAGAATGGCAGTTAAGGCCTGGTCCATGGAATTCACCCACCGAGGATCTTTCATGTCGTCTTCGGATTGTGACAGGCACTCTCGCTGCAGCTCGACCAACCGGTCCAGTGTCGGCGGATCCACCGGCCGGCGGAACGCACGACTGGCAAAACGCTCCAGAACCCGGCGTGCATGGGCCGTCCTTTGGGTGGCATCGTTTCCGGTGGCGTCGTCAGATGGGCTGCCTTCGAAAAAGATTCGGCGAAATGCGTCGCTATCTCGATCGGCCAGCAACTGTTCGACGATCTGCTCGGCCGCCTGCAAATATTTTTCGGTCAACACGGGCGAGATGCTCAGGGCGGCACCGATCGTGTCGAACCCGTAGCCGGTGTCGTCCGCCGGGAAAGCCTCGTTGGCATGAAAACGAATTCCCAGCAGATCGAAGATGGTGTTTTCATACTCGTACCGGTTCAATCGGCGCATCGTGACGTTGCCCGGATCGGGATGGGCCGGATCGAGTTGAAACACGTGACGTTCGATCCAGGTGACGGCGGCGGCGCGGTCCGAAGGTTCGGGGAGTTCCGCATCGGCCGGCGGCATGGTCTGGGCCCGCAGGTTCTTCCAGACCGCCAGCCATTGCGAGTGATGCCGTGCCGCGGCCGGTTGGGTCAGGATCGACTCCAGATCGAGTCCTCCTTCGCTGGCCCCGTCGCCATGGCAATCGAAGCAGAAGTTCTGGAATAGCTTCGGAGCCTGGCCATCTGCCACGTCCGGTTCCGCTGCCATGGCCCAAACCGGAGCCACGGTCAGCCCCAGGAGAACGCCGATGCACCCGGCGCGGAGTGAAAGTCGTACACATAACCCCATGGGTCGTCTCGCCAAATCTTCCGCGCGTGAGCTTGGCGTAGAGGAGGTGGAATGTCTGTGTGTTGTCGGACTGAGTGGATGCCGAACGGACGTTTGTTCGCATCGTGATCGAAGGTTGGTTCGGGGCATTCCAGGCACACTTTCATGCAATCAATCTAAGGTAAACATAGCGAGCTCCGTGCGGACCTCGCGAGGATTCCCCCCAGTTTCCTCCATCGTAGGCCTATTCACTCTGCGATTCCATGGTCAATCAAAAAAATCAAGTTGCGTGGGAAATTCAAGACAATTTTCCTGGGGACCAGGGCCAAGCGACCTGCTTTGGGGCTGCCAATGGTTCTGCTATACTTCTGCTGTATCGGCTCACATTGACTTAAAATAACCGATGACTACCAGAGAACACACATGGTTCCAAGAAGTAATTCCAAATTCATATTGCTGACATTTGCCGCGTTAAGCCTACTTCCAATAAGTATCGCTGGTGCCGAGGTTTTTGTTTCTGAACAATTTGGGTTTCGCTACTCCGTGCCTGATGGATTCCTTGAGCAAACGGACGAGAATCCCGCGGTTCTAAAAGATGGTACGTCAATGACTGTGGCTTTGTTTGCTGAGGATGTTCAGACAAATAAGGTGCTAGTCGCCATTTGCATTCTGCGATTGGGTCAAATTGTTGACTCAAACCAGCGGGTAGACCTAACAATAATTCCTAAGCAAGATGGGATTAAACGCTCTCTTGAATCAAGACGGTGGCAAAAAACCGAATTGCAAGTAATAAGGCAAGAGGCCACGCTTGATCCTGGTATAGATGTTATCGGCTATGTAATCCAGTTTCCCTTGAAGGATGAGGCGATTGCGGTCCGAGTACAAGGCCCGAAGAGTCGGAGTGATGAGGTATTGAAGGCATTCAATATGTCTGTTGATGGCTTTGTAAACACCAAAGCCTATGTCGTGAAAATGGAGTCTATCGGAACATCGAACAGCAAGCAGGCATGACGAATAGCCCTCTATTGGAATCTCCAGGGTTGCTCGTAAGTTTGGTAACAATTGGGTTAATACTCGCGCACCTATATAGGAAAACCGTGCTTGAATACTTCCGCCTGAGCCATCTAGCCAGACCTTATATAATCTTAGGTATTTCAGGCTTTCTGTTATTAATCACGGGTATTTTTCAGTTGCTAATATCATCCTTAATGTGATAGGTGGAATGCTTATCTCAAAGTGATTGTGACAGACCGGTGCGTTGGAAAATTGAGATGGCATCTCTTAGTTCGATATTAGAAACGGCTGGTGTCATATTTTGCATGGCATTCTCAATTGTCGTGGTAAGAACTCTGAGACGGAGAGTAATTCCCGCACAGAAGAGACAAAACAGCCGTTCGAGTCGACGCTTAGGATACCCCATCTGCCAGGACGAGCGAAATTTATCTGAGCGGATCGACAGTAGGAAGATGCCGTCCGACTCAGGCTCGGCGAGCGCCGGGTAATTCCAACGATCGGCATCATTCTCCATCGCACTTTGCCACATCACTGCGTGCAGGAA
The DNA here is from genome assembly GCA_024276705.1 of Planctomycetota bacterium. Classification (GTDB taxonomy): domain Bacteria; phylum Planctomycetota; class Planctomycetia; order Pirellulales; family Lacipirellulaceae; genus JAJRWS01. The sequence goes on along the minus strand of JAJRWS010000214.1, from coordinate 32,642 downwards.
CTTGCTCCAAGGCCAGGTAGTTCAGCACCGTCTGCAGGTTAAACTTATCGTCGGGAAAGCCCGTAAGCTCACCACCATTTCGATGGTCCCGGTAAGGCAGTTGGCAAACTTTCATCCAGTCCTCGGCACCGAAATAGGTGTTCAAGATGACCACCGGATTGTGCGGAATTCCGACAAGGATGCCCAAGAAGTCTGTTTGTTCCAGGGGTAGAAAATCTTCCAGTCGGTAGCAAATCTTTTCGGGTGGCAGCACAATCAGTCCATCCTCCCCAGCTTCATGTTCCCAGATTCCAATCCAGGGGAATCGCAAGTGAGGTTTGCCAGGGATCCTTGCACTATCATCACGAAAAATTCGGCAACCCATTCTTTTGCCATCTCGGATGTCAAGCTTAACGGTGTACCCCTGGCGTTCAAGTTCTGGTTTGCAGTGCTCCAGAAAAGCATCGAATTCAAAGACAATAATGTCGACATCGTCATCCCAAGGAATAAAGTCGCTGTGGCGCAGCTTACCTAGAAGTGTGCCGAACATAATGCAGGCACGAATCTGATGTTCTTTCACGGTTGCAAAAAAATCTCGAATGTGGCGACAGATAAGTTCCCGTTCATCGAAAAATCCAATTGTCTTGAACTTACTGAGAAGTTGCTGACGATCGTACACCTGTTCCCTCGCATCCTCAGCCTGTACGACTGGATAAATTTCGTTTCTTGCACGGGTGAGATGCGCTGCGTCGTCAATTTCACACCACATGAGCCCTTCAACCACGGGGCACGCTATAGATATTTCCTGCGCCGCAACCACCAGACTATCGGTTTCGTAATCCACGTGGCGTGTTATGCGGAATCGCTGTTTGGCCTTTTCGATCATCACCGAGAACAGCAATTGAGAAATCTTGCTGATACCAACCAATTCGCCAAATATCTCAGGTCCCAGCTGACTTCGATTTTTGGACATCGCGACAAGACGGCCATTTTTCACTTCGACGAAGACCTCATCGCTTGATTTTGACAAACCTGCCAACAATAAGACGTTGTTGTGGGGACTTTCTAAGCATGCAATGAGTGCCTGGCGTTCATAGACCAGATCGGACTCCAGCAGCAAGAAGTCTTCGTCAATAACATGACGAGCGCAGTAAAGCGAATACATGCTGCCCGAATCGGCAAAATACGGGTTATGGACCAATTGAATCATCTGAGGATACCGGTCCTTTAAGGGCTCAAACTGTTCGGCCAAGTGTCCGGTGACAATCACTATTCGCTCGATACCTACCGCTAGCAACCGCAGAACAGACTCCTCGACAATCGACTTTTCTCCAAGGCACAGGCAGCCCTTGGGCATCAGCTTATTCCAGAACTTTAGACGCGCTCCCATCCCAGCGGCGAGAATGACCGCCGTTCGAATTTTCATGCCGGGGATTTGAAACTTCTCTCGATTCGCTGCTAGATTTTGGCTGCTGGGCATTCGTTTATCAGTCTGTTTTCATTCCATCAAATTGAGGATTTTCGGGAACTCGAGCGCGAGAAAATCCTTAAGATACAGCAGTTTTCGTTAATTCTGAAAGGAGGATCGATGACTTGAGGAAAGTCATTCTTGCCGACCGCAAAACGGGCGATTAGCACTAGAAAAATCGCCCTGCTCTTTTAATTAACGCAACTCACGCTAAATCAGTCTAGCCGATTAGTGGCCCATCGCAAGCCGGGTAGGTTTCGTTAGCAACCATCACCATACGGATGTTTGAAGTGTGATCGATGATCGATGAACTGCAAAAGGAGCTATCCTTCAGATCATCGATTCCCACATCTCACATCACTCATTCTATTCCTCACCAGGATGAAGAGTGCCGCGACTTTGCATGGAAATGCCGAAGTTATTGATGAGCCGCCCCTAAGGGGGCAGAGCTCGGTAGATAAATATTCCGTATCCATCGGGATTGAGGTCGTTTGCCAATACATCAAGGATAACCGGCTGAGCCTCTTATTTTTTTCGTCGAGGCGGTTCTTGTCGGTCTTTGTTTTCTGCTGGCAGGCATGGACCGCGAATGATCCACCCGCCGCCCGCCAAGACGGCAAAGATTTCCCAGGCGTGAATGCGATCGTCCTGCTTCCTGGTTTGCACAGCCTGAGATTGCGCAGACTGCCAATCCGCGAAGACCTGCTCGCGGGCGGAAGGCTGGGTCGCCATGAACCTGGGTGCAGCAAGCCGCAAGGGAGAGCCGGCTGCGTCGGCAGGGGCGGATTGCTTGTGGGGGGAATACTTGTGGGGGGACGGGCCAACCGGCTGGTCGGCCTCGAGTGGCCCGCCGGTGGATTTCAACTTGAAAGAGCCGTCAGGGAGGTGGGAAACTTCCGCCCGAGGAGAAGTCGCCCCGCGAGCACGCATGGTGCTGGAATCGGGTGGAAGGAGCGGATCGTCTCTGCGGGGCCCGACCACAACGTCTTGTCGCGAAAGCAGGTTCGCGGGAACATGCGAAGAGCCGAGAGATGGTCCCACGCTGGAGACGGCGTGGAATGTCGGGGCCGTCTGTTTCGGCCCGGTCACGGCCACTTCGAAGGCCATCTCACGGCCTTGGGCGGCCGGGAAATTTTGAGCCCGGGCCGGGAAAGGAGTCCGGCCAAGGTTTGGCCCATTCGTCGTGGATCTGAAGACGGCCGCATCGGTTGCCGTGGGCCCCGCTTGGGATCTTGGCGGGGGAATAAAAAGCTCGGAAATGGCAATCATGCCACCATCGGGTTGTCGAGCGGGAGTCGGATCAGGCGGCCTGATGATGGCGATTTGCCCTGACCCGTTCGAGGAGCCATTGAGTAGCGTGTTGGAATCCCACCCGGCATCGAGTGTCGAATCGGTCAGGGAGCCAGCAAAGAGAAAACCATCAGCCGATCCGTTCCAGGTGTACTCAAGCGATCCTGAAACGACAAAGCTTGCACGGTTATCCGCGTCGAAGAAGAATCCCCCCGTGAATCGTTCTCGAAAAGTGTCGCTAACGGAAACGGTTTCTCCTTGGATAGTCGGGAGACTTATGAAAGTGGGTTCCAACGCAATTCCCGTTGCTGCCGAGAGCGTGAGCCGTGTCTCCAGTCGTTCGAATCCGAGGCCACGCCGCGGCGGCTTCGAGAGCGGCCGTCGACGCATGTTGGAAGAATCGATCCAGGCAATCATTGCTGGTAGGAGGCTCATGGTGCGCCTCTCGCAGTGCACCGAGGAGTCGGTTCGATATGCTGTTGGAGTATGGCCGGCAGGGGCCGCTCGGTGTTTAGGGCTTGCAGGTCGCCCCCTGCCGATACCACCTGGGTCAATGTGGCAAGGGCCTCTTCGAGTAGCCGTTCATGTTCGGGTTGCGCTTCCTCGATTTGTTCCACGGCCGTGGCGAGTTCCCAGGCGACCTGATACAAATGTTGGCTGTGCGTGGGCCACAGTTGGCGCCGCACGATCGCGACTTCGGCGGCTTCCTCTGCCCGCCCCGCGGTTCGCAAGGCATGGCCGTAATTGGTGTAGTGTTTGCTTAAGTACTCACGGTATAGCGATGGTTGCGGGCATTGTTCTACCGCGGCCCGTTGCCCGCGGATCGCGGCTTCATAGTGGGCAAGTGCCGACGACAAATCCCCCGCCATTTCCTCGGCCATTGCCCGATTGTTGTGCACCCCTGCCAGCGAACTTCGGAAGCGTACTTCTTCGGGGAAGTCGGCAACCAGGCGGGCAAACAGCTCCTGGGCGCGGTCGTAAGCGATTTCGGCTTCCGCCAGGCCAGTTGTCCGGACCAAGGCCTGGCCGAGATTGTTCCAGGTGATGGCCAGTTCACGCCGATACTGCACTACGCCGGGGGACTGCCGCAGGAGTTGCGTTTGGATTTTCACGGCCTGGCGATAGGCGGCGATCGATTTCAGCTCAAGTCGCAGGTGACCGAGAATCGAGCCCAAATTGTTGTAGCAAAGAGCCAGATCGCTGCGTCGTCCGGCCCGTGTGGGCGGGTCGAGTTTCTTATCGTCGGCCAATTGTTGAAAGAGTGTCAGGGCCGCTTCGCACGACTTCCGAGCCGCCAGCCAATCGGTTTCTTGTTCGACAAAGCTGCGGTTGTTCAGAGCCAAAGCCAGGTCACGCGCCGCCTGCATGTTTAGAGGAGCCAGGTCGCGGATTGCCTGTAGCAGACCTATCGCCCGGGTCAATGAATTCCGGGCGTCGGTTGAGTTGCCCTGCTGTCTCTCCAGAAGGCCCCGGTTGGTGAGCATTTCAGCCAGCAAACGGCGGCTTGACACATCGCCAGGCTTGCCTGAGACCATGTTGTCTTGGAGGCGAATTGCCCGGAGGTAATATTCGTGTGCCTGACTGAGTTTACCTTGTGCTGTAAAAAGCAAGGCGAGGTTGTTCAGGCAGGTGGCCTGGCGTTGCTGAAAGGCTGCAGGTGAAGGCGATGTGTTGGCCAGTTCCGCGAATAAATCGGCTGACGTCTGAAATGATATCTCCGCGCCTTTCAAGTCACCCAGGCGGCTGGCAATCGATCCGGATTGGAAATGGGTTGTCGCCAGATCCTCTTGGAGCGCCGGATCGCCGGCCGACCGGGCGATGAAATCCTTGTAGTAGGCCAATGTGTCGCTGAGCACCATTTGTCGCAAAGGTCCGCTGCCAGGCAGTTTGGCCAGCTCTTGCGACAAGCGGCCGCCAAAACGGTCGACCACCTGGCGTGCCTGTTGCAGGTTTTGCTCGGCGGTGTTCAAGGCTGCCTGGGTCCGCAAGTGAGCACGGGAAAGGAGAACGGCACTCGCCGTGGAAAGCAACGAGAGCAGCAGCAGAAACAGAGCCGCGAGCGAGGCGACTCGTCGATGCCGGCGTATCCATTTGCCGGCCCGATCTGCGACGGTGGGCCGCCGGGCGAGGGTTGGCTTGCCTTCCAGGAAACGGTTCAAGTCATCCGCCAACGCGCCGGCCGAGAGGTAACGTTCCTCCCGATTCTTGGCCATTGCTTTGAGCACGATCGTTTCCAGATCGAGTGGGATCGCCGGATTGAGGGTCCGGAGTGGGGTCGGTTCGCGCTCGGCGACCGCTCGCATTACGGATTGGCGATTTTCGCCAGGGAAGGCGGGTTGCAACGCCAGCAGCTCGTAGAGTGAAGCTCCGAGGGAATAGACATCGGTCCGCGCATCAACCAGTGATTGTTTTCCGGCAGCTTGCTCCGGGCTCATGTAGCGTAACGTTCCGACAACGTCCCCGCTGATTGTCACACCCGGGTTGTCCTGCATGCGAGCCAGACCAAAATCGGTGATCCATAGTTTGTTGTCGTTGTCGACCATCAGATTCGAAGGTTTGATGTCGCGATGGATCACGCCACACGCATGGGCATACTGGAGTGCCGAGGCCGCTTGTGCCGTCAGTCGCGCTACCGCGTGGCAATAAGGAGCGATTTTTTCCGAGCGCCGCGCGGAAAACGCATTTCCCCGGATGATCCCCGGGGAAGTGGTCTGAGCGACGACGGTGGACCGCATGGAGGGGCCCGCGAACTCGGAGGGGTTTTTGGATTCCATGGAGGCGGGTGCCGCCCGCCGCATTTCGGCGGTGACCAGATCGAGCGACCGGCCCGAGATGAATTGCATCGCATAAAAATGCACCCCTCGCTCTTCTCCGACTGCAAATACGGGCACGATATGCGGATGGTGCAACTGGGCGGCCGCCCGGGCTTCGTTTCGAAATCTGGCAACTTGTTTTTGGTCCCACATCGCCGCGAAAGGTAGCACTTTGAGCGCCACTTTTCGCTGGAGCGAAATCTGATTCGCTTCGTACACAACGCCCATGCCGCCACGTCCCAGTTCGGGACCAATTTCGAAATCCCCTAAGCGTTTGTTAGCAGGGCGTTTGGGATAAATGCTTCCGGAGCCAGGATGCCTGGAGTCGGAATGCCTGGCGTCAGGAGCCCATTGGCTGCCAGCCGTTTCGCCCTTCACCTGGCCTGGCTCAGGACCTCGGTTTGTTGATCCCAAGCCTTGCGTCGCATGATGGAGTGTTTCGACACAGACTGCGAACGACCGAATGTCGGCGGCCAGGCCCGGATGTGCGCTGGCCAACTGCTCGATATCGAGTGGTGCATTCCGCTCCAGCGACAAGAGATACCGGTCGAGCAATTCGGCCAATTCCTGGTCGTTGGCGGACCGGTCTGCCATGGTTTGTGCAAGTTTTCTATGCATCGTTGATTTGGTGGGAATTGCGAGCCTGAGCTAGAACCTGTAAAAGTGCCACGTAAAAGTGTCAAGCGGCACTTTTCTTTCGTCTCCTTTCGGGTGTTTCGTGGTTCTAAATGTTTTCAGTTTGAGTGAATCAAGTGTTCATCCGGTTACGCAGTCGTTTCATCGCCCGCAACCATACCATGCGTACGGCTCCGGTGGATCGCTGCATCCGTTTGCCGACCGCATCGAAGGGAAGTCCTTCGATGTGCCTCAGCATAATCACTTCCCGGTAATCGGCTGGCAAGGCTGCCAGTTGGTCGGCCAATTGAATCTCTTGTTCGTGACGCTGAACGTGCATGCTCGGCGACGTGCCTGGATCCGGGAGAATGGCCTCCAGTCGGGCTGTCGATTGGTCCAGCGAACGGGCCATTGCTTCAAGCGATACTTCACGGCGAACCGAGCGTTTTTCGGTCAGCACATGTTGTTCGACCACGCGGTGGAGATTATTGACTAAGATTCGCCGCAGCCAGGTGATGAATTCACCACTGGATTGTCCCCGAAATTGCTGGAAATCACGATCCGCTTCCAGGAAGGTCTCTTGCACCACATCGGAAGGACTCACCCGCCGCTGGAGTTGGTCTTCTAACTGAGCAGCGATAAGCAGTTTCAGATAGTTGCGGTACAAGTGCAGCAAGCGCCCAAAGCATTCACGCGAGCCGGCAAGTGCTTGCGTTAACAGGAGATCGGGTTGGGTGGCGGTGCTGTTGGACATGCGACTTCCACGTGTGGCGAGTACCTCTAATAGTAGGCAGAAGTCACGGCCGATTGTCACGCAAAAAAAGTGGAATATTGGCAATTTCTATTTTGCGCCCTTTCAATGCAACCGAGACGCGATCGGGCTCTTGCCTATATTGCCACATCTAGGCAGCTTAACCGAGGATGTCGCGTGCGTCAAACTGGATGCCTCCGGGGTGGGAGCCATGTGAGCTGCCAATGGGGCGGAATAAAGGAGGGCAAGGGTGGTTCGACCGCCGGAAGGCACAAATGTTCACCTTCTTTGCAAGCTGGCCAGATGGCGTTGTTGGTGGTTGTGCGTTGATAGTGGCTTCGGTAGCTTAGAACTTGAACCGGACGGTTTCCAGTAAGGTCTGGCGAGGTTTGGTCTTCGATTTCCGCAAACAGGTCCTTGACCGCCGATGCTTGTGCCGCGGAATTCGGGGCGTGCCATCGACAAGATTTCAAGAAACCGACGTCGATACGTTTGGTGTTCAGGCAGTCGCAGTAAAAGATCTCGACTGGGCAGGAAAATGGACAAGCGGTTTTGATTGGTACTACGACGATGTCGGCTTTTCTGCCTTATTTTCTCTGCCCCATTCTGCTGGCGATGCTCATCCTCGTGCTCGAACTGGGATTACGTCACCATTCGCGGTTGACACAGCAGCTTTCCCTGGTGGCCATGTTGGCAGTGATCGGACTGGCTTTTCCCGGGGATCGGCTCAACAGCGCCGCTCAATTTCTGGTCGACATTCTGGCAGCGTCATACGCTGGCCCACCGATGATCGTCGCGGCCAGCGTGGCGGCCTTGGCCTTCTATGCAATGCTGCGAAAGGCTGCCGGTGCTGAACTTGTCGCATTCGTGGCGGTTGCCTTGACCGCCTGTCTCGATGCTGATACGCGTAGTGCACGCGACATGAGTGTGCCGAGCGATGCGGTTCTGTTCGCACTGGCTGCCTGGCAGCTTGGCGTTGGACTCTGGGCACGGACCACGATGCGGCTGGCAGTTGGCGGATTTGTCATGCTTTTCATGGCGCAAAAACTATTCGACACGTCGTGGTTGGCGGTGAACGGAGCTCAAGGTACCGTCCTGCTCGGACTGTTGTGGTTCGTGCTGCTGCCGCTTTTTTGCCGTGATACTGTCGCCCGGTGGCTGCGAGAGCATGGAGCCGTTTGGGGTGCTGTGGTTTCGACTGGCCTGTTCCTGGCGAGTCCAGGTATCGGGCCACCGTTGCCGTCCTGGACACTGCCGGCGACCGTCACTTCGCTGGCTTGCATTGGAGCCCTCTATTGGGCGCACACCCGGTTGCGCTGGTATCTGGTGACTGTCACCTGGGCCGCCTTGCTGGCCACGATCTTGTGGACTCAGGTTCTGTTGAAGATGTTGCCAGACCCGCAAATCCGCCGCGGGCTGACCTGGTATGTTGCCGGCTGGCTGCTACTCGCCGCCGCGGTGTTGGTGAGTTTGTGGAAAGCGGGCCTGCTCCGAAAAGCATGGATCTGGCTACAGCGATCCAAACCACCAGTCGATGGCACGACGGCTGTCCCGTAGGTCTCCGGCACCCCTTCGGAAGGGCGTAGTCGTAGAGGTCGTTTTCGGGAGCCAGGCTGTAGATAGTTGGATTGGTGCGGAGCCTATCAAGACATTGCTCGAAAGCCAATTCCCAATTCTCAGCTCCTTGGAGCGAACGCTCCTGAATGTAATGGAAAGTTCTCCGATAGTCGGCTTTAGCGAGAGCCAATAGCTGGACGGTGTATTTCACCCTTTATTGCTGCTCGTTGCTCTTTCGGTCCGAAACTCGGCAATGACTTGCTCAGCAGGCTCACCACGGTCGCCAGTTTCATATGCTTCATGAGCTTCATGTATGGCGGCGGCTTCTCCGTCGCGATGTTGGTTTTCCCACCATCGGTCATAGACCTGTTCAATCGTCAGGTCATCGCCCTCTTGCTCTGCGAGCTTCGTAGCAAAGGCATTAAATTGAGCGAGTTGTTCGGTGATAGCCATAACCCGATTATAGCACCTGACCGGACTGAGCGTCAAAAGAGGTTTCCCAAGTAGTCGACCTAAAACTGGCGGATAACGCCAGGAGATAACGCCAGGACAAGATAACGCCAGGACATGCAATGCAATGTACCGAAAGGTGGACGATTTGTCGTAGCCCGTTGGCTGATATTCGGTTACGCCAACTCGGCTACAGAACTCATCGCCCGCATTGCATGTCCTTTCCCGTTCCTTTCCCGTTCTTTCCCGTTCTTGCCATATTTACGGTTTATCAAATCCAAGGGACTCGCTGGCAGGCGAACGGGTGCATGACACGGTTTGCATTCGGAAACTGACGTTGTTTCTAAACGGGGGGTGAATTGCAAGGCATGAGAGTGTGTAAAAAATCCAAAGCTACGGCTACGCCGCAGCACTCCACATTATGGAGTGCGACTGCGCAGCCGTCGCTTTGGATTTTCGAACAAGTTAGCCTACCAAAAACAGCCTGATTTGAGGGGGCGGCTCCTTTCAGGGCAGGGCAGTGGCAGACAGCAATCCAGGCCACCGGCCGAGGGTACTGACGTTGCTTTCCTCGTCGGCTGCTCACACCAGGCGGCTTGCCGTATTTATTGCAAGCTGGCCAGCCGTGTGGTGCTGGCTTTTGTTTTAGCCAGTTCGGTGTTGGGAAATTCCAAGGCGATCTGCTGGCCGGCACGCATCCGCACCGTCCGCTGTTCGACCATTTCCTTGCCCTGGTGCCGATACTCGACCCGAATATGGTAGGCATAGATGCCGCCCGGGTTGAGGCCAGCCGACAGGTACTGACGCCGACTTCCGGTGCTCTTGGTCAGCCGGTTGTTGACATAGACGCGTGCCTCGGCTGGCAGGGTAACTTCGATTCGGGCACTGTTGTCAGCCGCCTCCCCAGTGGCAGGTGGTGGAGTGGCGGGTGTCGGTGCCGCGGCTGGCGCATCCGCCGGGGCCGGATTGTCTGCTGGGGCCGGAGTCAGTTGGGTGCCCGAGTCGCTGGCCGGCGCGCAGCAGCTGGCAGTCGCGTATTCGCCCCCGTAACAGCAGGGGTCGCTCGTACAGCAGGGGTTGCAGCAGGGCGTGTAGCAACTCGGGTAGGCCGCGACATAGCCACAAGGATCGCAACATCTGGTGTAGTAGCTTGACACGCCATAGCAGCAAGCATAAGCATTGCGATAATAGGCGCGAGCCGCCCGTCGTGCCCGAACCCGATTGGCCACCCGGGCAAACGGGCCTGGGTAGTAGGCATTATAATACCCGTAGGTACCACCATAATAACCGGCCCGATACGCCACGGTGCTGTAGACGACCGGCCTGACGCCCGCATAGTAAGCGTTCCAGTATTGCGCCTCGGCTTTGCCCCCAGGCAGCATGAACAGGGTGCCGGTCAGGAGAAATATCCAGGTGATTTTGCGCGCGTCGATACAGCTCATGATTTTACCTCCCGGAACAATACGGGACAAAGGAACAATACGGGACAAAGGAACAATACGGGACAAAAAGATCCACTACCGTCCAGGATACCACTGTGGGATGGTAAATCAAGTAATCCAGGTGGAATTTGCCGAAAGCGCTGGATCTATGGATTTTTCAGGAGAACCTTGAGCGTCTGCCGTAATTCACGCCGAGTCGCTTCCGAATACTCGATGTCGAACCAGGCTATTTTGCCTTCCGCATCGAGCACATAGACTCTTGGCAGGGCGGTTGTGCCAACTGCAGAACTGACCAGCGCATAGGCTTGATTGTCCACGTCGAGCAAGTGAGGAAAGGTCGCTTTCGCTGCCGTCAACTGGGCCTGGATGGCTCCGGCCGGCTGGCTGCTGGCGATACCGACCAGCGCCACATCTTGGTTGACCCACTGCCTGGCCAGCCCCGATAAATCATCGAGTGCGCCCTGGGCCATCCAGCGGTCGGGATGCCAGAACAGTACAACCGTGGCCCGTTTGCCTTGGAGACTGGCCAAATCGGTCATTTTGCCACCCAATCGGGGAAGCTCGATAGGAGGCAAGTGATCTCCCACGTAGACTCGGCAAAGCTTGCGATGGCCGGTCGAGAGGAGTACGGGAGGGATGCGAGTTGCGGCAGTATCGGTTTTCCCCTTTTCGGGGGGCCCCGGTTTTTGTGCCGCGCGGGCCATCTGGCCCGATCCGGCTGGCCTTCCTGGCGTGGGTAGAATGCCAGGCACAAGGAGTACCAGGAGTACGCTGCCAGCCAGCGTGGGCCTGAGACTTGTCCGAAAATTCCATCCTCTCGACATCGGTTGCTTCCTGTCGTGGGTTTTTGCAGGGGGGCGTGAGAGCCGTCGCATCTCGCGCTGGCAGATGCCAGGCCGTTTAATCAACACTCGAATCAATCGTCAAGCCGAATGCGCAGACCCAGTTCCCGGAGCTGCTGTAGGTCGACTTCGCCAGGTGCTTCGGTCATCAGGTCGGCCGCCCTTTGTGTTTTGGGAAAAGCGATGGCGTCCCGGATGTTTTCCAGTTGGCCAAACAGCATGACCAGCCGGTCGATTCCCAGAGCGATCCCGCCATGCGGCGGAGCACCATATTGGAGGGCTTCCAGCAGGAATCCGAACTGACTGCGGGCGGTCTGTTCGTCGATGCCGAGCAACCCAAACACTTTTTGTTGGGTGCCCGCATCATGAATACGGATCGTACCACCTCCCGCTTCGCTCCCATTGATGACCAGGTCGTAGGCCTGGGCCCGGCACTTGCCGGGTTGCTGATCGAGCAGGGGCAGGTCTTCTTCCAGGGGCGCGGTGAACGGATGGTGCATCGCGGTCCAACGCTCGGCTTCGTCGTCGTATTCGAACATCGGGAATTCCGTGACCCAGGAAAAGTGCATGCTTTGCGGGTCGTAGAGTTTCATTTCCCGGCCCATTTTGGTTCGCAGCGCATGCAGCGCCTTGCAGGTCACTTCCCATCGATCGGCCACAAACAGCAGCAGGTCGCCCGGTTCGGCCTCCATGCGCTGGGCGAATTTGGCCAGCAATTCGGCGGTGAAATTTTTAGCGATGGTCGAGTTGAGCTTGCCATCCTCTTCCACGCGGAACCAGGCCAGACCCTTTGCGCCATAGTCGCCCACGAATTTGGTGAGTGCATCGATCCCTCGCCGTGAGTAATGTTTGGTGCCATTCTTGGCATTGATGCAACGGACTTTGCCACCCGAGTTGGCTACGCTGCTGAAGACGCGAAATTCCGCCTCGGCCGCCAGGTCGGTGCAGTCGACCAGCTCGAGGCCAAACCGCAAGTCGGGAGCGTCGTGCCCAAAGCGGTCCATTGCTTCCGCATACGTCATCCGTGGCAGGGGAACGGACAGGTCGATATCCCGCTCCTGTTTGGCGAGCCGGACTACCAGGCCATCGAGCAGGTTCATGATGTCGTCGGCATCGACAAACGACATTTCCAGATCGAGCTGGGTGAATTCCGGTTGCCGGTCGGCACGCAGGTCTTCGTCACGGAAGCAGCGAGCCACTTGCACGTAGCGATCGTAGCCGGCGATCATCAAAATCTGTTTGTAGAGTTGGGGTGACTGGGGCAACGCGTAGAACGAGCCGGGATGCACGCGGCTGGGTACCAGGTAATCGCGGGCACCCTCGGGGGTGCTTCTGCCCAGGACGGGCGTTTCGACGTCCAGGAAATCATGCTCGGCGAAGTAGTCACGCATTTGCTTGATCAGCCGATCGCGAAGCATGAGGGTTTGTTGCATCTCGCGCCGGCGCAAGTCAAGGTAGCGATATTTCAGTCGCAGATCTTCGCCGGGCAATTCCAGGCTACTCGGGGAGATGGGCGGAGTGAGGCTTTTGTTCAGCAGGCGAAAGCGAGTGACGCGGACTTCGATCGCTCCGGTGGCCAGCTTGGGATTGGCCATGCCGGTTGGCCGCTCGGCGACATTTCCTTCCACAGCCAGGACATATTCGCTGCGTAGCGACTTGCTCGCTTCGATGACCTCGGCGGATGAATCGGGCGGATTGAAGACGACTTGGGTGAGTCCATAACGGTCTCGCAGGTCGACAAACAGGCCGCCGCCATGGTCTCGATAAGTGTCCACCCAGCCGCACAAAGTGACCGATTGACCGACCTGTTCTGCTCGCAGCTCACCGCATGTATGGGTTCGTAGCACGCGTGTTTCCCTCTTCTTTATGTGTCAACAGTCCGCTAAAACAAACCCCCCATTGTAGTCGCCCCAGGGGCAAATGGCTAGAGCCCACGGGAGCCTGCCCGGGGAACGGCCGAGTTATTTTTCGGTCACCCCTAAATCGTTGTACTTCACGGCCCAACGGCAATCGTGACTGGTGCGCTCACCGCTGGTGTCTGGTTTGCAGCCAGTCGGCCAGATGTTGCATTCCTGCGGCGGTCGACACTTGAGGCTGGTAGCCTAAATCGTGCCGGGCGGCCGTGATATCGAACCAGTGGGAGCGGCCCAGTTGGGCGGCCAGGAAACGGGTCATGGGAGGCTCGCCAGGCAATCGCAGGAACCGATAGAGCGTCTCCAAGACCGCGCCGACACGGCTTGCGGTGGCCAGGGAGATTGTTTTTTGCACCGGGGGCAAATTGGCAAGGGCTAGTAGCTGGTCGATCCACTGCCAGCAGTTGACCGGCTCCCCTTGACTGAGGAAATAAGCTTTTCCCATGACTTGGGAATCGTTGGAGGTCAGGGCATCCGCCGCTTGCAGGTGGGCGGTAGCCGCGTTCTCGACATAAATCGTATCGACCCGGTTGGTGCCATCGCCGACGCGGCGCAAACGGCCTGAGCGGGCCCGCCGAATCAAACGGGGAACGAGCTGGCTATCCCGCGGGCCCCAGATGAGGTGAGGCCGCAAGGCACAGGTTTTCAAATGGCCCTTGCCGTTCGCCTTCAGGACCGCCTGTTCGGCCAACGCTTTGGTATGCGGATAATGGGCCAGCCAGGTGGATGCATACGGGGCTTTTTCGTCGTAACCGCATTGGTCCGCGCCGGCAAAGGTCACACTGGGGCTACTGGTGTAGACCAGCCGAGGGACCTGCTCACGCCGGCAACCGTCCAGTACGTTCTGGGTCCCCAGAACATTGATATCGTAATAAGTTTCCCATGGGCCCCAGATGCCTGCCATGGCAGCCGTGTGAAACACACAGTCGACGCCCTGGCACGCAGTCGCAACGGTTTGTCCGTCACGCAGGTCTCCCCGCACCACTTCGACTCCCAAGGTTTCTAGTTCCGGATAAGCGCCACGGTTCAAGCTGCGAACCTGGTCGCCCCGGTCTCGAAGTTGTTGGACAATCGCAAGGCCCAGAAAGCCGCCACCGCCGGTAACCAGTGCATGCATGGGAAAAATCGGGTGTCAGGTGTCGGGTGTCAGGGAGAGGGTTGAAGGTTGAGGGTCGACTACGAGTACTTAATCATCGGGATCGGACTCGGACTCGGGACTCGGGACTCGCTATCGCTATCGAATTCCGCGAATGCATAAGGAGCGGAATCTTCTTTGACCGAGTAGCCTCTGCGGCCTAACCCTACAGCGCTAGGTAAATCTGACAAGGAATAAAGAAAAAACCGCGAATGGACACGAATGGACACGAATGGACGCGAATGGACGCGAATCCTTGGAAATATAAAGTTGCAATACTGGGAGGAAGAACCACTGACCCCATCGAACCTAACCACACCCTGATGCAATGCGTATTCTTGTTAATGATCTCTACCCTATAGCGTTTATTGGCGTTTATTAGTGGTTCCTTTGTGACTTGACTTAGCTCAGTCGTACTAAGCGACTTAGCCTGGCGACCGTACGGTCCTATTCCGTTTTTCGTTGATGACTTTCTACTTCATCGAGAGACGGTAAACATCCAATTTTTCGTGTCTCAGACCCATGTTATTTCGATCCCGATAGCGGGCCCGATAGTTTTGCTGGTGCTAGTAAAAAGCCCTGGATTCAGGGTTCAGAAAAAAGGCCCTGATTCCTTCATGTCGACCCGTTCATGCCAGGTTGCCCCGACACGCCCAGGTTAGGATCAAGATGAAGGTTTCGCTCCCGGCTCTTAGCTCTTCACTCTCCGCTCTCCGCTCTCCGCTCTCTGCTCTTTATTGGCCCATTCAGCCAGTTGTTCGCGGTTGATCTTGGCATTGTGGCGGACATCGACCGGCAGGGAAGGATGCCACAGGAATTGTTGGATGTTCTTGGTGGACGGGTGCTGCTGGCCCAGTTCTCGCAGTTGGTCGACCAACTGGTCCCAGGCCTGCTGGTTACGACCGGAGCCTTGGCCCGATTCGCGCTGGGATGATTGCCAGTCACGAATCGTTTCCACGACCAGTATCGGGATTTGCGTTCCTGGACGACCGCTGCCCACCAGGGCGGAACGCTGAACGTGGGCATGCTGGTTGAAAACCGCTTCGCAGCAAACCGAGTAGAGCGTGCCGGCGGCCGTTTCCACTCGATGCGCTTTGCGACCACAATACCAGAATCGCTGCCGGTCGTCGAAGTAGCCCACATCGCCCAGCCGATGCCATATCTCCTCACCGTCATGGATCTTTGCCAACGCATTGGGGTCGTTGCCCCGCGCCTCACCTGGTGTCTCACCAACTCGCGCCTCGCGCCCCGCGCCTCGCGTCTTGCATCCCATTAACTCGCGCCTCGCACCTCGCGCCTCATCAACTACATACTCCGGCGACACTTGTGGGCCGCGAACGATCAATTCTCCCACCTGGCCGGTGGTCAACTCTTCGGCCTGATCGATCGTGCGGATGGGCGTGTCGGTGATACGAATCACGCGCCAATCGCCACATGCAAACTTGCGGCCGACACAAATTCCCGCGCCATGGGCCGTTTGGGCAGCCGTCTCGGTCAATACTTCACGGGCCTCGATTGTGGCAATCGGCAGGCATTCGGTCGCTCCGTAGGGAGTGTGCATTTGAGCATCCGCGTGGGCGCAGGCCAAAGTACGTTGCAGGATGTCGGCGGGTACCGGGGCGCCGCAGGAAAGGACTTTACGGAGCGAGGGAATCTGCCTTCCGTGCTGCTGGCAGTAGCGGCTCAGGTTATCCCAGATGGCCGGCGAGGCGAAAGCTTGGGTGACCTGCCACCGGTTAGCGGCTGCCAGCAACTGTTGCGGCACGGCGGTGGCTGGCCGTGAAAAATCGATGTTGGGAAAAATCGTAGTGACTCCCATCACCGAATTGAATAAACCGAACAGGGCAAAACAGGCCAGGTCGATGCCGCCAGGCTCGATTGCATACTGCTGCCGGATTTGGCTGGCCTGCGTGGCGAGCATCTGGTGTGTGTAGAGGACCCCCTTGGGCGGACCGGTGCTACCGCTGGTGTAGATAATGGCGGCCGGGTCGTTGGCACCTGTATCTGGCAGGGAAACACCTGAACGCTGGCCCCGGGTAATCAATTGCCGGTAAGTCGGGCCGCGCCAAAACCAGCGCCGGCCAATGGTCACGTTATAACGAGCTTGAGGGAATTGGTGTCGTAATAGCTGGCGTACCGCCTGGGCCGGACTGATCGCGATAAATCCTTTCGGCTCCACGGCGGCCAGACATCGGACCAGATGCCGGCGGCACATGCCCGGATCAATCAATACGGTGGTCGCGCCACTGCGGAGCAGTCCAAACACCAGCTTGACAAACTCCACGCCAGGTGGCACCAGCAGGGCCAGCCGAGTGCCGGGCACGACGCCCATTTTCACCAGTCCGCGAGCGATCGCCGTCGCATCGGCGTCCAACTCGGCGAATGTGGCACGTGTTGCATTGTCAACTCGTGCCTCGCGTCTCGCGTCTCGCGCCTCATCAACCACTGCCAACGCTTCGGGCATCCGTGCGGCAACTTCCGTCAGGCGGGTGGCAACATTGACCGGGGACGTATGGTGGTCGGTTTGCTCCATGAAGCTTATTGTACAGAAGTAGGCAGTAGGCAGTAGGCAGAGGGCAGAGGAATTGAGGCAGGATTCCGGAGGGTTTGAGCCGTAGGCGCTAGCCTCGGGTAGCGGGGAGCATCGCGTGCGTATTCAGAGAGGACGCATGAAGCGGAAAGAAACGAAATTTCAAAGTGCGAAGTATAAAAAGACGTAACGCGCAAGAGGGCAGGGTGAGGGGCCTGGAAACATGCCAGTTATTTCTCGAACGATCCTTAGGTTCGATGGGTGTGCAGTGGCCCTCTCTCTCAGTCCTGCAATTTTATATCTCCAAGGATTCGCGTCCATACGCATCCATTCGCGGTTTTTCTGTTCCTTGCCAGTTTTACCTGGCACGGTAGGATTAGGTCTGGGGAAATCTGGGCCAGGTCCACTGCGGATTAAATCCGCCCCGGCTGGCCACCAGTTCCAGCCACTCGCTATAGAAGAAAGTGGAAAGAGCCATGTTGGATAGCCGACAACAAGAGCACATTGGTCGCTTCACCCGCACGTTACAAATCATCATCGGTGCCTTGGCATTGGGAGTGGCGGGCTTCGCCATGGTTGTCCTATGGCTGCAACCGGAACGGGCGGCGGTGGCTGGCAGGCACATCAACAGTCTTATTGCCTCCAGCATGGCGGTGGTGGCCCTGATGGCTTCGATGATTGTGCCGAGGGTGATCGGGGCCAGCATGCGGCGAGCGATCGCCGCTGGCAAACCGTTGGGGCAGAATATCCCGGCGCCCGTGGCAACGGAATTGGGCGACGTGGGAGCGTTGACCGCCGTGTATCAAACAACGCGGATCGTTGCCGCCGCCATTCTCGATGCGGCTGCATGCTACAATCTGGTTGCCTACATGCTGGAACAGCAGTCGATCAACCTGGTGTTCGCGGCCGCGCTGCTGGTCGCCATTCTTGGCAAATTCCCCACGCGTGGTACCGTCGAGTATTGGCTCAACAACGAACTGAAGCAGATCGAAGAGCTGCGGATGTTCGGGAAGTGACGACCTTCAACAAGAAAAATCAGTACTTCCAAATTGCCACGGAGTCCTACGTGGAGTGAGGGCGATAAGCCGCGACCGATAAATAGCTTCCCCATTTCAAGTGGGGTATTTTGGCTTCCCTTCGTACTCGTACTCGTACTCGTACTCAGCGAAGCGGTACTCGTACTCGACGGCCGTATGTTACCCGGCATGCGATTCGAGTACGAGTACCGCCGCAAGCGGCTGAGTACGAGTACGAAGGCGCATTAACAGAACGCCACGATTTACCGAAGTTTTTTCTTGAACGTTCCCTACACAAAACCGGATAGTTATTTATCGACCCACCCTAAGCCGCCCGAGAACCAACATTTTTGGCAGCTAGCACGTTGCTCGGGTCGGCTTCATCGGCCACTGCTTGGAACTACTGAAAGTGTCCGCACTACTCCTTCCTTATTTCTGGACTGGAAGCGACGACAACGGTTGGAGCTGCAACGGTTGGAGCTGCAACGGTTGCAGCAGGGCTTTTGTTGGCTTGCCGGTCCGCCGAGGTCCGTTTTGAGGCTGGCTCGGCCATGCCGGCCAATTTGGTCAGGCTTTCGGGGACTTCGATGCCGCCGATGTCGCGCATCACCTGGAGCATGGGCGGCAGTGTGCCCGCCATGTTATGCATGAAATCGGCCGTGTTGCTGCGGCCATTGCTGCCACCATTTTCCCAGACCACAATCTTGTCGAACTTGATGTTCGAAATCGCCTGGGCGCTGGTTTCGGCCAGCGTATCGAGATGTTCGAGCATCATCAGCTGGAACGCTTCGGTCGCGCCACCGCAAGCCTCGACAATCTGCTTCAGACCCTCTCCCTTCTTGGCCAGGATTTCATACTGGCCCCGTGCCTCGGCCTCCAGTTTGGAGTAGATGGCGGATGCCGCCCCTTCGGCTTCGACGCGACGTTTTTCCGCTTCCGCTTCGGCATCGACAATGACTTTTGCCTTCTCAGCGATTGCCGGCGCCTCGAGCTTGGCACGCTGTTCCGCCTCGATCCGCTGGGCCTCGGCCAGGGCCGCTTTGGCCATTGCCAGGTTTTGCACTTCCAGCACGGCCGCCTCGGCCTCGCGTTTACGCGATTCGCCCCGTTGGTAGGCGTCGGCCTTTTCGGTCAGCAGGGTCGCCTGCGATTGGGCGATCGTTGCTTCGGCCACATTCTCACCATCGACCGCCTTGGCATCGGCGTTGGCTACCGCGATTCGCATCTGCTGTTCGGCATGCTTGACCTGCATGTCACGTTCGAAGGCGGCGGCTTTTTCGCCAATGGTCTGCTCTTTGTTCAAATCGGCCACCCGTACGGCCTGTTCGCGTTCTGCTTCGCGCGTGCCGATTTCGCGAAGTTTGGTTGCGTTGGCCACTTCGATCGCCCTTTCGCGATTCGCTTGTGCGACTCGAATTTCGCCCTGTTTTTCTTCGTCGGCCACATCACCTCGGGCCTGCTGAATGGCTTGCGACGCGGCTTGCTGGCCGATGGCATCGATGTAGCCGCTCTCGTCGGTGATGTCGGTGATGTTCACGTTGATCAGCACCAGGCCAATCTTGCGCAGTTCCGGTTCCACCGAGTTCTGGATATGTTGCAGGAATGTGTCGCGATCCCGGTTGATGTCCTTGATCGGCATTGAGGCGATCACCTGTCGCAACTGGCCGAAGATGATTTCCTCGGCTTGCTTGCGAATCTCCGCCGTGTTTAAGTTGAGCAGGCGAATGGCCGCGTTGGTCATCACGTCCGGTTCGGTGCCAACCGCCACCGTGAACACACTGGGAACGTTCACCCGGATGTTTTCACTCGACAGGGCGCCTCGTAAGGGGATTTCAATCTGGATCGGCTCGAGACTCAAGTATCGGTAGTCCTGGAACAGGGGCCAGACGAACGAGGCCCCCCCATGGACGGTTTTGGCCGCTTCGCCCTGGCGAGTTTTGCCGAAGATCACCAGAACCTGGTTGCTGGAGCACCGTTTATAATTGCTTTTCAGCAGGATGATCGTCATGAAGAAGACCATCGCCACCAGAATGCCCAACAGGGTTAACCACAGCAGGGGGCCGTTGAGCGTGTCTGCCAGTAGAGTGAAAGGAAGCATGGTCTACTCCTTGCGAGTTGGTGAAAAAAGCATTGCCGTGATAGTATCTCTCGCGTGACTGTCGATGTTGGCCGATTTTTTCTTTTGGGAGATTATTTCGCCCCCGATTGGAACGCCTGCCCGGATTGCAGCAGTTCCTCGCGTCGTGCGAATCAAGCCGAGGCTTCCATCCGCCGCACCTGCAGTGTGTTGTGGTTCACGATGTCGACCACTTCGACCGGTTCGCCCGATTTCAGGGGTTGTTTCTCCGTGGTGACCGCCTGATATTCGACGATCCGATTTTGCATGGTGAGCTGTACCTTGCCCGCACCTTCTCCGCTCGCGGGGATCGATACGTAAACGGTGGCCGGTTTGCCCAGGGCATTGCCGATCCGTTGATTGCCTGACGAGCTCAATCGGGAGATCGATCGCATGAGCCAGTACATGCCGAACATGGCTCCCAAGCCGACGAGGGTTGCCGCCATCAGGGCTGCGGCCGGTGCCACCTCGGCGGAAAGGGCCGCCTTGCCTGACAGGCCGAAGAAAGCCAGGGCCGCCACCAGGGTGCGAAATGACAGCACCCCAAACAGCCAATTGCTGCTGGTGTGCTGGAACTCGCCGTCCGAGGCCTGGCTCAAAGTCGTGTGGTGATCGCTGGCCAAATCGCCGTCCGTGCCAGCCGCGCTGCCGGCATCGAAATCACCGGCATCGAAGTCGCCAGCGCCCAGATCGGCATCAGCAGAAAAATCATCACCTCCCATGTCGCTGCCATCGTCGCCCATACCCAGGAGAGTCAGTAGAAACTGGCAGACCATCACGGTTCCACCAAGTACCGCACAGACTAGAAATATAAGGTCCAACATGGCTGGTTTCCTCGATTGGGGGGCCGGCTTGAGATGGAATCGCAGGTCAGCAGGTATTCGTCCGCGGAGTGTCGATCTTGCAAGAAATCCAGTCTGTTGACCGCCGGAAGTATAGATCCGGCGGTACACGACTGTCAAAAAAATAGGCCCTTAAGTCAAAAGTGTTCGGCACGGAATGTGCAACGTGCAAGTGAGGCTCCTCCGGCAGAGCCCTCATCGTACCACACAATAGTCAGTGACCACCTGCATAGCAGGTGGCTTGAGGAAAGCCCCTGAAAGGGACCGAAAATCACTGCTGTACTCGTACTCAGGCGTCAGCCGGTACTCGTACTCGTACTCGAAATGGCCTCAATTGATTCGACAAACTGACGAAGTCCACAGAAGACGTGTCGAGTACGAGTACGAGTACGAAAAACGCAGAAAACGGCATGGCTTGATGAATTCTCACTCCCCAGAGCTGGTGGTTTACAGACGGGGAAAGGGAAGACCACTGCGACTTATGCGGTACGATGAGGGCAGAACTGAGGATTTTCTCCTGGAAATAGCGGGACAGGCACGTTGCCGGCCTGGGCCGGACCGTTTATACTGCGGGGCTTGTGCCAGCCACTTGTAGGTGGCGAGATACCGAACAGCGTAATATTGAACATCCGGCGACCATCCGGATGCCAGCGAACCGATTAGGAGATGATGGCCGATGACCATCGACAAGAGCTTGAAAATCCGCCGTGGCGGAACCGGGAATCGTAGTGTGCTGACCCGCATGGAACGGCTGGAAAAGCTCAAGGAGACGGACCGCTGGCAGGAGGGAGACTCTCCCCTCGGCTTGCCCAAGGTGCGGGTACGTAAATTGCAAATGAAGAAGAAAAAGAAGAAGAAGGAAGGCGAAGAAGAGGGTGAGGATTCTTCGGCCACCTAGGCTAAAGCCTTACTTTCGGATCATGTCACGAACCGTGTGACCGCCGGGGATCATGGGCAGTACATGTTCCTGGTAGGGAACTTCGACATCGAGCAGGTATGGGCCGTCGTAGGCTATCATCTCTTTTAATGCGGCCTCCAGGTCGGCCTGTTTTTTCACCTGACTGCCACCACAGCCATATCCTTTGGCAATTTCGACAAACTTTGGATAGCGCTCGGCGGGACCTTGGCCGTCACCCTGGCCCACCGCCTCGGGGTGATCGATGGGGCCCAGGTAAGTGTGGGCCCGATTGCCTTGCATGAACCGGTCTTCCCATTGCATGACCATGCCCAGATGCTGGTTGTTCAGCAGCATGATCTTTACCGGTAGCTTTTCACAGTAGCAGGTTCCCAGTTCCTGGATGTTCATCTGGAAACTGCCGTCGCCATCGATGTCGATGACCAGACGGTCTGGAAACGCGGCTTGCGCTCCCATCGCCGTAGGCAGGCCAAAACCCATCGTGCCCAGCCCGCTGCTGCTGAGCAAGCGGCGGGGTTGGTCGAATTTATAGAATTGGGCCGTCCACATCTGATGTTGGCCCACGCCGACCGCGACCACGGGGTCCATCTCACGGGTAAGTTTCCAGAGTGTTTCAATGGCCGATTGTTGGGTGATGCCCGAATACTGCCGGTCGTAGGTCAAGGGATCCTCCGCCTTCCATTGCAGGCACTGATCGACCCATTCGGACAGGTTTTCGGGTGGCTCCACGATTTGGTTGAGCTCTTCCAGAACCTGGCGGACGTCGCTGCAGACGGGGATATGCGCAGCCTTGTTTTTATTCAGTTCCGAGGCGTCAATGTCGACATGGACAATTTTTCCATGCTTGCAGAACTCTTCCACTTTGCCAGTGACTCGATCGTCAAAGCGTACGCCAAGCGCCAGCAGCAGATCGGCCTGATCGACCGCCAGGTTGGAGTAGACCGATCCGTGCATGCCGAGCATGTCGAGCGATAGCCGGTCGGTGCCCGGAAAGGCGCCGAGTCCCATGAGTGTGGTCGTGACGGGAATGCCTGTCTTCTGGACCAGGGTGCGCAACGCCGCGCTGGCTTCGGCGATCACGATGCCGCCGCCCGCATAGATCACCGGCCGTTTTGCCCGCTTGATGGCGGCGGCAATCTGATTGATCTGTTCCGGTTTGGCTTGGGGCGACTCGAACCGGTAGCCTGGCAGATTGAGTTTTGCGTCGTAATCTGGCACGCAGGAGTCGAGCTGTACATTTTTTGGAATATCAATCAATACGGGGCCGGGCCGACCCGTTGTGGCAACCAGGTAGGCCTCTTTGACCACCCGGGCAATGTCCTGGACGTCGGTCACCAGATAGTGGTGTTTCGTGATGCCTCGACAGACTTCGACAATGGGTGTTTCCTGAAAAGCATCGCTGCCAATGCTGGCCGCATGGACTTGTCCCGTGATGGCAATCATCGGCACGCTGTCGAGCTTGGCATCGGCAATCGTGGTGACCAGATTGGTGGCTCCCGGGCCGCTGGTCGCCATGCAGACCCCAATCTGGCCGGTGCTGCGCGCCAAGCCCTGGGCGGCAAAGCCACAACCTTGCTCGTGCCGTGGCAGGATGGTGCGGATCTGGTCGCGGAACCGAGTGAGAGCCTGATGCAGCGGCATGCTCGCACCGCCCGGATAGGCAAAGATGATTTTCACGCCGAGTTGGACCAGCGACTGGACCAGGATGTCCGCTCCGGAAGTGATTTCCTCTGAGCTTTTACGCGGCTTGTTTTTGGTTTTGGATTTCCCCATGGTAGTCATTTGTATACGTAGTTTTCGTGTTTTTTGTGGGATTCGTGGTGCTTTCGACTTTGAGTATCCAGTTCTGCATGCCGTGCCAGTTGCGAGGACACCGTTACCAGGACAGACACTCGAAGTAACCGCAAAGTTCGATCCTGAACGGATCTATCCTAAACATGCCCTAGATGGAAAACAAGCAGAATGCGTAAGCCGTTTTCTAATTGCCGACGCGTTTGGGAATGGTAAAGGAGTAGAGTACGACGACCGCACCGGCTGCCATCAAGCTCCAAGGGGCCCATTCCGGAGGCGCAATTTCTTTCTGCGCGGCTGGAGCCGAGGCGGTTGCAGGCCGTTTCAAGACGGCTTTTTCAATGGCCAGCGCTTCGACACCCAGCAGGCAGCAGTAGGCGCCCACCGCTAAAAAAAGCGATCGCCACATGATAGGCTCCTTGCCATAAGGACCGGAGGAGGGAGGATGGTACGTTGAGGCGGCAGGGCCGTCTGGAGGACGTATCGACCTTGCCTAGGGATACGCTCCAACGTACCTGGATAAACCGTTACCGCGGCTGCTACGGGAGCTACGATCACAACGGTCGATACGGTTATGCGGCGACCTTAAGCGCGCTCCGGGAAAAGACTAGAGAATTAAGGGTTGTTTGCAAGGGCTGGGGGATGAAGCCGACCCGAACGGAGTTTGTTTTGTTGGGTACGTTTTTTCGCGGGCGGCTTATCCCCCTGTCCGCGGGTGAATTGGAGGGTGTTGAGTGGTGCCAATGAGCGGTTTAGGAAAATCGATGTTTCGTTTTCGGATTCGCACGCTCCTGCTGGGGTTGATCCTTGTCGTGGTTGGCTGGTCGGGCTACTCGTATTGGGTGGAATATCGACAGCAAGCCCATCGAGCGGCCCGTGAGTTGCTTTCCCCTCCTCTCGGTGCCACTTGCACCGTAATTTTTACCCATGAGGCTTTAGGGTTGGAGTCGGGCTCCGTCCAGGCCACCCAGATTCACAGCAGGGAAAATTATCTGCGTGGGCGCTTTGCCCTTTCCAACGGCGAATGGATTGTCCTCGATCCGCTGACAGGCCAGGGTCCGCAACAGTGGATTTCCCGCAAGCATGTGCTGCTGATTCGGGTGGAAGCGGAGTAAGGAAATTCGGAATTCGGAGTCACGTACCATCCGCATAGCGGGTGGCTTGAGGAAAGCCCCTAAAAAGGGCTGGAGAATAAATGTCGTACTCGTACTCAGCAAAGCGGTACTCGTACTCGAATCCAAGTGAGAGGCCACCTCAGTCATCATCAACATCTTGCATTTTCGGAAAAAAGAGGTGACCTTTCTCGACTACGAGTAATGACTCATCGGGATCGGGACTCGGGATCGCTATCGCTATCGAATTACGCAAATGCATAAGGAGCGTAATCTTCTCTCAGGCCCATGTTATTTCGATCCCGATCCCGATAGCGATCCCGGTCCCGATTGCAGTTTTCCTGCCCACTGCCCACTCCTTTATGCTACACTCGCCTTTGATGGATGTAGAGACTGCGGCCCGTTCGACTTCTGTGGATTCGCCTGTCATGGCACCACTGGCTGAACTGGTTGCCCATCTTGAGCGGCATGAAGGCTGCGCTCGGGTCATTGCCAGTTTGCAGGCTGGGCATGGTGGTACCCTGGGCGGTGTCTGGGGTTCGTCCTGCGCGTTGGTCGCGGCCTTATTGGCCGGCAATCCCCGTGGTGGCAAGTCCGGCTCCAAGGAATCTGGTGCGGCTCCTCTGGTTGTCGTTTTGCCTCATGCTGGCGATATGGAGGCATTTGCCGAAGAGGTGGGGCTGTTTAGCACCTTATCTGTCGAGTGGCTGCCTGCCTGGGAAAGCGAAGGCAGCGAGCGGTTGCTACATGATCAGATCCATGGCCAACGTCTGCGGCTACTCAAGCAACTAGACCGCTTGGAACGTAAGCCGGAGCTGCGGAATCGAGGCTCTGAGCCGCAGCCGCCAGATCCAGCACCGGCGATCATTCTCACGTCGATTCAGAGCCTCATGCAGCCGGTTCCCAGCCGCACGGCACTCGAAGAGGCGACTCGCCGTATTGCCGTGGGCACGCGGATCGACCTGGACGAAGTCGTCGGCTGGCTTGTCGAACGTGGTGGGCACCGAACCACGGCGGTTGAGTTGCCGGGAGAGTTTTCGATTCGTGGTGGTATCCTCGATCTGTTTTCACCCGACGCCCTCGAACCGGTTCGGCTCGAGCTGTTTGGGGATGAGGTGGAATCGATCCGCCGTTTTGATGTTGCGTCCCAGCGAAGTAGGGCCAAACAACAATCGACCGAATGGACCCTTCTGGAGCCGACTCGGTCCGACCGGACCCATTTCAGTTCGTACCTGCCCGCGGGCACCTGGTTTTTGTTGGTCGAGCCGAGCCAGGCGGAAGAGGAAGGAACATACTACCATCGGCGGTTGGAAAAACCGCAAGATTTTTTTTCCGTGCGAACCGCGCTGGCCGAGGTGTTCAAATTCCCCTCAGCCACCGCTTCGGGCATTCCTGCCGGGAGTTTCGAAACGACAGCCCACTTGCAGTTCGAGTCGATCGAACGCTTCAGTGGCCGGGTGGAACGGGTGCGCGAAGAGCTGGATACGATCGCCGAAGACCAGCAGGTCATGCTGGTTTGTGAAACGACCGCGGAGATTGCACGGCTCCGGGAAGTTTTTGCTTCCACCCGGCTGATGGCCGAGGACCGTTTGCATTTTGTGCGGGGACGGCTCACGGGCGGTTTTCGGATGGTCAGCGCGAAAGTCGTGCTGGTCAGTTCGAGTCAGTTATTCCATCGTCAGGATCTCGCTTGCCAGGAGCAGGCCCGCTTGCCCGGCCGTCGTCCGGGCCGGGCGATCGATAGTTTTTTACACCTTCGAGAAGGCGACCTGGTGGTCCATGTGGCCCATGGAGTCGGCCGGTATCGAGGGTTGAAACTGCTCGAGAAGAATGGCCGGGCCGAAGAACATCTGGAACTGGAGTTTCATGGCGGCACGCGTATTTTTGTGCCTACCAGTAAAATCGAGCTGGTCCAGAAATATGTCGGTGGGCGCAAAGCCAAGGCACGGTTGGCAAAAATTGGCGGCAAGACCTGGCTGCGGCAAAAACGGGCTGCCGAGCAGGCCGTGACCGACCTGGCATCCGAGATGCTTGAATTGCAAGCTGCCCGGGCGGCCCGACCTGGGCTGGCTTTTCCCGCCGATACGACCTGGCAACGTGAATTCGATGCGGCCTTCCCCTACCAGGAAACGGCCGATCAGCTTCTCGCCATCGATGCGATCAAGGACGACATGCAACAGGCCCGGCCGATGGACCGATTGTTGTGCGGCGATGTGGGGTTCGGGAAAACTGAGCTGGCCATTCGGGCCGCGTTCAAGGCGATCGACGCGGGCTATCAGGTTGCCGTCCTGGTGCCCACCACGGTACTGGCGGAACAACATCGGCGGACCTTCATGCAGCGGATGGCCGAATTTCCTTTTGAAATTGCCGCCGTGTCGCGCTTTTGCACGAAACGCCAGCAGCGCGACATTCTCCAGCGGGTGGCGGCCGGTCATGTCGATCTGTTGATTGGCACACACCGGTTGGTTTCCCCCGACGTCCAGTTCCAGAATCTTGGTCTGATTGTGATTGATGAGGAGCAACGGTTTGGCGTGGCGGTGAAAGAACGGCTGAAGGCGTTGCGGGCGAGCGTCGACGTACTGACGATGAGCGCCACGCCGATTCCCAGAACGCTGCACATGTCCCTGCTGGGGGTGCGAAATATTTCCAACCTGGAGACGGCCCCTTTGGATCGTCTGGCGGTCGAGACTCGGGTTACCCGATTTGACGAGAGCTTGATACGGCATGCCGTCATGCGCGAACTCAATCGGGATGGACAGGTGTTCTTTGTTCACAATCGGGTTCACGACATCGTTGCCGTGGGGCAGCGATTGCAGCGGATTGTGCCCGAGGCGACCATCGGCATCGGCCATGGCCAAATGCCCGAGGCGGAACTCGAGGAAGTGATGCTCGGTTTCGTGCGTCACGATTTTGATCTGTTGCTGGCCACCACCATTATCGAAAGTGGTTTGGACATTCCCAATGCCAATACCATTTTTATCGACGATGCCGACCGGTACGGGTTGGCCGATTTGCACCAGTTGCGGGGCCGCGTGGGCCGGTACAAGCATCGTGCTTACTGCTACCTGCTGGTGGATGAGAATCGCCATCTTCCGCCCGAGGCGGCGCGTCGCCTGCGTGCGATCGAAGAGTTCAGCCAGATGGGAGCCGGGTTTGCGATCGCCATGCGCGACCTGGAATTGCGGGGTGCGGGGAATCTGCTGGGCACTCAGCAGAGCGGTCATATCGCCACGGTGGGATACGAACTGTACTGCAGCTTGTTGGAACGAACCGTGCGCGAGCTCAAGAAGTTACCGACTCACGAGATCCGTGAGGTATCGATCGATTTGCCGGTGGAAGCCTATTTTCCGCGTCAGTATGTGGCCGATATGCGTAGTAAAATTGATCTTTACCGGCGTTTGGCCCGCATTACCGGGGAGGCGCCCGAGGCGGCCCAGTTGGCGCTGGGCGATTTTGCCGCGGAATTGGCCGACCGCTTCGGGCCACTACCAAAACCGGTTCAGCGTCTGGAGGAAATGGCCCAATTGCGAATCTGGGCCAGCGGCTGTCAGATCGTCTCGATTCACATCGAGGGGGCCTATCTCGTGCTCGGTTACCGGGACCGTACGGCGATTGAAGCCTTGCGGCGGCAGAGTGGCAACCGGTTACGGATTGTCGACGCCACATCCGCTTATCTGCCTCTGGCTCGAACCGCTAGCAGCGACCCTACCACGCTTCTGGCCGAATTGAAATCGCTCTTGCGTCCTGCTGGGCCGGATCGCTAGAATCCCGCCGCCGTGGTCTGGCAGAACCTGCCGGGCGAACTTTCTACTGACAACCGTCGACTTATCTGGCAGGGAAGCATGAACCGATTGGAGCGGCCCTTGGCCACTGGGAACGTGTCGTATTGGTTGCCATTCCTCCGGCTGCGCCAGGCAGGATTCCAGCTATGTCTGGCAGGGTTTTCCGTCGGTGGCTGGCTGACAATCGTCGCCTCGACTTCCGCCGAGGGCCCCTACCCAACGGCTCCTCCACGGAGCTGGGCGTCAGCTCCGGACGCCGGTGAAGTCTTGCCGGCGGCGGTCCGATCCGAGCCCGCCGATTCACCGACAACTCCGATCAATATTGCGGAAAACCCATTGCTGTCTCCGAACGTCAAACCGTTGGTCTGTGGCCAGATTGTCGCTCGGGTGGATGGGCAGGTGGTCCTTTCCTGCGATGTGTTGTGGCAGGTGAATTTGATGTTGGAGCAAAATCGCGACAAAATTCCACCCAGTGAAATCGAAAATGTCCGCACGATGTTGTTGCGACAACAAGTGCTGGAGTTGATTGACACGAAGCTCTTGTTCGCCGATTTCCGCCGGACCGTACCGGAGGAGAATATGGCCAAGATCAAAGAAAACCTGGAAAAACCCTTTGCGGAGCATGAAATCCCCCGACTTGTCAAGATGCTCGAAGTGAAGGATCGGCACGAATTGATCGAGTTGCTGAATAAATACGAATCTTCCATCCATGAGGTGAAACGATCCTTTATCGAGCGAACCATTGCCGGTGAGTGGCTGAAGCAGCGCATACCCGTGATCAAACCCGTCACGCGCGAGCAGATGTTGGAGTATTACCAGGGACATATTCAGGATTATGAGTATCCCGCCCAGGTGCAATGGGAAGAGCTGATGGTCCGATTGGATCGTTTGGGTGGCGATCGGTCTAAAGCCTGGCGTGGGATTGCCGAGATGGGTAACGACGTCTGGTGGCAAGCATCGCAAGAAGCCAATGCCCGCGGCGCCGTGTTTCAGGAAATCGCCAAAGCGCGTTCGCATGGTTTAACGGCCCAAAAGGGTGGCCGGCACGATTGGACCACGATCGATTCGCTTCGTTGCCAGGCACTCAATGACGCCCTGTTTTCACTGAAAGTGGGGCAGATGAGCAACATCCTCGAAAGTGAGCGTGGATTTCACATTGTCCGAGTGTTGCAGCGCAAGGCGGCGGGACGAACGCCGTTTACCGAAGCGCAATCCGCGATTCGAGAAAAACTCGAGGGACGGCAGCGAAAAGAGCTGGTCGCCCAGGAAATGCTGAAGCTGCGAAAAAACAGTCAGGTCTGGACCGTTTTTGACGGTCACCTGAAGGCCGAAAAACTCGCGCAGGTTCTCAGCAGTCGCAAGAGGCGTTAGCATCGGGGTACCGACCTGGTATGAGTACGAACCCCGCGCATCATTCAAAAGACCCTGACCGCTTCGTTTTTCTTAATGCGAAGAGTCGTTGCAACTCTTATTCTTGGGGCTCTAAGTCCTGTTTCACGTTCTCTTTAGCGACTCTTGTTTGCGCGGGCCGATTGAACTTTCCAGCGGTCATCGGTAGACTGCAGGGACTCCTTTTTGCCAGGGTGGGCGAATTCTGCGATCCACGGCGCGTTCAGTCGCAATCCACAGCGTGTTACCTGTGATAATACGCTGCCAGGAAAAATGTCGCGGAATACGATGGAGAAATTTGAGTCAAGGAAGAAACGTAATCTTGACACACAACAGGAAAGGGCGGCCTGGATGAACGAGCATGACAAAAATGAAGGTGGCAAACCGGCGGTTGGCAAACTAATCGTGGACGGTTTGGAAATCGAGCTGCCTCTGGTCGTTGGCACCGAAGGGGAGCGAGGCCTGGATATCTCCAAATTGCGGGCCGAAACGGGCCTGGTCACACTGGATCCGGGTTACGTCAATACCGGTTCCACGACCAGTGCCATCACGTATCTCAATGGCGAGCAGGGAAAGCTCTTCTATCGGGGTTATGCCATTGAGCGGTTGGCGGCCGAGTGCGACTTTGTCGAAGTGGCCTACTTGTTGATTTACGGCGAATTGCCGGACGCGGAAACCTTGGAGCATTTCCGTTTGACGTTGCGGCGCCATACGTTGCTGCACGAGGACATGCGCCTGTTTTACGACGGATTTCCCTTCGATGCCCACCCCATGGCGACCCTCAGTTCGGCGGTGGGTGCCCTATCGACCTTCTACCAGGACGCGCTCAACCCGGCGGACAAGGAGCAAGTCGATCTGACGATTATCCGCTTGCTGGCTAAGCTGCCGACCATTGCCGCGTATGCCCACAAAAAATCGGTTGGCCATCCCTACATCTATCCCAGCAATGAGCTGAGCTATTGCGAGAATTTCTTGCGGATGATGTTTGCTTTGCCGACCGAACCGTATGAGATCGACCCCGATTTTGTCAATGCCCTGAATTTGTTGTTGATCGTGCATGCCGATCACGAACAGAATTGCAGTACCTCGACCGTGCGCATGGTGGGGTCGTCCGACTCCAACCTGTTCGCATCGATCTCGGCGGGAATCAGTGCTCTTTGGGGCCCTCTTCATGGCGGAGCGAATGAAGCGTGTGTCTCCATGCTGGAAATGATCATGGCGGATGGTGGCAATGTGAAAAAGTATGTCGACATGGCCAAGGACAAGGATAACAACTTCCGGCTCATGGGCTTTGGCCACCGGGTTTATAAAAACTTCGATCCCCGTGCAAAAATTATCGAAGGTGCCTGCAAGAAGATTTTGCAGAAGCAGAATACCAACGATCCGGTCTTTGATATTGCCCAGCAGCTTGAGGAAGTTGCGTTGAAGGATGAGTATTTTATCGAACGAAAACTGTATCCCAACGTCGATTTCTATTCGGGGGTCATCTATCGGGCGCTGGGTATTCCCATGCCGATGTTCACCGCCATGTTCGCGATCGGCCGGTTGCCGGGTTGGATTGCCCATTGGCGCGAGATGCATGCCAGTCCGAAAAAGCGTATTGCCCGGCCCCGGCAGATTTATGTCGGAGCCACGCAGCGGGAATTCGTGCCGTTGGAGGATCGCTAATTCCCGTCCGTAAATCACCAGCTCTGGGGAGTGAGTACCCATCAGGCTTCGGGCGTTCCGGCGTACTCGTGCTCGTACTCGAATGGAACCATTGGATGCAATGAAACAGGAGGCATGGATGTTGATGATGACCGACCTTTCCTCTGGCTTGGATTCGAGTACGAGTACCGCTGGGCTGAGTACGAGTACGATATCTTTTCTCCAGCCCCTTTTAGGGGCTTTCCTCAAGCCACCCGCATAGCGGGTGGCTTGAGGAAAGCCCACTGAAAAAGGTTGGCCCTGCAAGTGGTCGCTGACTTAAGAGAGCCGCCGATCCTTGCAGTCGGCGGTTGATTCCGTTTCCGTTGGAGTTTGAAATGATCCACAAATGCTTAACTGCACGGCCACAATCCGGTCGCATGCGAACCAGCTTCCTGCTGATTGGCCTCCTGGGAGGAAGCTGCCTTTGGGCTTCAAGTGTCCGGGCGACCCCACCGGATGGTAAAAAATACTTGATCATCCACTCCGATGACGCCGGGATGTCGCACTCGGCCAATCGGGCCACCATCGACGCAATGGAGCATGGACTGGTCTCCTCGGCAAGCATCATGGTGCCATGCCCCTGGTTTAAGGAGTTTGCCGCTTACGCAAAGACGCATCCCGAATACGATTACGGTGTCCATCTAACGCTGAACGCCGAATGGGAAAACTATCGCTGGGGACCCGTTACGCCGCGTGATCAGGTTCCGAGCCTGGTGGATGAGGAAGGATACCTGTGGGACAACGTGCCACAGGTGGCTGCCCATGCCAAGGCGGAGGAAGTGGCCCTTGAGTTGAAGGCCCAGGTCGATCGGGCGATCGCCTTCGGCGTGCCCCTGTCGCATCTCGATACGCACATGGGGGCGGTGATTTGCCGGCCCGATCTGCTGGAGGTTTATGTGAAGTTGGGGTTGGAGTACAACCTGCCAGTGCTTTTTTTGCGTGAGTTCGATGCGCAACGGAAACGCGAATATCCGGCCATTGGCAAGGCTGCAGCGAAGTGCGCGCTGCAACTGGAGCAACAGGGGCTACCGTTGCTCGATCATTTGGAACAGTATTACGATGGCAATACCCACGCCGAGCGACGGGCCAAATACCTGGAAGCCATTCGCGACCTGAAACCGGGTGTCACCCAGATCATTGTCCATTGTGGCTTTGCCGATGATGAATTGCGGGCGATCACCACCAGTGCCGAGCGTCGCGATGG
>JAJRWS010000213.1 GCA_024276705.1 Planctomycetota bacterium | reverse complement strand
GGTTGCACCTGAACAAAGGCCCCACACTCAAAGACGATTTAACCGGAATTGTGCAGGAGGATCCCGAAGCGGCCGCCTCCATACTCCGTGCTTGGATTGGCAATGCCAGCTAACGATAGAACCACGAGAGATCAGAATTCGTCATGAGCCCGACCCGAGTGCAAACGATACGCAAAGCGGCTGTCCTGCTTGCCAGCCTGGATGAACAGCAAGGACGGCAACTGACTGACGGTTTATCGTCCAACGATGCCGACCTCTTGCGCCAGGCGGTTGCCGATCTCGGCCCCATCGATCCCCAGGAACGGCAGGAAATTTCCCAGGAGCTGCGCTTGGGCACGTCGCACCAGACATCCTCCTGGAGAGAAAACGGGAGTTTGGAGGAGGGCGTGGAATTTGACTGGTCCGCCGCCACCCTGGAACTCGATGGCGGCCAGGATCCCGACCGGGCCGGGTCTGCCGACAGGCCCGCTTCCGCCCCGCACGATCCGGGACGTTCGCTGCCGGTCGGCAGGCCGTTCAGTTTATGGGGCAGTCATGACACCCATGTCATGGCCGAGAAGCTGCTCCATGAACCTCCTCAAATCATCGCAGTCGTGATGTCGAAACTGATGGCCGACCAGGCAGCCGACTTGCTTGGTGAGATGCCCCTGGCTTTGCAAGCCGAAGTACTGGAACGTTTGCACCAACTCCATCCGGCCGATCAACAGTCGCTCGAAGTCGTGGAGGACCATCTGGCAGGCTGGATCGAATCACACCGGCAGCAGCAGCAACGACTGTCTCAAGGCAATGAAAAGGTCCGCCAGATTCTTGCCCGGACTTCGAATTCGCAGCGCAAGAAAATCCTGAACCGGTTGGGAAGCCTGAATCGGACATGGGCTCAGGAACTCGAGGAAGTCGCCGTAAATACACCTCCCTCCAGTAGCAAACGTGAGATCCAACCCGAACCTGGCGCAGCCGAACCGAGCGAGCACACGAACCAGCAGGGACCAGAGCAGACCACTTTGCTTACCAGACCGAAGACAGACCACAACTTCGAACCGACTCGGCCCGCCGAACCAACCCAGGCTCTTGGCACCACCTCGCGTTCGTGCGAGCCACTCGAATCGCCCTCGATGGCACCGGGAATCGCCACCGCCCACGCCACTTCCACCGAAACCCGGGGAGCAGCCGAAAACCTGGCATGCGGCATGGAGATGCTCGACCAGGTAAGCGATGCGATGCTGCTGGAAGCATTACGCAAAGCCGAACCCCAAATTGCAATGCTGGCACTGGCAGGCGCGCCTCCCCGCCTGCTCGATCGGATTCTGGGGCAACTTCCGCGCCGCCAGGCCAAACTTTTTCGGCGTCAATTGCACTCACTGCAACCCACTCGTATCCGCGACCTGCTGGATGCCCAACAGCAATTTGCCCAAATGGCGATGGGAGTTGCGA
Source organism: Planctomycetota bacterium (assembly GCA_024276705.1). Taxonomy (GTDB): domain Bacteria; phylum Planctomycetota; class Planctomycetia; order Pirellulales; family Lacipirellulaceae; genus JAJRWS01. The sequence continues at coordinate 10,430 of JAJRWS010000213.1, read as the reverse complement.
AGTGTGATGTGTGAAAAGAGACTTGCCCCCAACCATCCCGTGGTCATTTGCCACTCTCAACACTCAGAAATCTCATTTTTTTCACCCGCATGCCACTCTCAATGCCAGACTCCATCCCTCCGCTACCCGAGGCTAGCGCCTACGGCTCAGCCCTCTGGAAAACCACTTCAACTCCTCCGCTAACTGCCCACTAGAATGGCCACCATCATCAAACATCCTGCTCAAGTTCATCCTTCCGGCACCATGCTGCGCGGGGCGGCCTACCATTTGAAGGACATGGCAAGCCAGGCCGACGACTACTTGACGAAGGTCCGCCAGGAAGCGGCCCAAATCATTGGGCAAGCCCGCCAGGAAGCAGAGGCCATTCGATTGCAAGCGGAACAGGCAGGACGACAAGTGGCTCAGGAGGCGATTGAAAAAATCCTGGACGAAAAAGTAGCCCAGCAAATGCAAGCACTCGTTCCGGCACTCGACTCCGCCGTAGCGCAAATCATCGATTCCAAACAACAGTGGCTCCAGCACTGGGAGACCTCGATCGTCAAATTGTCCACGTCCATTGCAGCGCATATCATCCGACGGGAGTTGAAAACCGAACCGGAATTACCGTTGGAGTGGATCCGGGAAGCACTCCAACTGGCAGCCGGATCGGCCGATGTTTCCATCCATCTTCACCCGAATGATCTGGAAACATTGCGTGGCGAAGTCGATCGGCTGGTCGCCCTATTCTGCCCACTGGCAACTGGCCGTATCTTGGCCGACCCCTCCATCACAGCAGGTGGCTGCCGCGTCGAGACTCAATTCGGAACTATCGATGTCCAACTGGAAACTCAACTGGCCCGTGTCGAGCAAGAACTTACCTGAGGGATAACCGAAAGCATCAACAAACATGGATATGCAACTTTCCCATACAATCGCCCCGCTGGAAGGCGCGATGCTCACCGGCTTGACCGGCAGTGTCGTGCAAACGATAGGCCTCACGGCCGCGGTTGCCGATTTCCCCGCTCCCGTGGGTTCCCTGGTGGAAATCTCCCGCCCTTCCGGTCCCTCGGTGGACGCGGAAGTGGTTGGGTTCCGCGACCAGACGACGCTGATCATGCCCTTGGGCAATCTGGAAGGTGTGCGCCGCGGTAGCGAGGTACGGCTGACGCGTACCTCACGCACCATGCGAGTGGGTGACCGTTTGCTCGGCCGCGTGGTCGATGCGCGTGGTCGCGCGATCGATGGACGACCACAGCCCATGCTACGCAGGCGATTGCCATTATCGGGCCAGCCGATCAACCCCACCCAGCGGCCACGGATCGAAGCAGCGCTGGGCACGGGCGTGAAAGCCATCGACGGCCTGCTCACCTGTGGCCAGGGACAACGACTTGGAATTTTTGCCGGTTCGGGAGTTGGCAAGAGTGTCCTCTTGGGCATGATGGGCCGTTACACAAATGCCGATGTCACGGTCATCGGCCTGATCGGTGAACGCGGCCGGGAAGTCAATGAATTCGTGCAGCGCGAACTTGGTCCCGCGGGACTCGCCCGCAGTGTGGTGGTCGTGGCCACCAGTAATGAGCCGGCACTGCTGCGCGTACAAGCGGCCCATACGGCAACCACCATCGCCGAGTATTTCCGCGACCAGGGCAAGAATGTCCTGCTGGTTATGGATTCGGTAACCCGTTATGCGCTCGCTCAACGCGAAATTGGACTGGCCGCTGGCGAACCTCCGACCACCCGCGGTTATCCTCCCTCGGTCTTCGCCATGCTCCCCAAACTGGTAGAACGAGCCGGCCGTACCGAGCGGGGAAGCATCACCGCCTTCTATTCGGTATTGGTGGAAGGGGAAGATGAAAACGAACCGGTAGCCGATACCATGCGAGGATTGCTGGATGGCCATGTCTGGCTTACGCGCCGGTTGGCCGAACGGGGGCATTTCCCGGCGGTGGATGTCCTCCGCAGCATTAGCCGACTGATGAACGAGGTCACATCCTCCCAGCAGCAACAGGCAGCTCAAGTGGTACGTCAGTTGCTCGCCGTACATGCGGAAAATGAAGACTTGCTATCCATCGGCGCTTACCGCCAAGGCAACAACCGATCGTTGGATACGGCCGTACGGATGCAGGGTGCCATCGATCAGTTCCTGCGGCAACAGACGACCGAATCGTCCACCCTGGAAGAAGTGCTCCAGGAAATCACCAGCCTGACCCGGCAATGCCAACTGAGTGCGGAAAGCGGAGAGCGGAAAACGGATAGTTGAAAGTTGAGGAAGAAGGCAGAGAGCGAAGAGCGGAGAGCTTAGGGCGGAAAGCGGGAATTTTAATTGGGCCCAATGCATCGATCATAAATCCCCCAACACCCGACACATTTTTCCCTGAACCTGGGCGTGTAGAGGCCACCTGGCATGAAGGGGTCAGGAACCTTTTTCGCCAGATAAGCCTATTTGATGGAAGAACGGACAAACTAGCGAAAAAGGTTCCAGACCCCGCCCTCCTGATCACGGCCTCCTTTTTACCTGAACCCTAAACCCTGAACCCTTTTCCCCCGACACCTGATACCTGACACCCGACACCCAATTTCTCCCCATGGCCAAATTTCGTTTTCGGCTGCATGCACTCCAACAGCTCCGCGAAACGTATCGCGACGAGCGTCGCAGCCGTTTGGCCGAAGCGTATCAGGCGGAATCCATCCTCTCCGAACAGCAGACGCAGGTTCAGCAGGAATTATTACAGCTCCAGCAACTGCAGCGTGACTCCTTGACTACGACTCAAACCAATGTCAACCGGCTGCTCGAAGTCCAGAGGCATCGGCTCACGTTACGGGCTCAGCAGGAAACGATGCAAAAGCAGGCGAATCTGCTGGCAGCCGAGGTTGAGCGGCGCCGTCTGGAGCTTGTGGAAGCAGACCGCGAAGTCCGTATTCTGGAAAAACTCCAACAGCGGCAGCGGGAACAACACCAGCTCGAAATGCGGCGTAAGGAAGCAAAAGAGTACGACGACATGGGCTCACGGCCACGCCCGGCCTGGGCGAGCCTGCGGCGGCGCCCTGGCAGGAAGGTGGAGGCATGAGTGCTGGCATCCGAATCCTGATCGCGCTGGTCGGCTACGTCTGTGTCGCCACGGTCATCACGGCCCTGCTCGGCTATGGCTACTTGCGCAGCCATGGCAAATTGGACGATGAAAAATTATTCCACATCGTCGCCCTGCTCCATGGGATCGACTTGGAGGAAATCGCCCGGCAACACCAACCTGATCTCGACAACATTCCCGCCGAGGAAACTTCCTATGCCGAGCGGCAAGCGTACCGGGACATCTTGCTCCGCCAATTCGAAGCCAAGCAGGAAAACTTGCAGCGCAACCTGGATGGTTTCAATTTCCAGTTGCGGCAGGTGAACGACGCCACCGTGCGTTATGAGGCGGTGCGGAAGGATGTAAAAAACTTTCTTGAGGAACAAAACGCTCGAATTCGGCGCGAAGGCCCCGCCAGCGTGCGGGCGCAGTTGGAAACTCTCGATCCAAAAAAACAAGCCAAGCCTCTCATTCTCGACATGGTTGCGGAAGGCCGCATGGATGACGTCATTCTATTGCTTGGCGGCATGAAGTCGCGCAATCGCAAAGCGATTCTGAAGGCATTCACGTCCAAGGAAGAGTTGGACACTTTGCATGAAATCCACAGCCGAATGATGTCGGGAGAACCGGTCAAACCCAAAATCGACCAGGCCATCGAGACGCTTAATCAACTCAACGAACAAGAAAACAAGTAACCGTAATTCCAAGAATAGCCGATGAAACCGACCCGAGTAACAGGCTAGCTGTCAACAACGTCGGTTTCCGGGCGGCTTATCGCCCTGCCCCACGTAAGGCTACGTGGCAATTTGAAAGTACCGAGTAACACTCCAGGACCACTTCCCATGGCCAGCTCGTCCATCGATTCACTCTTACAAATCACGGGGCCCGCGCGCGAGCCGGTCGAGGGAATGCGTTCCCCGGCCAGTCCTGCAAAACTGTTTGAGGAACTATTCAGCCGTGCAGCCCAACCCACGGTCCCACGAAACGCGGCCGAGCCCAAATCCGCATTGCGCCCCGCCGACGAATCGCCCATGCCGGAACAGCAAGGCGCGGACAACCAGGCCTCGTATCCCAACGATTCCCACCTCCACGCAAACTCGGATGATGCCGACCAGGCGAAACCCGCCAAGGTCGCGGAGTCGGACGAATCGGAACCAGGGCAGGAGCCGGCAGAGAATGACGTGGTCGAGATTTCCGCATCCGCCGTAGCACAAACCGCTTCGCCTCCGCTCTCCGCAGAGGAGCCTGTCGAGCAGACTCCGGAAAGCACGTCGTCCGCGGACGACAAAGCCGTAGCAGAAGGCGAGAGCGCTAGCAGCGGGGAATCGGCCACCGACTCGGCCAACCGGCCGTTGGAAAACCGTGAAAATTTGCCCGCGGCCACGGAGACGGCCCAACCCGCAGCACCCGAGTTGCAGGCGGAGACCTCGACCGATGCCCAAGAGCAAGTCGCTGTCTCGCCTCGCCGCGCAAGCAGCCAAGAAGTTGTGGCCGACACAACACAAAACGGTGCCCACGAGAGTCTGGTCGAGCTGGCAACCGGGGAAACCGGTTCACCCAAGCAGGCCGGCTTGCAGCCCACGGATCCTGCCGCGGCCGATATTCGCACCACCCTCGCCAGGGAGAATGAGCCAACTGGGCATGAGCCAACGGGACGTGGCGAAGATCGAGACAACTCCGACAAATCCCAGGCCAAAGATCGCCAGACCATCCAGCCATCCGGCATGGACAAGGCAGCCGCTGCCGCACGAACCGACGACTCAAAATCGGCCGCTGCCGTCCGCCCCACGCACACGGCCGATTCGGTACCCCCTACCGCGATCGCCCCGACCACGCTCGACGGTGTTACATCTTCGGGAGCTGCCGACCGGGTTCTTGATCGGCTGGCTTTGGCACGCTCGGTCCAACCTACCCGGCAAGCAGCCGAGTCCCCTGCCCTGCCGGCCGTGGATCGAACTCGATTTGTTGGCCGGGTGAGTAGCGCATTGCGCTTGGCCCAGCAGCGCGATGGCCAGATACAGTTACGGCTCAGCCCACCCGAACTTGGCTCGCTACGCCTGGAAATCGCCGTCAAACAGGGCGTCCTGACCGCCACCCTGGAAACCGAAACGGCCGCTGCCCGCCATGTACTGTTGGAAAATTTACCCGCCCTGCGCGAACGATTGGCGGCACAGGAAATCCGTATTGAACGGTTCGATGTGGACGTACGCCGCGAGGGTGGAGAACAATCCCAAAACCGGGCGGCGCAGGAGCACTCTGGCAACCCATCTCGAGGGAGAGCGGGAACCCCTGAGCGACAAACCGACTCGCGGCTCCCGCCCGCGGACAGCATTCCACCTTTAATCACCCATCTCAACAAGCCATCACCCGACGGCCTCGATGTCGTCATTTGAAGTTGAGAACGAACACTTACACCTGTCCATTCCGCATTCCGCAATCCTAACTCCGAATTCCATAGGTTCCGCCCATGTCGCAACTCTCCAATGTCAACGCCGGGACCAATGCCATCGGTGCGGGGCAACAGGCCTCCGGCAGCAGCAATTCTATCGACGATCTCAACCTGGACGATTTTCTCAAATTGATGATTACCGAACTCCAGAACCAGGATCCACTCGACCCCATGGACAACGAACAACTGGTCTCACAGATCGGCGAGATTCGTTCCATCGGAGCCACCGACAAGTTAACCCAAACTCTCGATGCGGTTCTCCTGGGGCAAAATCTAACCAGTGCCACAAGTCTGATCGGCACTCGTATCACGGGTTTGTCGGACGACAATCAGTCCGTGGATGGTCTGGTCGACCGTATATCCGTGACCAATGGACAACCCAAACTGCATCTGGAGCTGGGCAGCACAACTCGGCCCAGCAATGCCGAAGGCCAAATCGAGGCAGGCCAATACCAATACCGGGTCGTCTGGCAGAATTCCCAGGGAACCTTGCTGGGAGTCGATCCGTTGGCGAGTCGTGGAGGAACCATTACGACTCAGGGCGAAGCGAGTACCGATCAGGCCATCCGCATCAGCAACCTGCCCGTGACCGACGTTCCCAAGCAGATCTACCGCACCGACGGTTCGGGCAAAGGCAAATTCCATCTGGTTGGCACGCTTGCCAACGGCCGAACCAGCACGTTTCTTGATACGACCACCAACGCCGAGCTAAGTCAAACCATACTCACCCGGACCCCTCAGCTCACTCAATCCCTCCGCAGCGTGGAGATAAGCCTGAACAACGTAGGCGAGATCCGCCAATCCGGTAATTCGGTGTTTCCGTAAGTCGGTAATTCGGTAGAAACTAACACCGAAACGCCGAAACACCGTACCTCCGACACCCGACACCTGACACCCAGCAGCCGACCACTGCCAGCCAAACGCCTCACTGGAGAATAAAACATGGGACTTCAATCCGCACTCAGCACGGCCCTCACAGGGCTGAACGCCGCCGAAACAACCATCGATGTCACCGGCAACAATATTGCAAATGCCAATACGGTCGGATTTAAGGAATCGACTGTCAATTTCGCCACGCAATTTCTGAAAACCCAGAGTATCGGCTCGGCTCCCACCGGCAATCAAGGTGGCACCAATCCACGACAAATTGGCCTGGGTGTAAAAGTGGCCGAAATTTCTCCCGAGTTCACTCAAGGGACCATCGAGATCAGCTCCAATGCGCTGGACATAGCCATTGAAGGGGATGGTTTTTTTATTGTCCAAGGTCCCCAGGGCGAACAGCTTTACACGCGGAATGGTCAGTTCAAAACCAACTCGGAAAATGAAATCGTCACCACAACCGGGCAGCGCGTACTCGGCTATGGGGTCGACGACAATTTTGAGATTCAGCCAACCGGGTTGACGACACTGCAAATACCTCTGGGAGCTGCCGCAGTCGCCCAGGCGACCGAAAATGTCTTTCTGGAAGGCGTCCTCAGTCCCACCAGCACACTGGAGGATACTCCCGGCATCATCCAGTCGAACGTCCTGAGCAACGGTGCCAAGGAAGTTCCCTCGGATACGGTCACCACGCAATCGCTCGGACAGCCGGCCATCGGCGCCACGGCAGCCCTTGGCGGCGCCGGTTCCGTGGACCCGGGCACTTACACCTACAAATTCACCTTTCTCGATGGCGATGGGAATGAAGGCCCCGCCTCCAACTCCACCAACTCGCTCATCGTGCCGGCAGGTGGTCGGGAGATCGGGCTGAACAACATTCCGCAGCCGGCCGTCGGCAGTGAATTCGGTAACATCCGAATCTACCGTGCCTCCACGGCCCAACCCGATTTCCAGGAGGTCACCACCGTTACCGCGGGGACCACCACGTACACCGACCCGGCCGCAGACGCCGCGCTCGGTGCCAACCTCGATAACACGGGCCTCGATAGCGGCAGTTACAGCTACTACGTCACTTTTTACAACTCCGCCAGCGGCACCGAGGAGAGCCGGCCCACGGCCAAATTCGGCCCGATCACCGCCGATGGCACAACCAGTCCGCGGATCCGGCTCGACAGTCTGCCGGTCCCCACCTCGGCCGATTACGATGGCATCCATATCTACCGCAATCTGGCCAATGACCAGAATTCGTTTTATCGGGTCGGTACGATCACTCCTACTGAAATTGCCGGGTTTGCCACCGATGTATCGTTCATCGACAAATCGCCCGATTCGACAATCTCTTCGAACGAGACGATCAACCTGGAAGGTCCCGAAATCGACTTCGGCACTCCGCTGGTCGAAGTCGTCTCCCGTAACGGCGCCAATTACGAGAACCTGTTCCAAGAAGGCGACCTCAAATTCACTGGCAAGAAAGGCGGGCGCGAGCAGGCCCAGCGGGAACTGACCATCACTTCCGGTACCACCGTCGGCGATCTGCTCAACTTCATGGACGATTCGATGGGGGTTTTGAAAACGGCCCCCGAAGATACCTTCCCCACACTTGGCTACGGCGGTTCGATCGCCGGTAGCCGGTTGCAGTTCACTTCGAATCTGGGCATCGAAAACGAACTCGATATCGATCTGTCGGCCTTCCAGTTGACGGTCGCTGGCAATCCGGCCAGCACGGTCCCGCTCGATTTCACCACCACCCAGGATGCCAACGGTGAGGGCGCATCGGCCGACTTCGAGGTCTACGACAGCCTGGGCATTCCGATCAACGTACGGGTGACGACCGTGCTGGAAAAAGTGGATGGGAACACGTCCGTCTTCCGCTGGATTGCCGATGCGGCCGACAACCAACCGACGGGCGGTTTTGGCACCAATGTCGGCACGGGACTGATCTCCTTCGACGGCAAGGGGAATGTCATTTCCACCAGCAACAACACGATCGCCATCGACCGCGAGCAGATTCCCTCTTCCTCACCCCTGGAGTTCGATCTCGACTTCTCGCAAATCTCCGGCTTGAATAACGATAACAACGAACTCGATGCCAGCCGGCAGGATGGCTTTCCCGCCGGCACGCTGTCGAGTTTTATCGTGACCGAGAATGGCAAGATCCAGGGTGTTTTCAGCAACGGGGCCTCGCGCGACCTGGGCCAGATTCGCATGGCCCGATTTGCCAACAATTCCGGTCTGGAACAGATCGGCAGCAACATGTTTGCCGCCAGCGTGAACTCCGGGCTGCCGATTCAATCCGATCCCGGCTCGCAGGGGATCGGGGCGATCAAAGCGGGCGCGGTGGAACTTTCCAATACGGACATCGGCCAGAACTTGATTGAACTGATCACCGCCTCCACTCAGTACCGAGGCGGCGCGCGAGTGATCACCACCGTCCAGCAATTGCTCGACGAACTGCTGGCACTGCGACGGTAGGATGGAACGGGTCAGGTTTCAGGTTTCAGGTTTCAGGTGTCGGGTTTCAGGTTTCAGGTTTCAGGTTTCAGGTGTCGGGTGTCGGGTAACAATGGGCACCTGATCCTGTAACCTGGACGTGTAAGGTTGTCATTGGGCCCAAGTATCCATCATAAATCATAAAATTCCCCGGCACCCGAGCCCCGCCTCCCCCCCTCTCCCCAAGGCCCCGCCATGATCAAACTCACTCGACTCGATGGTGAATCGTTTATCCTCAATGCCGACTTGATCAAATACGTCGAAAAGCGGCCCGACACGTTTATCACTCTGACCCTGGGCGACCGCATCGTGGTGACCGAATCGCCCGAAGAGGTCTTACGGCTCACGATTGAATACCAACGGAACAAACGGCTGCTGCCCGAGAGTTCTTAGTGGGCCCAATCGTGACGATTCTGTCGATTGGGGCGTTTCGCCAGCCCTTTCGCACCACCACCAGGGCGGGGATAGCGGCAGAAACAGACCCCCAGGGAAGATGCCAAGCTATGGTTGACAAGAAACGTGGCCTCAACCACGGCTCCAGGCGGATCCACCTGCCAGCGGCATGCCGCGGCCATGGCTGCCACCCGGAGTACTCGCTCCCTTCCACCTCCCTGGCGTTTGCAGACAGACGTACCGATGGACATTGCAACCATAATTGGCGTGGTCTTGGCGATTACCTTGATCCTGGTATCGATCGTCATTGGCGGCGGCAGCTTCGCGGCTTTTATCGACCCTCCGTCGGTCATGGTCGTCATCGGAGGCACGATAGCCGCGGCCATGATCGCCTTCCCCTTGAAAAATTTCCTGGGCGTTTTTGGGGTCATCATGAAAACGTTGTTCTACAAACTCGATTCGATTCCACAATTGATCGAACAACTGGTTAGCCTTGCGGAAACGGCGCGACGCGACGGTTTACTGGCCCTGGAAGGCCGCATCGAGGAAATTGAAAATTCGTTTATCGTGATGGGCATCCAGATGGCCGTGGATGGCACGCGCCCGGAAGTGATGGAGGACATCCTTCGGACGGAGCTCGACGCGGTGGCAACACGACATCGAGACGGGAAGTCGCTACTCGATACAATGGGACGATTCGCTCCGGCATTCGGCATGATCGGCACCTTGATGGGCCTGGTCATCATGCTGGGCGACATGAGCGATCCCTCGAAAATTGGTGCCGGCATGGCCGTGGCTCTGCTGACGACTCTCTACGGAGCAATCCTAGCCAACGTCGTTTTCCTGCCACTGGCTGAAAAACTCGGCTTCACCAACAAACAGGAACTGCTGGCCATGGAGATCGTGGTCCGCGGCATCATGGCCATTCAGTCGGGAGAAAATCCCAGAGTCATCGAGCAAAAGCTCAACACCTTTGTACCACCAAAACTAAGGACCGACGAGAAACAAGCTGCGTGAAGGATCTATGATGTTTGATCGATGATCGTTGAATTGAAATAGGGTCAACGATTTAGTTCAAACATCAAACATCAAACATCAAACATCAAACATCAAAGCCATGGCCATCGCAGAAGAACCTGAAGTTGGAATCCCCGAGTGGGTGGTCACCTTCG
>JAJRWS010000212.1 GCA_024276705.1 Planctomycetota bacterium | reverse complement strand
TCTCTTCGTACTCGTACTCAGCGAAGCGGTACTCGTACTCGACGGCCGTAGGATACTCGCCATGCGACTCGAGTACGAGTACCGCCGCAAGCGGCTGAGTACGAGTACGAAGGTGCATTATCAGAACGCCGCGATTTACCGAAGTTTTTTTCTCGAACGTTCCCTACAGAAAACCGGATAGTTATTTATCGGCCAAGCCTTAGTGCGCGTAACTCGTAACTCGCGCCTCATGACTCGCGTCTCGCAACTAAAAGATTCCTAGATTATCCTTGGCATCCTCGGTCATGCGGTCGGGAGTCCAGGGGGGATCCATGACCAGACGCACGTCTACCTCGCCAACCCCCTCCATCCGGCTGACAAATTCTTTCGATTGGCCCAGAAGTTGCGGACCGGCAGGGCAGGCGGGGCTGGTCATGGTCATCTGGACCTGCACATCCGAGGTGCCCTCTTCGTTTTCGTCAACCTTGATTTCGTAGATCAATCCCAAGTCGACAATATTCACGAACAGTTCCGGATCGATGACTTGTTTGAGCGCCTCACGAATTTTGTCTTCGGCAATCGGCATGATATCGTCTGGGGCTGGGGGCTGGGACAATACTGTTCAATTAATCGTAACGCTTTTCATATCAGTAACTTCCGGCGATGCTGGCTGGCTCGCCCGATATGCTGCAGAAATATCGAATATCGAACAAGGAGTAATGAATGTAGAAGGAAAGCAAGGACTTGTCCGTTGAGCTTGCCGCGAATTCTTCACTTCATCATTCGAAATTCCTTGTTCGATATTCGATATTAAAGAACCGAACCTTCAATAAGGCAACAAGTTGTGACTAATCGGGCGGAATTGGGGCTAGGGGGCTTCGGAATGCCTTACTCGGCATTCAGGCGGACGAATAGGGTGCCGTTTTCCAATTTGACTTCATGGCAAGTGGTCGCTTTCGTCGCCGGCATGGTTTTGGCCGCTCCCGTTTTCAGGTCGAATTGCGCGCCGTGGCGAGGACAGGCAAGAGTGCCCTGCTCGGCAGCCACCGGACCGTCACTCAGGGGGCCCCCATCGTGCGTGCAGACGTCATCGAGCGCATAGAAGTGCCCGGCTGCGTGGATCAACACGATCAACCGCTCGGCCACTTCCACCAGCAGGGTGCCCGGGTCGGGGATTTCACTCTCTTGTGCGGCGGGGATGTAGGCTGACATGGTTACAGTTCCCGCACTCGTTGGCCGATGGCGGTGCCCAGCGCATTGCGAACACTTTCAATCGAGATACGATCAAAAACTTGTTGGAAAAAACCGGCGACAATCATTCGGATCGCTTCTTGGCGTGTGTAACCACGTGACATCGCGTAGAAAACCTGGCTGTTGTCAACGCGGCCCGACGTGCTGCCATGGGTACAGCGGACATCGTCCGCCTCGATTTCCAGACCGGGAATGGAATCGGAACGCGCGGTCCGCGACAGCATCAAATTGTCGTTACGCTGGTAAGCGTTAGTGCGTTGGGCCGGTGGATCGACTTGAATCATGCCTCGCCATACCGTGCGAGAATGATCCTGCAAGGCCGTTTTGTAGAGCAAATCGCTGTGGCAGCTGGGCGCCTGATGGTGCTGGTGCGTGTTGTAACAGAGGTGCTGGCGGCCCTGGGTGAACATGACGCCATTGACTTGCGCTTCGGCGTCCGGTTCGATGAGCGCAACACGCTGGTTGACTTTGGCGAGCCGACTTCCCAACGCGCCGATTGTCCATTGCAGAGTCCCCTGCTGACGCACCACCGCACGCTGGTGGGCGAAGTGCCAGGCATCCATATTCCAGTTTTGCAGATTGACATAACGTAGCATGGCCCCTTTGCCAATAAGCAACTCGGTGGAGCCACAGTGCAATCCGGCGCCCGTCTCGCGGGTGCTCGCCGTTTCCGACAGCAGGGTCGCCTCGGCACCCTCTTCCAGAATGACCAGAGTCCGGCTCAGGTCGATGCCGTTGGCGTCGGTGCCCCTGGCGTCGGTTCCCTTGGCGTCGGTTCCCTTGGCGTCGGTTCCCTTGGCATCTGGGCCGGCTGACATCGCCGATAACGCATGGAAAGGTTGTTCCACGCGAACACCCTTGGGCACGTAGAGTAAAGTCCCGCCACACCAGCAGGCGGAAGCCAACGCGGCAAACTTGTCGTAAGTCGGATCGACGACGGGGCGCTCCAGGTAAGGGCGTAATCGCTGGCCATGTTCGGTGACCAAGGCATCAAGGCTGCCAAACAGGACTCCTTGCTCCGCCCACTGCTTGCTCAGCTCGGACGCGCAGGGGTAGCCATCCAGGGAAGATGTCCGGCCACCCAGGTCAACGCCCTGAGCCAGCACGGTTTGAGGCAAGCAGGGGCTGCCACTCACGTCGGTCCCCTTCCCGTCGATGCCACTCTCGGCGCCAGACAGGTAAGTCTCCGAATGGGGTGCCATAGGCAAGCTAAACTGATTTAGTTTTAAGGGGCGAATGTCGGTACGTGCCCACTCTTCGTCCCGGGAGGAGGGCATCGGGTACTCGAGGAAATGGGCCCAGTCGTTACGCCGCAGTTCGGTAAGCCAGGCAGGCTCGTTGCGTGTTGCCAGGAAGTCATCGAAGGCTTCTTGCGTGAAACCGGTCGTGGTCCTGGTCAGTGTGCTCGTCATCGATTTAATGTAACCTTTCAAAATTTTAGGACCGTAACTAATTCCCGACCGTAAACGACCCAGTTCTGGGAGTGAGAATTTATAACGAGCTTGTGCCGAAGGCTACCCCACGGAGCCTTCCATTTGGAGCTCGATCAGTCGGTTCATCTCAATGGCATATTCCATCGGCAGTTCCTTGATCAACGGTTCGATAAACCCACTGACGATCATGGAACTGGCCTCCGCCTCGGTCAGACCGCGGCTCATCAGGTAAAAGAGTTGCTCTTCGCCAATGCGCGAAACACTTGCTTCGTGTTCCACTTGTACATCCTGCTCTTCCACCTCGATGTAGGGATACGTATCGCTCCGGCTTTTGTCGTCGAGGATCAGCGCGTCGCAGACGACGCTGCTCTTGGAGCCGACCGCGCCGTCTTCCACTTTGCAGAGCCCCCGGTAACTGCTGCGGCCGCCATTTTTACTGATGCTTTTACTGATGATGCGGCTTTTGGTATGGGGTGCGCAATGAACCACCTTGGCGCCCGCATCCTGGTGTTGGCCTTGAGATGCAAAAGCGATTGAAAGGATTTCGCCCCGCGCGCCTGGTTCCATCATGTAGACTGCCGGGTATTTCATCGTCAGGCCGCTGCCAAGATTGCCATCGATCCATTCCATCAGGGCATTCTCATAGGCCATGGCCCGCTTGGTAACCAGATTGTAGATGTTATTTGCCCAGTTTTGGATGGTGGTATAACGGCACCGCGCATTTTTCTTGACGATAATCTCCACCACGGCTGAGTGGAGGCTCTCGGAGGAGTACATGGGAGCGGTACATCCCTCGACATAGTGCACTTCCGCGCCTTCGTCGACGATAATCAGCGTTCGTTCGAACTGGCCCATCTGTTCCGCGTTGATGCGGAAATAAGCCTGCAGGGGAAACTCGATTTTCACGCCTGGCGGTACGTAAATAAAGGATCCTCCGGACCAGACCGCCGAGTTGAGAGCGGCGAATTTGTTATCGGACGAAGAGATAATCTGGCCAAAATATTCCCGCAGTAAATCGCTATGTTCACGGACGGCCGTATCGGTATCGGTAAAAATGACGCCCTGCTTGGACAGATCCTCTTCGAGCGAACCGTAGACCACTTCGCTCTCGAATTGCGCCTTCACGCCGGCCAGGTATTTGCGTTCCGCCTCGGGTATGCCCAGTTTGTCGAAGGTCTCCTTGATTTCATCGGGCACATCGTCCCAGGTTCTCCCCTGGCCTTCGGTGGGCTTCAGGTAGTAGTAGATGTCTTGGAAATTGATGCCAATATTACCACCCCATTGGGGCATCGGTTTCGATTCAAAGATTTTTAGCGCATCGAGCCGGTAGTCTCGCATCCAACCCGGTTCGTCCTTCATTTCCGAGATCTGGGTTACGATATCCGCGTCCAAACCTTTACGCGCCCGGAACACCCCTTTGGTTTTAGTAACGAAATTATACTTGTTGATTTCATCGCTGCCGTCCAGCAAGCGATCGGTGGAATCGGTAGTCAAGTCAGTAGCCATGGCTGGTCTTCCTGGGTTAACGGCGGATGTGGACGAAAAGGTCATACCGCTGCCGTTTGTTCCATTGAGTCTTCGATGGCTGCCGCTTCAGGGTAACTGACCCGTACGCGGTCGTAGCCATCGGTATAAAGTTCCTGGGCGAGTTCGACCCCGCCCGTCTCAACAATGCGACCACCCAGCATTACGTGGGTGAAGTCGGGCGTATTACGTTCCAATAATTTGTCGTGATGGGTGATGATAAGGATTCCCATCGGATCACCGTCCTGCTGGTCACTGCCAATTTGGGCAATGCTTTCGCTGGCCAGTTTGACCGCATCGACATCGAGGCCGCTGTCGGTTTCGTCCAGGATGGCGAATTTAGGTCGCAGCATGGCCAACTGCAGGATTTCGGCCCGTTTCATTTCACCACCGGAAAAGCCGTCGTTCACATAACGTCGGGCGAATTCCACATCCATCCGCAAATGAGCCATCTTTTCGGTCAGCTCCTTACGAAACTTGCGCATGGGGATCAGTTCTTCGCCTTCCTTACGCTCGGGGTTGCGAACGTTGGTCGTGGCATGCCGAAGAAAATCGGCCATTTTGACTCCAGGGATCGCCATCGGCCGTTGGAATGCCATGAAAATTCCAGCGCGGGCACGCTGGGACGCGTTCCACGGGAGGATGTTTTCACTACTCAGTTCGATTTTTCCGCTGACCACTTCATAGGATGGATGGCCCATGATTGCGTTGCCCAGCGTGCTTTTACCTGAGCCGTTGGGCCCCATCAGAGCGTGTGTTTCACCCTGAACAATGGTGAGATTCACCCCACGCAAAATCGGTTTTCCCTCCACGGCGACGTGAAGATCGGTAATTTTCAGTGTTTCAGGCATGAGAGTTGGAGTTTAGGAGTT
>JAJRWS010000211.1 GCA_024276705.1 Planctomycetota bacterium | reverse complement strand
TCATTCCTTCCAATACCGCAACAACTGCACGCCCACGAATTCCAGAGGTAAGATGCGTTCCCTCGCTCATGCCTGAGACTTATCGCCTCAGTCCAAATTCTAGGCAACCCCAATGCGACATTTTTTATGGGACGGGCCATAGGTCCGATTCCCCAATTCACTTTGAATCACGGTGAGATTGAGGATCTCGACCACGAATTGGCCAACATCACACGAGAATGTAACCAGGGCCAAACTTCCCTGATATTCCTACGCTCGTGCCTTCTAAAAATACTGATCTTGATGAGCCGTGCCGCCGTTCGTGAGTCTTCCGCCGAACTAAGTTTGAAATTCCGTAAGGAGGTCGTAGAGGGGCTGGAACTCATTGAGGGCGCCATTCTGCGATGCGATACCTTTCGGGTGTCCGAACTGGCGGAAGCACTAGCTCTCTCTCCGGCCAATTTAACCATGCTATTTCAGAAATCTACCGGCTGGAGTCCCATGGCTTACTACCAGCATCGACGTGTTCAGCATGCCTGTAGGCTTCTGATTGATCTGGGAAAGTCCCTCACGGAGATTGCCTATGAGCTTGGGTACTGCGATTCCGCCCACTTCACTCACCTGTTTAAGAAGCACCAGGATATGTCACCTTCGGAATACAGGCGTCTCTATACAAAAGTCAAAACTAAAGTCAAAAAAAGGGGAGAAGCCTGAAGGGGAAACAGTGCTTTGCGATTGACTTAATTCTCTCCACCACTAGTTGTTGAGCAGTTTGCAGGTCATCCAGGTTAGGGTGTTCGATATTGTTTGGCCAGATCAGAAGCCCTTTGCCGCAGGCCCGCTTAATTTCATACAAAGAACCCCACCAAACGTACAATCCTCGGCAGAGCCAGTCATGACATAATACACCGAGCGGGGAGCATTCGGTGCGAAGCTTAGTCGACGAGTTGTTGTACGAACTGTACAGGTAAAATAAGCGTCCGATAAGCGTACCACCTCTTTTTTTCGACGGTGATAACTGACTTGCCGCGAAGTCGGTCCATAGGGCACTGGCCGTACGCGGGTTTTAATAACTCAATAGCTTGCAGAATTGGGAGAATATAATGGGCTATCTGACACAAGATGAATGTGAAAAACGTTTGGAAAAAGTACGTACGATCATGGCGGCCAAGGATTTGGACATTGCCTTGGTTTACTATGATGAGTTCAACATCGGGAATGGATGGTATCTAACAGGGTGGTGTCCTCAGTTCGAAATCGGCACGGTCCTTGTTCCCAAAACGGGTAAACCCATGTTGCTGGGCGGCCCCGAAAGCGAACCGTTCGCGAAGCTTGACAGCGCCATTACAGAAACGCGGAACTTCTCCGTATTCATGGTACCCGACGAGGAGTATCCCAATGCGGAAATCACGGATTTCTCCGCGCTCTTTGCCGAGTTGAGTCAGACCTTGGGTAAAGTGAACCGTGTCGGCATGGTTGGAGGCGGTCGCATGCCGGCTGAATGTTACAGCCAAATCGAAAGTGGCTTCAACAGCACGACACTCGTCGATATTACGGACGAATTTGTTGCGTTGCGTTTTGACAAATCCCCCTGGGAATTGGAGCAGATTCGGGCCGCATTCGCATTGGCTGATCTCTCCTTCGATGCAATGAAGGATAAAATTGCACCTGGAGTCTCGGAGATCGAAGTTGCGGCGGCCGGCGAGTTTGCAGCTCGCGACCAAGGCGCAACGGGCTTTGGGTTTACGGCGATTGTCGGTTCAGGTCCGCGTGCAAAAGCGGTGGTTCCAACCGCGACGAGACGGGTGATGGAGGAAGGCGAGTTGGTAATGATCGGTCTTGCGCCCAAAGTCAACGGTTACGCCGGAGTGGTCGGCGATCTTCTGCCCGTTTCAGGCGAATACACCGCTGACCAGCAAGAATGCTTGAATCATCTCAAAGAAGTATTCCGGATGACCAAGGCGATGCTCAAGCCCGGGGTTAAGGGCAAGGAGATTGATGTGCCAGGTCGGGCCTATTATGAGAAACATGGTTTGATGCCCTATCTGGTCTGCCCGTTCGCGCACACCATTGGGCTGCACGAGGCGGAATCACCTTTTTTCGGACCGGGTAGCGAAGACGCACTAAAACCGGGCATGGCCGTATGCGTGGATATCAGTTTCTTTGGCCATCCTAAATGGCATGGCGCCCGTATCGAAACCGGGTATGAAATCACGGCAAACGGTCCCGTGCCTTTCAGTCCCAAGATGGACGCTTATCTGCTTGACTAATGCAAGAAGGAGTGGTGGAAGTATGGTTTTGAGTTTGGCGAAGACGCCCGGTTGTTTGCGAGCAAGCAGTGCCTCGGCGATTGAGCTAGTGGGTCGGGACGGCGCGGTGTTCGTATGTCCTGAATTGCAAGGGCGCATTTTCTGCTCGTTGGGCGATGAGCTGATTCATCAGTTCGATGTCGAATTGCTAGCGAACCCTTCACCAGACGAATTCAACAACCTGGGCGGCAACTCACTGTGGCCGGCGCCCGAAGGAGGACCCTTCGCATTCAACTACCGACATGATCGTGATGAGTGGTATGTACAGCCCCTCGTGGGCGATGCTGCAGCCACAATTGTTTCTGCAAACGAGGGCCAAGCCCTCATCGAAAAGCATGGCGTCTTAACCAACAAGGCCGCCGTAACGGCATCGATCACCATGCGGCGCAAAGTGGCGATTGCCCACGACCTCCATGTTCCTGAGGGGCTTGCCCTCAACGGAATACGCTATTTCTGCGAAGATACTATCATACCGAATGACGAACTCGATGCGGAGCAATTCCTGATTGCGCCTTGGTCATTGGAACAATTTCCGGGGGGCGACAGTGTTATCGCCTTTGGCGCCGTAGCTGCTCCCCAAGGATGCGTGAACGATGATTACTATGGCGTGCCCGGTGATCGTATTCAATTCCACGCGGGTGGATTCACATTCGCTTTAGGCGGTTCGGCTCGTCAACAGATCGGCCTGCGTGTGGCCCACGCCCCGCGTCTGATAGGCTCAATCGATTCTGAGCGGAATTTATTGATCCTGCGAAAAACAGCCGAACAAGGCGGGCGTTATTTCAACATAGCCGACAACGAGCAACCGCAAGGGGCTTGGTCAGCGCGTGATCTATTTAGCGTGTTCAATGGCGGAGATTTGGGCTTCTACGAACTCGAAACGATCGGGGCCCTACAAACGTGCAATGGCTTGCTTGCACCGAGCTTGCTTCAGTCGGAGACGCTGATTCTGCGAGGGCCGATGGATGAGCTGTACCGTTACTTGCGGGAACGCGAAAACATAACATTCTTGGAGGCATCTTAGTGGAACCGTTGCGCGCAGTCCTGGGTTTTGACATGGAAACCGACATCGGAAGTTGGACGCCACACTACGAGGGACTCCGGCCTGGAGCGGCCGCCATCCTAGATGTTTTGTCTACGAATGACGTGACTGCCACGTTCTTCTTCACCGGTGATGCGGCCCTGGAAGCGCCCGAAGTGGTTCGAGCCGTTCAAGACGCCGGCCACGAAGTAGGATCCCACACTCTTCATCACGAAACGGTGGGCAAGCCGCTGTGGCCCATTCCCGGTATGTTTCCCTTATTGCCCGAAGAAGTGCCCAACCGCCTGAAAAAATGTACCGAGCTAATCGAATCCATCGCGGGCGAGCGTCCTGTTTCTTTTCGGTGCCCCCGTCTGCTTGGCTCAACCAATGTGGCCAACGCCTTGGAAGAGCTGGGATATGTGGCGGATGCGACGCTACCGATGTTCCACTATCGTAACCGATTAGAACCGTATCATCCCTCGACAGACGACTGGACGGTCCCAGGTTCACTGAGTCTGCTAGAAATTCCCAATTTTGCCGACCTGAGTCAGACCCACAAGGACCCCTATGGACGTGACCTTGATCAATGGCCATTGTTTCGCACCGAAAGTGCCGACGCGTTTCTCAAGCACATAGACCGTTTCGTGGAGCATGCCACGAAACATGGCGTAATAACCCCTGTGTTGTGTTTTTACATGCACCCTTGGGAATTTCACCCCATGCCACAAGAAGCCATCCATTACGGAGAGGGAGCCGTCTTGCCGGACCCCTTTATTGTGAAGAACTGTGGCGACTATGCGGAAAAACAACTGGATACCCTCATTAAGAGATTGCTTGAGCGAGGTGCGCAATTCTACCAAACTCGCCAACTCACCCAGTTCTATTGACTAAATATCGGAATTGAACCTTGTATCAATACAATCATTTGTACAACCGAGTTCCCATTTTTGGTTATTCGGAGTCGCTCCTCAAGAAGTTTTATTTCGGCTGACAAGTATTCAAGTTACCACCATCATGACAGTTATTGCCGCGTCTCTTCAAGGCAGCATGATTCCATGAAACCGACCAAGCATGTCGCCGTTTTGATAGAAACATCGCTCGCCTATGGACGAGGGCTGCTCAGTGGAGTGTCCCGTTTTCATCAAGAGCATGGGACCTGGTCGATCTACTTCCAACCTCGAGATTTGGGCGCACCCTTATCGCATTGGTTCTCGTCATGGCAGGGCGACGGAATCTTGGCCCGCGTTACCGATCGAAAGATCGCCCAAACTCTGATTGCTACAGGTATTCCTTTTATCGACCTGGGAGGCGGTTCCAAGGATTTGGGCATTCCGAAGTTTGGCCCGAACAACCAGCGAGTGAGCGTGATGGCATTCGAACATCTGCACGAGCACGGCCTGCGACACTTTGCTTATTGTGGCGAGCCAACCGGAAACAATATCTACGATGAAGTGCGGAAATGTATGTTCCGGGAAATCTCGCAAAAAAACGAGTGTGATTGTCATGTTTTTAAGGCTCGACGCCGCAAACAAGACGCCTATGATTGGGATGTAGAGCAACAGCAATTGATCGACTGGCTCCGTTCTCTGCCGAAGCCAGTTGGGGTCATGGCTTGCCATGATGATCGTGGCCAACAGATTCTCGATGCCTGTCGTCGAGACAACATCTTGGTGCCGGATGAGATCGCTGTGATCGGCGTGGACAACGATGTCTATTTTTCAGGTCTTTCGATTCCCTCGCTCACAAGCGTGGATATTAACAGTCCATCGATCGGCTATGAAGCGTCATCGCTTTTAGATGGCGTGATGCGGGGGGAGAAAAATTTCGATCAAGACAATTTTTTCAAACCAGCCGGCGTGGTTGCCCGTCAATCGACCGACGTGGTAGCATGCGAGGATCAAGAAATAGCTGCAGCCATTCGCTTCGTAGCCCAGCACGCATGCCACCGCATAACAGTCGAGGACCTTGCCCAACACGTTGCCCTATCGCGCACGTTGCTGAATCGACGGTTTAAGCTGATTGTGGGCCGCACGCCCAAGGCCGAAATCGTGCGTGTCCAGCTTGAACATGCCAAACGATTGCTGCTCAATACGGACCTGCCTGTCTCGGTCGTGGGCGATCGTGTTGGGTTTAGCGAATCAAATTTCATTACGGTGTTCCGAAGAAGCGTGGGCCAAACTCCTCGCGCGTTTCGAGTCCGCCACGGACGTTTATTCGGCAACGGGTGGGAAAAGGAAGGTTGAACGTATCACTTGCCCAGGAGGATTGCAAAGTCAGGGAAAACAAAAGAAACCGCCAAGGACGCCAGAGCGCCAAGTGAGAATCCCGCAAAAAAGTGGTCGTCTCCAGCTTTTCCTTAGCGTTCTTGGCGGTTCAAAAACACGACTTTGCAATCCTCCTGTATCACTTGCCTAGTGCTTTGACAACAAAAAATATTCGATCGCCACTTCCTCCGGATTGCTACCATACTCAGACGCATCAATGTACCGTCAAGAACACAAAGAAACATTGCCATGACTATCCCGACTCTG
>JAJRWS010000210.1 GCA_024276705.1 Planctomycetota bacterium | reverse complement strand
TTTTGATGTGAAAATGGCCCAAAACCATCGAATCAACCCCAATTGTTCTTTGTCAGGATTACGCAGCAAACGCAAAGTGACACCAAAACTGGTCTTGACTCGTTAATTTAGGAAGAATGCCGCATCAAAATGGACAGATACTTAGAATCCTGCTCGGGCGCTTCCTAACGGGCGCGGTTCGGCCCTCCACTGAGCTGCCCTCCAATGATTAATGACTACCGACAAATAACTATTGACAAACTTTTCTCGTATCTCAAAAAATTGCTCGCTGCACTCGGTGATTGTTTGAATCTAACACATGGACTCGACCCTGGCTGTCGAGCGCCAGCGCCCACGGGTTATGCAGCTCGCCTGGGCCGCGACCGTGGCGACCCCAGCAAGCGATTGATTTTCCGTCGAGCGTGAATTTTTGTACGCGGTGGTTTCCGTATTCGCAAATGTAAACATGCCCTTGGCCATCGAACGCTAAATCGTAAGGGTAGTAAAGCTGCCCTTGGTCGCTTCCTTCTTCGCCCCAATGTGATAGCAATTCGCCGCTAGTGTCAAAAACTTGGATGCGATGATTGCAGGCATCGACAACCCAAATCCGATCTTGCCCGCTGTCTACCTGGATCGCCATATTCTGCGGTCGCCGGAACTGTCCTGGCTCGCTGCCGTGTGTTCCCCATTGTAGGAGAAATTCGCCTTCGTGCGAGAATTTTTGTATGCGGTCGAAATCGCCATATTCGCCGATGTAATAGTTCCCCTGAGAATCTTCGACCACATCCGTGACAAAGCCAAATTCGCCCGGGGCACGTCCTTGAGTACCGCCGATCGTCGCTTCTTCGACCGGCTCCCCCGACGCCTCGTAGACCAGCATCCGATAGTAGTGCGTGTCTGCCACCAACAGCCGCCCCGCACGATCGATGGTAAGCCCCGAAGGTCGCCCATTCTTGCTGACCGGGGTCTTCCAACCGCGCAGGTATTTTCCGTCGGTATCGAAGACCTGAATCCGCGCGGTCATGTCGATGATGTAAAGCTGGTCTTGGTCGTCGATGGCGATAGCGCGCGGCTTCTGCAAACGCCCAGCTGTGATGCCTGGCCTTCCCCAGATGAGATCGGCGGTGCCTTCTGCTTGCGGCGAGTTTGTGCAGCCGTTCAAAATTGCCAGTGGCAAGATCGATAGGAGCAATAGGTTTTGCCAACGCATGGTGACACTCGATTCAATTACTGACAGTTGTTTGCCATCCGTAAACAGGTTTTTCTGTGGCTACCGTGCTTACCTCTACTCTCCTCGAATCCAATCCTTACTGAATGTCGTATGACGGATGCTCTTGCCTTTTTCTTCGCCGTTGTGCGGCGTGCTGATGAAGTAGCTGTAGGTAGTGTGCAGCTTGCCATCGCGGCTTTCGATGATCGACGGATAGTGAAACTGCCCTTGTCCTGCTTTTCGATTCTCTAAGTGACGAGTCCACTTCCAGGTTTTTCCTTCGTCGTCGGATAGCGATACGGCCAACGAATGGCGGCCATCAGGTCGGTCGTTGTAAATGCAGATCCAATCTCCATCGGTCATGCGCATCAATTCTAGGCCAGAGCCTGGGTTGACTAACGTCGGATGGTCATACACTTTGCTCCACGTTTCGCCACGGTCTTTCGACTCGGACACCAGCACTCTCTCTGGCGGCGGACCATTGTCTCGCATGTAGGCGACGATCGTTCCATCCTGGCGGCGGGCAAAACTGGGTTGAATGTTCCCGCCCCCTACGATCGGCTCGCTGTAGGTCCATGTCTTCCCAAGATCGTCGGTAATCCCTACCAAAGAGAAAGAAAAACCATCCGAGTAAAGCCCGACCAACATCCGCCCATCTTCCAAAATCAAGGGATGCGCACGCGTAAACCAACCGAGGCGGCGCGTTAGTTTGTCTTCTGCCTGCTGAAGAACGTGGTCGACCCATCGTTGTGCTCGGCCGTCGAGCTGCTGGTTGCCAAGCTGCTCCGCAAGCTTCGCTTTGACTTGTGCCGGGAAATCGCCCGCGTGCTTCACGTGCATGACTCGCATGACGTCCCACTTCGGCGGACCTTGCGGCATCATGTAGTTCGTCGATTTCTTGACTTTCATCAAGGCCGATTCCCAAGTGTTTGCTTGAATCGTCGGCCACAGCAGCCAAAGCGTCTCCTGCTGATCGATAATCATGCAACAGTTGGTATCGGGAAAACCGGGCGTATCAGCCATCGGAAAAGGCTTCGTCCACTGCTGCTTGGCCTTCACCCATCGTGCCCCCAAAATTTCTACATCATCCTCTCGACGCTCCCCAGAACCGTGAAACCAACAAACAAGCAGATCGCCGTTGGGGCACTCCACGATGCAAGAACCATGATTATGCCAGCTCTCCAACGGAAAGAGGAGTCCGCCATCGACAACATCGTTCGCAAAACCATTTGCTGCGAAAAGAACTCCGAGTAGCGCGAACGCGGTATATCGCTTCATCTTGACTCCTCTAGTCTTTTGGGCTCTTTAGAGACTTTAATGGTCGTTGTATTCAAACTTCAAATGCGACACCTAGTGAAATTCCGAACCGTCCCGGCGCGCCGGGATAAGGAAGCGTCGATTGAGCTAGACGCCTGTAGGAACGCTTCCTTACGGGCGCGGTTCGGTGAAGAAGTTGCTTTTTCTTCGCCATCCTAGCGTGCGACGAAGGCAAGTGTTGCAATTGAAGTTTGAATACGCCGGTTATCATCTTATAATCCATGTGGAATCATCAGTATAGGTAGGTTGTTATCATGCGGTTGAGCCTTCTACTTAGTCTTGTTATCACTTTCGGGTCGGGCAACTGCCTGTCTTGTCCCAGCCTACTTGCCGAAGAATCAGGTGCTTCGACGCAAGAAACTCGACCAAGAGAAACGCGACCAAGCTGGTATTTGGGCAGGCAAATTGCGCCTACCATGTCGGCGGATGGGGCAGAGTGGCTGATACGCAAGTCTCGCGTGCGCGAAGAGCAGCCGCGTAAGCTGCTGGAAGCCTTGCAAATAAAACGTGGCCAACAGGTCTGCGATTTCGGCTGTGGCAACGGATACCATACACTGCCTCTTGCCCGAGAAGTGGGACCACGCGGCAAAGTTTTTGCCGTCGACATTCAGCAGGAAATGCTCGATCTGCTTGACGCACGGGCCCAACCGCGCGGACTAGAGAACATCGAGCCCGTGCTGGCGACACTCACCGATCCCAAGCTACCGCGACGGCAGCTCGACATGGTGTTGATGGTCGACGTCTACCACGAACTGTTCCAGCCACCTGTGATCTTGCAAGCAATTCATGCCAGTTTGAATGAAAAGGGGAGAATCGTCCTCGTCGAATTTCGTGAAGAAGACCCCGCTGTCCCTATTCGCCCATTGCACAAGATGAGCCAATCCCAGGTGATGAAAGAGATCTGCGCAAACCATTTCAAGCTAGTAGGACAGTTTGACGGCTTGCCTTGGCAGCACGTCCTTTTTTTCGCCCGCGACGACTCGCCACTGCCAGAGAAGCAACTCGTGCCGTGGCAATCGGAGGAATCGGCCCAAGCGGCACCGTCAACAACGAAGGAAAGCTCAGCAGAAACCGCAGTGGATAAACAGGAAAATTGACGCAAGATGTTGTCACGTAACAGGTTACGTGAAAATCCCTGCATTTCTCCACACCTCAGAATTTACCTAAAAAGTTTCTTTTCTGCTAAACACAGTATTTGAGTCTTCGGCAAAAACTGTTTAGAATGGACAGACCGGAACATGAGTAGCACGCAGCTACCTTTTTGTATTTTTTGTTTTTCTCCTTTTGACCCGAGGTTGGGCCGCTAGTGATTTGACTAACTGAGCTTCTGTTATCGTCCAAAGATTGGAGATGAAATCCAGAAGCGCAATTTCTGCAGACGGCTAGTACATAAGGTGCAAGTTTTCTGCTTAGGAGCTGAGGTATGGCAACTTCTACGTTATCGCTGGAATCGGTCGCTACGCTGGCGCCCGAAGATCCTGAGAGCTTGTTAATTGGACAAGATTCTGCAATCCATCAGATTGCACATCACGCCGAACGTGCGGCTCAAGTCGAGTGCACGGTTCTTCTTACCGGCGAGACTGGTACCGGCAAAGAGGTCTGGGCACGTTTGCTGCACCGCCTGGGGCCGCGTCAGGACAAAGCATTTGTCCCCGTCAACTGTGCTGCGCTGACCCCGACACTGGCGGAAAGCCAGCTCTTTGGCCACTTAAAAGGAGCTTTTACGGGTGCTGTGGGCGAAAGCTTGGGGGTTTTCCGTAGTGCCCAAGGGGGCATGGTCTTTCTCGACGAAGTCGGCGATATGCCATTGGAATTGCAACCGAAGCTACTGCGTGTCTTGCAGGAAGGGGAAGTTACCCCTGTGGGGGCCGCCCATCCGGTAAAAATCGACGTTCAAATTGCTGCCGCGACGAATCGCAATTTGTTGCGCGATGTCGAAGAAGGCCGTTTTCGAGAGGATCTCTACTACCGTCTGAATCTCGTGGAATTGCAGATGCCCGCACTGCGAGATCGCCTCGAAGATATTCCGATTTTCATTGACTATTTCTCCCGGAAATTCGCGGCCAAATACC
>JAJRWS010000209.1 GCA_024276705.1 Planctomycetota bacterium | reverse complement strand
CGGCCGGCATGAACCCCCAGGAGACCGCGAGCCTGGTTCGCCTGGTCGACCGGATCCGCAACGAATCCGTGGCACTCGTCGTGTTGCAAACGCCCAACCCGATCACCGCGGCGGCCATGGGCCGCCAGGACCTGCCCGCCTACGCCCAGATCGTCCGCGAAGTAGCCATGGATCGCGGCGTCGGGCTGATCGACCAAGACAAGCTCTGGCGGGACTATATCTCCCGGCACAAGACCAACCTGAATTATCTGCTCAACGACGGCACGATCCATCCAAACCAGTGGGGGCACGTGCTTTTTACCCACAACATGTGTGCCGCCCTGGGCATCCACGATCCGAACTCCAACACCGGCCGGCTTTACGTGCCATGAATGAAAGGCCGACGCTCTCCTTTTTCGAACACGCAGGAGGAAGACACGGAAGACAGGACATGCAATGTCCCAGCGAGGAAGGCAGCAGAGGAGGACCAAAGCTACCGGAAGTGGGTTGAGCCGAGAAGAAATGATACCCAGTAATGGAATGACACATCGTCTGAGAATATCATCACGTAAACCGGTCGATCGTGTAGTCGGAGCACAATCCATGATGGGAAAGTCTACGTCGCGGCGGATGACGGTTTTCTCTATTGCCTGGGTGTGGAAACGGGGAAACGTTTGTGGAAGTTCCGTGGTGCTCCAACGGATCGAAAGGTGCTGGGCAACGAGCAGCTAATATCAGCCAAAAGCCATCAGCCCTATGTGGCGCTATGCAAGTAGAAGATATGCTGCTAGAGTGCAGCATAGGAGTATCATCTTTTTCTGCTGAAATCTCAAGTGGTAGCTGCAATATGGCCTCGGTCGTTTTCGGTGAGCAACTCGAAATTCCGTTGAGCATTGGCAGCTTGCCAGAGTTCCGCCAATGGGCCCTGTCGACCGATTTTCCCAAGACGGGTCGTATCGATTACATCCATGGGAAAATCGAGGTGGACATGTCTCCGGAAAACCTTTTTTCTCACGGTACTTTGAAAGCAAAGCTTGGCTACGCCATGGTGGCTCGTACCGAGGAGCTTGCGCTAGGGCATGTCTTTATCGATTCAACGCGCATTTCCAACGTGGAGGCCAGGCTTTCGTCCGAGCCAGACATTCTGGTGCTAACACAAGCAGCCATTGATGAAGGCCGTGTCCGGCTTATCGCCGCATCCTCGCATGATGCCAACTCTTTTATTGAGATCGAAGGTTCTCCCGACCTTGTCGTTGAAATTGTGAGTGATAGCTCGGTAAGCAAAGACACCCAACGACTGCCGAAAGCTTATTTTGATGCCGGTGTGGCAGAATTTTGGCTTGTCGACGCACGAGGCGATGAATTGCAATTTGCAATCCACCATCGGGGAACCCATCAATTTGAACGGGTGAACACCGATGTCCATGGTTACCAGCAGTCGCGTGTGCTCAGGCGCGATTATCGCTTGCACCGTAAACTGGGCCTCGGTGGATTCTGGCAATACGACTTGCAACACGCCGAAACTTGAGACATTGAGCCGCAACCGTCGGCGATGTGCTGATAGAAATCACCAGCGGGCATAAACTGATCCTCGATGAGTCGCTCAAGTCCGAAACGCGGCTATGAAGGGTGATGGGCTGCCAGAAAAACCACCGGTGCCAGATAACAACCATATCCCTCTTTGAAGTGCGGAGTCGCCATGACTGAAAACGGCCCACTTTCGTCTCAACAGTATCTCTGGCGCTGACGCATCCTTATTTCAACCTACTTTGGGTATGCGAGATTTTACCTGGTCCGCAAGGTTTTCACGATCTGCAAGAGCACGCTGGCCGCTCCCGTCGAAGAGGGGGGCTATGGCATGGGGTTCGAAGCGGTGGCCAATATCTGGACCGCCTACCTGGTTGCCTACATGATCGGGTAATTTATCAACAGTTTATCAAATTTGGCAGCGAGTACGGGGCGGAGGAAGAGCAGGCCCTGCTCGATATCTTGCATCAGAACGCGCCCACCAGCGGAGATGCCTGCATCCAATTCGAAAAGGATTTCGCCGTGTACTGTGGAACCAAGTATGCCCGTTGTGTCAGCAACGGTACGGCAGCCTTGTTCCTATCGATGAGAGTACCAAATACTGTCGTCTGGATGAAGCGAAGTTTCTGGTCGGCAAAACGTTCTGGTGGCAGGATTTCGACGACTGCGGCTACAATTTCCGTATGACCGATATCCAGGCCGCGGTGCGTGCCTCACCACCGTTGCTTGAAAGAACGCAAGGCCACAACCAAAAGGGCTTATAATCATGTACGCTCCGAGTGCGCATGATATACGGCAAGGCTCAAAATACCTGGGATCCTGCAGGAGAAAAAACTATGAAAATTTACGGCACGACTTTGTGGCTGAGTGTCGTACTTCTTGAGTGTCAACCAATGGCGTTGGCCCAGGAACACTTCCACTACATGCCGACAAAGATTGGCTGGCACGAAGCCGTCCATGACGGTGTCAAGGAACCCAGGCTGGAACCGAAAGATTATTTTCCAAAACCGAAAAATGGCCATACCTATGTGGTTGCGCACCGAGGCGCACACCAGGGGATTCCTGAAAATACGCTGGCCGCTTACCGAAAGGCGATTGAGCTGGGCTGCGATTTTGTTGAGATCGACGTGCGCAAGACAAAAGATGGAAGATTTGTAAGCGTCCACAACGCAACGGTGGATGCCTATGTGGAAGGGGAATCCGGTAAAGTAGGAGACTTTACCCTGGCGGAACTGAAACAAATGAAACTAGGCAAACGGTTGGGGCCAGGTTGGGAGCATGAAAAAATTCCGACATTGGAGGAAATCTTGCAGCTTTGCCGGGGGCAGATCGGCATCTATCTGGACCTGAAGGAACCTCATGTCAAGGAGTTGGTCGCCATCATTCAGCGATACGGAATGGAACGAGAGGTGATCTGGTACATTCCGGCCTGGTACATGAAGGCGATCAAGGAGGTAAAAAAGTACAGCTATCGCACTTTTCCCATGCCCGATCCGGGATCGAAAGAAAATATCGCGAAAGTTGTGAAATCCGTGCAGCCGCGAGTCCTGGCGACGGACATGGGTAAGCTCAATGAAGATTATATGAAAATCGCCAAAAAATATAATGTTAAAGTGATTGTCGATGAAGACGCTGGAACCGAAGAAGAATGGAAAAAAATCCTGCAATGGGGGACGGACGGCATCCAGACGGATCATCCCGCGAAGCTGATTGAATTTCTCAAGGCCCGCGAGATGGAGAAGTAGATGAAGCTAAGATTCCTCGAAGCTACAATGGCTGTGGTCATCATGACGATTGCCGCCTATTCCGAGGGGACGAGTTTTCCATCACGATAGTATTGTTCGGTGGCCACTCCGTCCGCGTTCCAGCGGAACAGCTTTCCATTGATTTTACCTTCCACGAATTGAACTTCCGCGACTTTGTTCCCTTCTTGATCCCACTCGTGCTATTCCCCGAGCCTTTTCAACTCGACTGCGGGGAAGACGTTTTTTGCCTTCTTGCAAACCGCTGAATACTAACGACTTGCGCACAGCGCAACTGGCTCATAGGGGAGCCCTCCTCCTTGACGACGACTGGTTCTGCCGGCAGAATGCAGGCCGTTTGATACCTCGTTTGGATGACCTTGCCCATGGAAAAACTGTCACTCAGTCCCATCGATGTGACTCTGGTGGTTGTCTATCTGATTGCCGTGGCCGGTCTGGGATTGTGGCACAGCCGTGGCGTAAAAACGGGCAAGGACCTCTTTCTGGGCGGTCGTTCCCTGCCATGGTGGGCTGTCGGGACGTCGTTGGTCGTGTCCGACATTGGGGCCAAGGACATGGTCGGCCTGGCGGACGATGGGTACCGTTACGGTTTGGTCATGGCCAATTACGACTTCATTGGCTGCATCTTCCCCGTCCTGGTCGCTGCCTTCATCTTCATGCCCTACTTCTGGACAGCCCAGCTTTACACAATTCCCGAGTACCTCGGCCGTCGTTACAACTCGATTGTCCGCACGCTCTTCGCCATCATCTGGGGATTGTTCATGTTCGGGATGTTGGCGGTGATCTTCGTCAGTGCAGCATCGATGTTTAAAAACCTGCTGGGCTGGAATTTCTGGTTTTCCGTCGTGGCGACCGCCTTACTGGTCGGCCTTTACACGGCCATTGGGGGCCTGAAGGCGGTTGTTATCACCGACTTCGTCTCATGCATTGTCCTGATCGTTGGCGCGACTTTGATCTGTGTGTTTGGCGTTTTGGAGGCGGGCGGATGGTCGGGTCTGGTGGAGAAGATCCACGCTCTGCCGAACACGGAACATCACCTCCGCCTGATTCAGCCTGCCGGAACCGATGCGTACTCATGGCCCGAGGTCCTCCTGGGACTTGGGTTTGTCCTTGGGCCCGCCTACTGGATTGGAAACCAGGCGATTGTACAGCGGGCTTTCGGGACGCGAAGCCAGGAAGAGGCGAGGGCGTCGTATGTCCTGTGCGCGGCGATCAAGCTGGTCTTTCCACTACTACTGGTCATTCCCGGCCTGATCGGCCTGGCTCTTTTTCACGAAACCATTGGGCCGCCCGATCCGGATAGCTGGGAGGGAGGGCGAGTGCTACCGATGGTGGTCCAATTGCTGCCAAGTGGAATCCTGGGAATCGTTCTGGGCGCTTTCCTGGCCGGTGTGATGTCGAATCTCGACTCGTATGTTAATTCGGCGTCGACACTTTGGATCACCGACATCTATGTCCCTTTTTTCCGGCCCAAGGCAACAGATAGAGAGTGCATGGTGGCCGGGCGTTTCCTTGTCGTACTCTTCCTCATCGGAGGCGTGGCCGGTTCCTATCCGGTCTACAACGGCTTCAATTCCGTGTTCGACGCGTTTCAGACATTTTTGAGCTTCTTCCAGGGGGCCCTATTGGCGCTCCTGCTACTCGGGATGCTTACGCGACGGACGACCCAATGGGGAGGTGTCGCGGGAATGGTGGTCGGTGTCGGCAGCGCGGTAGTGTTGCACCTGTTCGGGCTCAGTTTCCTTTGGGTCGCGTGGTGGTCGTACGTTGCCGCGCTTGTCAGTGCGATCGCCGTTAGCCTGGTGACCCGGCCACATAGCGAAGAGCGCCTGCGGGGACTGGTCTACGGGCTACCAGCGCACGAGGGGGCTAAGCTATGATGGGCTATACGGCATGGTGGTGGGTGGCCTGCGGCAGCTTCGGAATATCCCCCGCGAGCATTTCCTGGTCCGATCCGAATGTGGCCAAGTGGTTCTTTGCCGCCGTTTTTGCCCTCCTTCTGATTTGGTTGGCGACGATTCCCCGGCAACAACTTGGACAAAGCGGACCGGTTCCCTGGTGGAGAAATGTCCGCGTTTGGGCCATGTTGATCGCGGCGACGCAGGTCGTGGTCTACTTGGTGTTCGGGTGAATTCACCGTTTACCAGTCGTTGCCTTGTAAGTGGAGTGGTCCATCCGGCAAGATTCGTAATGCCAATGGATAAATCATCACGATATTTTTCCCTGGCAGAGGCTTGTCATGGCCGTCGCTGGTACACGTGATAGGGCGGCTATCGGCTCGTGTCCAGTTGGCCCGCGCGTAAACGGTTTCAAGCTGGGCAGTGCAGAACAGCATACCCAGGTCCATGCCGCGGGCAGATGCTTCTTTCATGGCAGTCGTCAATAGGATGGCCGACATATTACGGCCTCGATGAGAAGGCAAGACAAATACATTTTGGAGGCCTGCCACTCGAATTGAATCCTTCCCCACATGCACGTTACGGTCGACGACACCGGCGTGGGCAATCAATCGGTCAGTATCCGTACTGCGCAGGACCACAGAAAAACAGGGAACACTGCCATGCCAGGATCGATGATCGGTAAAAAAATCTGCTTCCTCGGGAAAGCATTCGACGAGTCCGTGGCAGATTTCGTCATGAAGAGCCTTGTCGATTGTCCGTTCGTCGATGATCTCGGCTTTGGGAAACATTGGCATGAT
Source organism: Planctomycetota bacterium (assembly GCA_024276705.1). Lineage (GTDB taxonomy): Bacteria > Planctomycetota > Planctomycetia > Pirellulales > Lacipirellulaceae > JAJRWS01. The sequence continues at coordinate 12,514 of JAJRWS010000209.1, read as the reverse complement.
TCGTCATTTGAGCAAACGAATCCGCGCATAGCGCATGGTTGCTCCTTCGCTGCCATACATGTCAATAGAGTTGGCTGGCCTGCAGCCTGCGCGGACGGTTGCAGTAAAGAACGAGGTAAAAGGATGTTTGATCGGAATGGTCACCGGCTTGCCAGGATTTCCTTCACGATCGAGTTCGAGAATTCGGTTTTCTGAAACAGGACGTCCGTGGCTTTCGTTACCGCCCTGATAGTATATAACCAGCAGACGTCCCTCTTCGGTGAGGTGAAAACGCCCGCTTCCCGGTTGGAGCCCGCTTATGCCTTCGCCTCCCTCCACGAGCGTGATGCGACGGAAGATTTTTCCGTCGCGCATTATGGCGCATTCGAGTGCATAACGTTGTTTCGCTTGTGGAAAAAGTTTCGCCCGTAGCCTATTGTCCAACGCGCGTTCGTTCCAAAGAACATAGATATCGTCATTGGGCGCAATATAGAGATCGCAAGGTCTAATGTTACCAGCCGTTTTTTCCCGACTAGCTATTTCAATCCAGTCGTGGAATTTGCCTGTGGTGATATCGTCGCTCCAAGTGTAAAAGAGACGGCGGAAATCATAATCCCATTTTCGGCCGGTTAATTTCAGTTTGTAATCTCGCCATGCCGTGTTGGGCTCGATAATATCACTGACGCCGCAAAAAAAGACACGGCGATCCTTGAGTGCGACCGTAGGGTAGCAGACTCGGATTGGCTGTGGCTGATCGTAGCCCGCGCCCCAGGGCCAATCGAGTTTGCCTTGAGCGGACCACTTTGCATGACTGTCACGAAAACTCCATTCGGCATGCGTATAGCCGATGTTTTGCAGCAAGATCAATTCGCCTCGCTGGCCATCGGCAGCGAAACTGCGATAGGAATGTTCCGTGAATTCCGGCTTGCCTGCCCAAACTGGTTCAACAGAACGAGGGGCCTCGCTTGGCGCTGCCGCCTGAAACTCGAGAATGTCTGGCTGAGAGGGGCCGTTGTACGTATCGGGAGGTGTCAAGGTAGGATTGGTCGAAAGAAATATTTTCCCTTCATGGAACATCGCCATTGGACAGGGTTCGCGCGTTCGTTGACGGTCCTGAAAGATTCGTTTCCAACCACTCTCCGTCCGCTGCAGGAGGAATGGCACGCAGTTATTCAAGGGCTTCGCTCCTGGAATCAATTCGATGCCACTGGCAAAAACATCGTCATTCACACGTACAATGCTCGTGTTGCCGTGGCACCACATCGGCCCAGCCCCGTTGTCGGCTTGTTCGTACGTGTAAACCGATTCCTCCTTCTCAACCGTTACCTTGAGTTGAGCAAGCTGACCCTGACCCAATGAAAGAGTTGTAGGTGCGGTTAGGGTTAGCAAGAAGAGAATTACTTCGAGTTTCATAACTTGCAAATGCTCACTTCGGGCCTGGGTTCTGTGTGCTTTCACCTGGAAGTGGCACTGACGAGTCAAAGTGTCCCGCTTTTGTTTCAGGCACAATTGAAGCAAAATTCAGTACCTTTAGTCCATACGAAGCTACACTGGCAGCTTACGGACCGATTGTCGGTTGGTCAACCTGGTTGGCAAGTGGATTTGCTCAACCGCCTGTCCTCCACGATCCTGTCCTCCACGATCGTAGATGAGATCGAAGAGCATGATTGCTGCCCGTTCGCCGATTTTTCTCGGGGATTGAGAAACGGTGGTTAGGGGTGACGAAAAAAAATCCACTCCTTCGATGGTGTCGAAAGTGACCAAGGATACATCCTCGGGTACGTTCAATCGGGCCTCGTGAAGTGCTTTTAACGCTCCGAGTGCAATCAGGTTGTTCAGCGTAAGCAAGGCGGTGAAGGAATGGCCCTGCTCAAGCAATTTGCGTGTTGCCTGGTAGCCACTTTCAATAGTGAATCCACCACCTGCAATCATATAATTACGAAAGCGGATCTTATTGACTTGCAGCACGCGCCGAAAGCCATCCAGGCGATGTACATTGGTTATCGTGTTGGGCAACCCTTGCAGGCAGACAATTTTTCGATGGCCATGTTCGACCAGATGACGGGTAGCTGCTTCCGCGCCTCCCGCGTTGTCCGATGCCACATAGGGGAGTCTTAGGTTGGGGAAATAGCGGTCCACCAGCACGGCGGGCGGGGCTCCAGATTCAAGAATTCGCAGATGTTCCGAGTCGATTCCAACGGGGCAGATGATCAGGCCATCGACCTGGCGGTTGCGCAGGAGCGACAGAACTTCGATCTCCAAATCGATACTGTCCTGACTGTCGCATACTTCCAGCGTGAACTTATTTTGGTTTGCTACGTTGGCCACACTCCGGGCAATTTTCGCAAAGAAGGTGTTGGACAAATCAGGCAGAACCAGCCCCACGGCTTGAGTCTGCTTCATTCGCAACCCACGGGCAACCAGATTGGGCGAGAAACCCCGCTCATGGGCATGCTCCAAAACACGCTGCATGGTTTTTTCTGCAATCCGGTACTGCTGACCCTTGCCATTCAAAACACGAGAGACTGTGCAGGTTGAAAGCCCAAGCTCATCGGCCAGCATTTTCAACGTAAGTCGTACCTGTTTTGCCACAGCCGCGCTCTGGAGTGAAGCAGAGAAACCAATATAATTTTATCTTAGTTCTTGGCCATTGTAAATCAAGTTCGTATATTGAGATTCATCGTGTCGTGAAGCTTACACTGCTTGAACCTATGTCCGGCCTCGTGTACATCCCACGCGGAGCCCGCTTGTCAACCATGAAACAGAATATTCAAAAAACATGAACCAACCCATCGCCAACCCGTCATCCGGTGGAGAACGATTGTTCTCCCTCGATTTTTTTCGCGGCTTCACCATGTTCCTGCTCGTGGCGGAGACGACCGAGCTCTTTTCCCTATTGGTAAATCCTGAGTTTGACGGAACCGTCGTCCATACAATTGGCATGCAATTCCATCACATGCCGTGGGCTGGCCTCCACTTCTGGGATCTGATTCAACCTTATTTCATGTTTATTGTCGGCGTGGCGATGCCCTATTCGCTGGCCAATCGGACCAGGGTGGGCCAAAGCCGCCGGGAAATGACCGGCCATGCTGTCAAGCGGGCGCTGATTTTGTTGTTTCTGGGGTGGGCCCTCTATTGCATTGGACCGGGAAAAATCGAGTTTCGCTTTCAGAATGTCCTGGCCCAATTGTCGGTGACCTACATGATCGCCTTTTTGATCATGAACAAACCGATTAGAACTCAACTGGCTGTCTCTTTTGCCTTGCTGGCCTTGACCGAGGTGATTTATCGCGGTTTTCCGGTTGCGGGTTTCAATCATCCGTTCACGCCCAATGAAAATTTTGGTACCTGGCTCGATTTGCAGTATGGCGGCGCGGATCTTGGTGGGCATTGGGTTTCGTTCAATGCCCTTCCGACGGCGGCCCATACGATTTGGGGCGTTTTGGCCGGGCAACTGTTGATGAGCAATCGCACGAGCGGGCAAAAGCTGAAAATACTGTTGATTGCCGGTCTGCTTGGCGTGGTGGCCGGATATGCTTTGCACCCGCTGACACCTATCATCAAGCGTATTGCAACGTCGTCATTCGTGCTGGTCAGTGGTGGCTGGGCCTTGTTGACACTTGCTTTTTCCTACTGGCTGATCGATATTAAAAAACAGAAAAATTGGTCGTTGTTTTTTGCGGTGGTGGGAATGAATTCGTTGTTCATCTACTTATTCTGCCATGTGGGTGGCGCTGGGGTCTTGGAGCGATGCATTGTTCCTTTTTCCAATGCTCTGTTTGGCTGGCTGGGTGAAGTGAAGGCAGGTATCTTGACCAGCCTGCTGGTGCTGTTCGAGTTATGGTATTTATGCAACTGGCTCTACCGAAACAAGATCTTTATCAAAATTTAAAGTGGCTGACGCCATGAACTTTGTCCAGGCTTTTGGACGAATAGATTGCCAGGGTATTCGCACGAAAACACTACCGCGGAGAATAAGCATGAATCGATAGAATGAACCGTGGTCCTATCATGCCAATGTCAACGGTTAAATTCGTTGTGACTCCACTGCCCCGTACCCTTTCGGATTTTGTCCCATGTTGAAGTTGCTCTATTTTGCATTTCCGGCGCTGCTGATTTCTTATGCCGTCCAAGCCGCTCCCTTCGTCATTCATGTGGCCCCCGATGGTGCAGACGGTGCTTACGCCACATTGGCGGCGGCACGCGATGCCATCCGCGCGGAAAAGTCCAAAGGCGCTCTCTCCGAAGGGGCCGAAGTGCGCATTCACGGCGGCGATTATGTCCTGGAAAAGCCTTTTGTGCTTGAGACGCAAGATTCCGGTCTCGCCGCTGCCCCCATCCGCTACGTTGCCAGCAAGGACGAGACAGTGCGAATTTTAGGCGGACGGCTCGTTGAGGGTTTTGTTCCGGTCACCGATGAGACCGTATTGAGTCGCCTGGGCAAGTCGGCTCGGTCCCACGTAGTGCAACTCAATCTCAAGGAGCAAGGAGTTACGAATTTCGGAACGCCCAAGGGGGGTGGCTTGGAACTGTTTTTCGATGGTCAGCGCATGACCTTGGCCCGTTGGCCCAACGAAGGCTTTACTCACATTGTGGACACTTTGGATGTGGATCGTGTGGTCCACGGCCAGAAAGGCAGTACCACGGGCAAGTTTATCTACGACGGCGACCGGCCTGGGCGGTGGCGGAGCGAACCGGACGGGTGGTTGCATGGGTACTGGTTCTGGGATTGGTCGGACGAGCGTCAGCCGATCGAATCGATCGATGTGGAGAAGAAGGTCATCGCCGTGAAGAAACCTTACCACAACTACGGCTATCGAAAGGGACAGTGGTACTACGCTTACAATTTGCTCAACGAACTGGATGTTCCTGGCGAGTGGTACCTGGATCGCGAACGGGGTCTGCTTTACTTCTGGCCACCTGCCGATCCGACCACCGTGGAAGTCATGGTGACCCGGTTAGCGAATTTGATTACTTTAAAAGATGTGTCTCATGTGACGATTCAAGGGCTAACCCTGGAGGGCTCGCGGGGCACCATGGCGGTGGTGCGGGGCGGTGAGAACGTGCGTCTGAATGCTCTGACGGTGCGCTATGGTGGCGGCAGCGCGCTTTCCGTGAGCGGGGGCAAGCAGCACGGGGTGGAAGGGTGCGATATCCATGACATGGCCCGTTCGGGCATCAGCATTGGTGGCGGTAACCGCACGACCCTGGAACCCGCGAATCATTTTGCTGTGAACAACCATATCCATCACTTCGCTCAGGTCAAACGCGTCTATCAGGCGGGTATCCACGTCAGCGGAGTGGGCAATCGCGTTGCGAATAACTACATTCACGATGCGCCCCACATGGCGATTGGGTTTGGCGGTAATGACCACATCATCGAGTTGAATAAAATTCACGATGTATGCCTGGAGTCGAATGATGCTGGGGCCATGTACACCGGCCGTAACTGGACCATGCGCGGTCATGTCATTCGCTACAATTACCTCTACGATATCAATGGATTTCGTGATAAGGGTTGTGTGGGCCTGTATCTCGACGACATGTTTTCTGCCGCCAATATGTATGGAAACGTCTTTCGCAACGTGACGCGTGCGGCTTTCATCGGCGGCGGACGTGATAACACCGTAGAGAACAATATTTTTATCCACTGCAAGAAGGCTCTCCACATCGACGCCCGCGCCCTGGGTTGGGCTCATGGCCATGCCGACATGTGGATTGCCGAGGAAAAAGAAAAGGGCACGATTTCCGGTATCGCCTACAACAAACCGCCCTACTCCGATCGCTACCCAAAGCTGGTCAACATCATCGACAATCAGCCTAAAGCGCCCGTGGGCAACCTGGTGGCACGAAATATCTTCGTAGGTGAAGGCTGGAAAGATGTGCAGGATACGGCGGATCCCTATATCGAATACCAGGACAATCTGACCGACACGGACCCCATGTTTGTGGATGGAGAAAATCACGACTATCGGCTCAAGCCCGAGTCCCCCGCCCTGAAGCTGGGCTTCAAGCCGATCCCCTTGGAAAAGATAGGCTTGTTTGAGAGTGTGCTGCGGGCGAGTTGGCCGGTGGAGTAGAGGATGTGCCAATGCTGGTAAACGGTTGCCGCGCGATGGTATTCGCCCCGCCCACGGTTATTGATAACTTGTGAACCATTACGCCATCCGCCGCGTCGCTCCATCGAGAATCTGCTGCCGTAGATCAACCCCCACTTCCTCGCTCCAGGCTGCCCACAATTGATGAACGATGGGACCCGGTTGGCCATCACCAATGGGCAGTCCATTGATTTTGGTCACGGGCATCAGGCAATAAGGGGTCGTGGTCGTCATGGCTTCTTCCGCGTTGATCGCGGAGAAAGGTTGGAATTCACGCACCGCCACCGGAATATTCAGCTTCGCCGCCAGGTCCAACACCATCTGGCGGCTGACTCCAGGTAATGTGTTACGCAATGTGGGTGAAACGATGGTACCGTTTTCGACAATCAGGAAGTTCGCCCCGCTGGTTTCAGTCACATTGCCCGCCAAATCAAGCAAGAGCGCGGAAGCATTGGGATCGACTAACCGAGCTTCCTGGTCGGCCAAGTAAAAATGCATCCGGCTACGGTATTTCATGTTCGGATCGTAACATTGGGGCGGCACATGCCGTGTTGAAGGAATGACCAGATGGCACCCCCGCCGCATTTTGTCAGCCCAAAGTTCAAACGGCAGCGGGAACGTGTGCGCACAGACGGTCGGAGTTCCACGAACGCTTCCTCCCGCAGCCCCTGCGTACATCGCGTTTTCCCCGGGTGTCACAAATATTACCAATCCGAGTTCACCCTCCGACGGAAGGAGCCTGGTATTATTCGCAACAAGTTCCTCCAGTATTGAGATGAATTCCGCCGGAGTCAGCCCAATATTAAACCGCATCATTTTCATCGAACGATACAAACGGGCAACATGTTCATCCAAGCGAAAGAGTTCATGCCGGAATGTCCTTGCCATCTCGGTGACGGTTGCTCCAAGGACGATGCCGAAATCGAAAATGGCAATGTGTGCTTCCGATTGCGGAACCATTTTTCCTTTGAGATAGACGAGCGGTTGTTTCATGCGAATGATCCTTGAGGTAGGTTTGTTGAATCAGTCCGTGTAGCTCCACGGATTCTTTGTGCGTTTATGCAAATCGTTGTTTATGACACCGCTGGGAAGCAAGTAGGTTCAAGTAGTCCTCTTGGGTGTCAATATCCTGCGTCTCATCCTCCATTTGCGTAAAATCACCTGTCTGGTTCTCCGGCCACCCGTAATCCGTTCCGCCAAATGGTTCGATATTGGAAACCATAAGATAGAGTCCCCACAACTTACCGTATCGCCAGGCATTTTGCGGCCGTTTTTGTTTCAGAATGCGATAGATCCGCCAAATATTATTCTGCGGGAAACCCATTTTTATCAACGATGAAGAACACCGAGGGGAGTAGTTTTGTTGAACGACCCGAGAAAAAACTCCCCAGCGATCTCCACACCCCGCCGCTGGGATAACCGCTGTTAATTTTTTTGCCTGTTCACAATAATGTACCATAGGCATATCCTTGACTTGTACCCAGCAACTGCGATTCATACAGCCGCTTGTAGACATCCGAAGGGGGTACCGGTTCCTCCTGGATGCCGTTGGCGAAGATGCGGCCGCTCTTTAGACGATCTGGCTCAAATGGTCAAGTGGAAAGCGCTGAGATTGGTTATTGTCGATTAGTTTTGACGCCTGATTTCAGCATGAACTCAAGTTTTGCAACCGTTCATATCAACCCCAGTTAGCAGACATGCAACCACCGGAGGTGACGTGGTGTACCGGAATCCATATCTTTCCATTTCTAAGCCAATTCGGCACCGCTTTCTCCAGCCCGTTACCTGCATATTCGTGGTGTGGAGCATTTTGTCTGGTTTTGGCCATGATGTCACGGGGGCCACAAATGCGGAGCCGACGACTTCGGTTGCTATTGTGATTGCTCCGGATCCGACCCCTCTCGAAAATCTCGCTGCCCGGGAATTGCAGCGTTACCTTGGCATCCTGTTTGACATCCGGGCGACCCTTGCCACCGAGCCGCCCGCTGTGGGCACGTTGATTCGCATGAATGTCCTCGACAAAGAATTGGACGATCAGGCGATCTTGCTGCGTCCGCAAAGACGCGGTCTGCTCATCGCGGGAGGCAGTCCCGTGGCAACCTTGTGGGCCGTGTACGAATTGGTCGAGCGTTGGGGCGTTCGTTATCTCATGGATGAAGATCTGCTTCCCGACAATCCTGGACCGTTCAGATTGCCCGATTCCGAAATACGCATTGGGCCCAACATGCGCACGCGTTGTTGGCGGCTTGTCAACGATCTGGCCGATGGCCCTGTTTCTTGGAGTCTGGAAGAAAATAAACGGTTCTTACGCCAAATCGCAAAGATGAAATACAACCGTGTTTTCCTCTCTTTCTGGCCCGCGCAGCCGTTTGTCCACTATTCTTTTCGTGGCATGAAAAAGCCCCAGCCGTCCTTCTACTTCGGTGAGATCTATCCCATTGAGCAAGACATGGTCGCCCGCGAGAAATTCGGCCAGATGAAGGTCTTCACGAATCCCGATTACGTCGGCGCCGACACGCCAGAAGAGCAGGTCACTCGGGCAACGCACCTTGCCAAAGGTATCCTCGCCGAGGCCAGGCGGCTTGGCATGGAAACGGGACTTGCCATTCAGCCTTTCAGTTGGCCCAAGGAGTTCATGGCCGTCTTGCCGGGAAGCGAGCCGGTAAAACAGCTCGGCAACCTCACGGCGGGCCCCGGTGAGGAGCAGTCCATGGACGATCCTCTCCTGCGTGAGATGGTTGCCACGATTTTCCGCGCCTACGTGGAAACGTATCCGGAAGCGGATACCTTCTACGTGGGTATGCCGGAACATCGCGGGTGGACCGAGCAAGCGGCCCAGGCCTATACCTTACTGGACCAGAAGTACGATTTGAAGGAACTGGGGACTTTCGAGGAGCTGTGTGCCCGGGCACAAGCTCGCAGTTCCTTTCCAGGTGGCGGCAAGCGAGTCGAAACCATGCTCAAAGGTGATCTGGCATCGCTGTCGTTTTTCGACACGCTGATCGAAGAAAAAAATCTGTTGAAACGTTCCGGGGAGCGGCCCGACGTGCGGCTCATTTACAACGGCGTCGTGGCTGAACTATTTCCTCTGCTGGCGAAAATAGTCCCACCAGGCGGTGAAGTCCTCAGTTTCATTGATTATACAGCGAGCCGCCAGCTGAAACAGCGCGACCTGCTTCGGCAGCACCCGCCGACAGGCCTGCCGGCCAACCTGATTTTCACGTTGGCCGATGACAATGTCGGTGTATTGCCTCAACTAGCGACGGGGTCGTTGCATAAAATCATGCAGGAATTAAGGGCCAACGGATGGAGTGGCTTCACCACGCGTTACTGGACCGTCGGCGACCTGATGCCGACGGTGCATTACCTTGCGAAGGCGAGTTGGGACGAAACGGTCACACCCGAATCGGCCAGCCGTGATCTTTTTGAGCATGCGTTGGGGGCTGGCTCTGTCGAACCCGCCATGCGAGCGTTGGCACTGATCGAACAGATCACCAAGGGACTCGACGATTACGGCCTCGGTTTCGGCTTCCCCGTGCCCAGCATGATGACGAAGCATTACCGTGCTCAAGGACTCTCCGACGCCATCCGAGCCGATCACCAGCGCTATCGTGATGCTTTGGCCGCGATGCGGACGGCCCGAGAGGGCAGCAGGCCGGCTGGGTATCGATTGCTCGACTACCTGATTGGTCGCCTGAAGTTCGCGGTGCGATACCTCGATGCCGCCGAGGCATTCGGCGCGACAGCCCGTGCGGAAGAAAAAGGTTTGCAGGGCGAGGCTTCCTGGCACGTCGAAAACGCCTGCAATGCAATCCAGGAAGCCTTGCAGGCGTGGGCAGACGTGGCCATGGATCACGGCGATCTGGGGGCTGTGGCGCTGATGAATAAATACTGTTACAGGCCGATCCGGGACAAGCGTGACGAACTCCGTGCGCGGAGGTAACCACAACTCTGCGACTGCCAGTTACCGAGGTGCCGCGGCCTGGTGCGGGGTCCGCCACTCTGCGTCTACAGTTGGAAGCCGAAGCCCCGGTGGCCGTTTGCGTGAACGGGCATGCCGTCGAATGGTCCCGATCGACCGAGTTGGAGGATCGATTCGCCATGGTGTGGCTGACCGCGCCGGTGCCCTTGGAAGTTCTCCGAGAGGGGAAAAACCAAGTTGCCCTGACCCTGAGCGAACCCGCCAAGAAATTGCAGGTGACGGGCTTGGAGATCTTGATTCGCGATGCCTGCCACAGACCTGCCCTGAATGGAGCCGCCCCCCCGAATCGCGCTTCCAGCGAGTTTTCGTGCAGCCCGGGATTGATCCGTCCCCATTTCATCGGCCGAGTCGTTCAGGTTGCCGGTCGACGGCGGCTGGCCGAGGCCGAATAGGACCGAGAATCACTGCGGCTCATTTCGGCCTCGGCCAGTCGCCGATCGTGCCCAGCGCAACCCGCTCGGCCGACCATGGTTATTGCCACCTAACCCCGGGCAGCGGCCAGGCTCGTTGCACTCGCCTGGCCTCGCCCGGGGCTAATCGCTGCCGCCGCTACGCAGCTCTGTCAGTGCCAAAGTCCCCTTCTCATGGCCTGCGGCACACGACGTGCCGAGGGTGCAGGAACGGGCTTGTCGCGTTTGGGGTCGAGGGCAATCCCCCCCCCCCCTTGTGTGGCACGCTCTGGAGCCAGGGCAAGAGATGATGAGAGGATCAACAAGCGTGAGCCCCCTGGCGAAGGGCGTGGTCGACGCGCAGTGGACTCCGGCGCAAGCGCTCCGAGGTGGCCGCGCTCCAACCACGCCCTTCGTACCTCAGGGACGTGCCACACAAGGCTGGGTGCGAAGTGCGTTCCTGCACCCACGTGCCGAACACTTTTGGAGTCCCCCCGTTTTTGAGGCCTCCTAAATTGCTTTTAGCATACCTGTCACAGCGCGCAGACAAGCAGCATGCAAATGTGGCAAGCAATAGCATGATGCTACTTGGCTCAGGGATGACGAAGACAACGTGATGCCCAGGCTCCGCGTCCCATGCAGCCAACAGCCCACCACCAGTGGCATTAAAGGAATCGAAGTCGGCATGCGTCATGTATAGGGTGCCTTCAGTGTCAGTGCTTTCAATACCCCAATTAGAAAAGGTTCGTGCCGAATGCGCAGTTGATAATCGGTCAAGTTGATAATCGGTCAAGTTGATAATCGGTCAAGCGGGTTGCACTCCCCGGGTCGTTATTCAGGCACTGGTAATACGAGGATTTCGGTATTTTCGGGAAACGTGGTTTCTCCCACTTTGCCATCCATTCGATACCGCACTTTCAGTTTCTTCACAACACCTGGTGCAGGGTCCCCGCCCAACGCGGAATTGGTGCTTTTCGAGGGCATCAGGATAAATGGGAGATGACCGGTAAATTTTCGCAGAATGACCGTGACATCCTTTTGCTGGTTTCCCGCGCCGTAAGTGGCCTTGATGATTTCCAGGTCGACAGGGTCCTGCTCTATCTGTTGCAGCAGTATTTTGAGATCGGTCTGTTTGCCTACTTTCCGGGCCACGGAAATGGCCACCGCGGTAGCTTCCTTCTTGAGTGTGGGGCTTTTGGTGGTCTTGATTGCCAGTTGCAGCATGAGAGCGCTCGGATAACGTTCGATTACCTGCAAAACCAATTTTCGCTCGGCGTCGCGTTGGGCGGCCTTCCAGGCCTGACGGCACATGGCGACTCGCTGGGCGTTGGGCATGAGGAATTGGCGAACCAGTCGAATATAACCCCGCAATGCCCGGACTTGGTACGGGCTGTCGGGGTTGGTTGCCAACTCCATCAGTACCGGTCCGGCATCCACCGTCATCCACGATCCCAGCAGCCTGGTTGCGGCATCTTGCAATTTGGCATCCTGGGAATTGGCCGCGTCTTGCACGGTCCGCAGGGCTTTGTCGCCACCCATAGCTGCCAAGGTTTCAAGAATTGCCCCTTTGGCATTTGCTGGCGCCTCGGCCAGAGCGGTGGACAATTTTTCGGCGCATGCCTCTCGGTCGGGCATACGGACGCAGGCGGCCTGCAGTCCTTGGAGGGCGACTGGACCGTCTTCGGCATGAGGCGGATTGACAACTCGGGCGATCAATAATTGTAAATTGTCCAGTTTGGCGACCTCACCCAGCGCCAACAGTGCCGTGGCACGCACCTTGGCATCCGCGTCGTCCACCGCTTTAAGCAGAGGCGGCAAGGCGTCGATGCGGCGTAAGCCAACGAGTTCGAGCAACGCCAGGCGGTCCGCGCCCCGGGCATGGGCCAATCTCGCAACCAGATCAGCGTCAACTTCTTTGCCTGGGAGTGCCTCGAGCGTCGCTTTGGCTGCTTGCACCACCGGCCCATCGTTTCCTTCGGTAATTTCAAGCAATACTGGCACGCAGGAGACGGTCCCCAACTTTTTAAGAACCTCGAGTGCGGCAATGCGAACGGAAGCCGGCCCAT
>JAJRWS010000208.1 GCA_024276705.1 Planctomycetota bacterium | reverse complement strand
TCGGGCGGAAGTCGCCACACTTCAAGCCGCAACCGCCGCCGTGCCCCGCGCACCTCCATGACATCGCGCCTGTTCGCAACCAAACCGCCTACGCCCCACGGACCATGCGTCCATTCCTTTTCAGCAAAATGGACAGATACTCCTGATGATGTCTATCCAATGGATATGCGTTACTCGCTTGTTGTGGTGGCGCCGGGCTCAACCTTTTCAGGCTGGGACAATTACATCGGTGAAACTGTGCCGGAACCCGGAGCTGCGGCATTACTGGGGATTGACTGTTGCTGCAGCTGCCAGTGGCGCGTAAGAAGCTGTCGCAATGTTTCACGGGAAGATAAGGCACCATGGGTTGGAATACAGCGAGGACTAGCATACCCGACTGCACGCCGGGGATACCGTAGGAGAAGCATGCTCAGGCATACTGGGCGATTTGTCGACTGAGTTTTGTGTCAACGGAGATTGCTCATGGTTCATAAACGAAGCGTAGATACGCTTCGTTGACTCAAGAGTGTGAGGCCACTTTTTAACAATGGAGTAGGACATCTCCCTATGGGATCTCAACACCGAGTATTCTGTGTAGTAGCAATCGCCTTGTTAGTTGCGTTTGGCATTTGGGGTACACTTCCCTCTACACCTGCGGCCAGTGCAGAGGAATTCCAGGCCCTTTCAGTGCCTTCGACGGGTCCTTTGCCCGGTCAGATTATCATCGATCCAGATCATCCCCAGTGGTTGATGCGTAAGGGTGGCCAGCACGTCTATGTATGTGGTCCTGGCGATCCAGAAGACTTTCTCTATCTTGGCACGCGCAATGCCGACGGCACGCGCGATGGCGATCAAGTTCAGCGAATTCAGAAACTCATTAAATATGGCGGGAACTGCATCTACATGCAGGTTGTTCGCACTCACGGCGGTGATGCAAAACTTGACACGACGCACAATCCTTTCGTCAATTCTGAACCAAACCAAGGCTTGGATGAAGATATTCTTAATCAATGGGAAGACTGGGTCACGTTAATGGATCGGAACGACATACTGATCTACTTATTTCTGTACGACGATGGGGCCCGTATTTGGAATACGGGCGACCGGGTCGGCCCAGAAGAAAAGGCTTTTGTGGAAGCGATTGTCCAGCGATTTAAGCATCACAAGAACTTGGTTTGGAATGTCGGAGAAGAATCAGAAGAGCGGTATAGTGCTGCCCGCGTTCAAGCGATTGCCGAAGTCATACAGCAAACCGACGATCATAACCATCTCATTGGCAATCATCACCTCTCAGGTACCACGTTCAAGGCGTGGCAGCCAGAAGGGGCGATCAACCACTACTCGATGCAGCTCAATAGTTCGGGAGAGGAAGCTCATCAAGGTGCGATTGCAACGTTGAACGAGGCGGCAGGCCGATATCAAGTTATCTACTCCGAATCAACTGCAGCACCAACCGATATCGAGGGGGCGAGGCACCACGCCTGGGCTGTCGCGATGGGTGGATTGATGCCAATGTTCCTTTCGATGGACATCGCCAGCACGCCAGCCGAATCGTTGCAACAGTGTCGCTTTCTACAGCAGTTTTTTGAGGGGACGGATTTCTACTCCATGTTTCCCCATGATGAGCTTAGCGAGGCGGAAACAAAGTACGTTCTGGCAAATCCAGGTCGTAGCTACATCGTCTACGCCGATCAATTACAACATACTATTGGACTCAAAGATGTTCCCGCGGGACGTTGTCTCATCAGTTGGCTAGACTGTCAGACCGGGCGAACTGCGACGGGAAAAACGCTATGCGAGCAGCCAGGACAGGCTACGTTCAAAAAGCCGGTGGGATTTGGCTCCGAATGCGCTGCATGGATCCGTTTCCCCGATGCTCGACCGACGAATGCCGTGGCGCGTCATAAAACGGTGCAGCCAACCAGCACGACGCCCGCTTCTATGAACATGCCGCCGGCGGTTTCGGACTTCACGATCACCGTGCGGGGAGAAAGCAAAACTTTTTTCCATCTGCAATTGTCCGATTCCGATGGCCCTGGACCGTACACCTACACCATTGTTTCTGGCCCCAAGCATGGCAAGCTTGAAGGAAAGAACAACGATCGTTCTATACGCCAAATCCAGCTTTTCGTGGTACCGACCATTTCACTTGGAAGGTTCACGATGGTCTAGTCGAGTCGGAGAATGCCACTGTTTCGATTACCGTGTCCACTCCGAAAGACGAAGCAGCACTCTCAAAAAAATCCTTTCACGGCGCAAAACCTGCCGTATCTCCCGCTACCGAACAACTCGGGCAGATAGCGGGCAATCGACAACGAACAACTTGTACCTCACAACACGCGATCGCCGAGTGCAATGTTCAAGCACCGCGAGAGGCCGAAAAACTGCGGCTGATCGTTGAAACGGATGCCGGCGGCGACCCAGACGACGAGCAGTCGCTAGTGCGATTCTTGCTCTATACCAACGAGTGGGATGTAGAAGGTATTATCGCCACACGGCCTAAGGCAAGTGCCGTCTGATAATCTACCCAGATAGTGGGCTGATCGTGAGGCTCCATTTTGGAATGTCAGCAGATCGATTCAGACGTTCTGCGATGGGACGGAAAGTTGCTTTGGTGAGTCGGACCCCCGTTTTGTAGAC
>JAJRWS010000207.1 GCA_024276705.1 Planctomycetota bacterium | reverse complement strand
TCCTCCTGTTCAAAATAGTATCAGGGATGGGCCATTTATAATTGACAGTTACCAAGTTTTCTGTCGGCCATCACGTCATCCTGATGGAGCCTAGTTCGACAGCGCCACTTTCATGTGAAAGCATACGAATTACAAGCCCGAAGCGCCAGCGAGTGAATTAATCGTAAGTTATTCACTCGCTGGCGCTTCGCACCTTGTACTGGGTGTCAAAATGGCGCTGTGCAACTAGGCGACTGAAGGATCTCGCGTTGGGGCTGGTTGCTGCGTACTACAAGCAGGAGATCCTTCGCTGCGCTCAGGATGACGTGTGAACCGCAGGTTTGTCAACTTAGTCTCAAACGGTGCGATTTTATCAGAAAAGGAGAAGAAGAGTGATGAAATCTAATCCTACCCGTGCAGGTCCGTGCCTGTGCGGAAATCTCTGCTCGAACCTGTAATGGGGTATGTAGCCAGCGTCGGGGGGTAACTCCCGGCGACGGAGGGGCCAGGCAGAGACAGTCCGGGAGGCGTCGTATTTCGGCCAGGGCGGTGTGCCAAGCTCCGTCATTTGCTGAAGCATTGGGAATATTTCCAACTCCCCTTGCGGGATATACGGTTATCCGCGAGGGACCGCCTGGGTGTATGGCGGGGTCGCCTGGACATAATGGCTGACAAATTGACCGGTGAAAGTCCTACGTCGTCTTGCATGACCACCGTGGGTGGCCCGGCAAGTAATGCGTTCCTATAAGGCACAGCCGAAACGGGGCGTCTATGCGGCGGCGCGAAGGAGTCCATTCCGGATGATCTCGCCTTGAGGATAGCAGCTCTCTCGGAGTAGCAGCGACGGCTGTCAAAGAGAGACCCAACGGGAGGAGACATCGAACCCTCGGACCATGAGAACAGTTAACCTCAACAGGAGCGACGCCATGCGTTGCAGCTCGGCCTTCTTCGAGCAATCCACACACGGTTAAGTAACACTCTCCACGGCACGGGCGTGCGTTGTCTCCGGCAAATCGACGAACGGAAAAATCGGGAAGTTGACTATGGTAGAACCATTGAAGATCAAGCACCACTCGTTGACGGGAAGAATCAACCTGAAATTGATGCACGAAGCCTTTCGCGCGGTCAAACGCAACAAAGGCAAGGCTGGTGTCGACAAGGTCAGTATCGAGCTGTATTGCAATCAGCTTGAACAGAACCTGGAATCGTTGATGCGTGACCTCAAGAAGGGCACGCTTCAACCTCGGCCAGGCCGCAGAGTGTACATCGAGAAGGGAGGGGGCAAACGTCGCCCTTTAGGAATTCCTACCGTGCGCGATCGAGTAGCACAGGAAGTGCTACGTCGACTACTCAGTCCATTGTTCGAACCACTTTTTCACGACGACTCGCATGGTTTCCGGCCGGGACGCTCTTGTCACTCGGCCATGGAACGCTTGCTCGAAACCTGGAGGTCCGGTCATCGGCATGTGCTTGATGCAGACATCTCTGGATTTTTCGATTGCATTCCTCACGATGTCATCATGCGAGGGCTAACCAATGTGGTCGCGGATGGAAACATTCTGCGTCTGGTCCAAAAGTTTCTCACCGCTGGTATTCTGGAGGATGGTGTTGTGCAGTCCGCAACACTGGGGACTCCCCAGGGAGGCGTGCTATCGCCATTACTGGCGAATATCGCTCTCAATTTCCTCGACTGGCACCTTGACGAATTGGGGTATCGCTTCGTGCGATATGCCGATGACTTCGTCATACTCTGCCGGACAGAACACCAAGCGAAGGAGGCACACCAGGCCGTCCAACTGTTCGTTGAACAGCTCGGCTTGACGCTCAGCCCCGAGAAAACTCACGTCACATCCTTCCGCAAAGGATTCTCCTTTGTCGGATTCGATGTGACGAGTCACTCGGTCAAGATGCGTGCCAAATCTGTGGAGAAATACAAAGATCGGATCAAGGAATTGACCGTACGTAGCCATAATCTGGACAGCAAGCAAATCGTGAAAATTAACGCGGTCGTCCGCGGAGTTGCACGATACTTCGGGACCCTGTTCTCAAGGGTCATGCAACAATTCGGGGAACTTGACCGATGGCTTCGAATGAGACTGAGGTGCATGCGAACGAAACGGAAACGTCGCACGGACAATTGTCGGATCAAGATCAAGCATCTTCGACGACGTGGATGTACATTCCTCAATGACTACCGGATGCACGCCTGAAGAAAACGCCGAGAAAGCCCCTCGAAAGAGGCAATTCCGGAACGGCTACGGCAAACTGTAAGGCGAGCCGGGCCGCGGGACCGCCCAGTGCGGGAAATCCGCATGCTGGTAAATGGCGGGAATTGACCCGCTCGCGGTAACGGGGAGGGAGTGGGACGCCACTCCCTTACCCACTAAGTGGAACAAAAATCGATTGATTCCTAGAAGTTGTTTCCCCGAGGAAAGAGCCTATTTTCGTGAGCCCAGCCTGTATCCCACGTGGTTGAACCATGAGGAACGGCAACAGCCCCATAGAGCTTTTCTGGTGCAAAAAAACGGTTCCCTGCTAATGGTGCAGGGAACCGTTGTTTTCATTGACCGGGAGTAAGGGCTCCCGGTCATTACCTCTCGGAATTGCTCAGCCAGCGCAACCGCAGCTCGGCTCGCAAACTGGCGCGCAGCATGCACGAGCGGCGCGGCGGGCACGCAGCTTGGCAAACAGGCCGCAACGTGGCTTGCTGCAAGGATCGCAGCAGACATCGGCCTGGCCACAACTGGGCTCACAGGCGTCGGCGCAACCACAGCTCGGCTCGCAAACTTCGACCTGGCCACAGCTTGGCTCACAGGCGTCGGCGCAACCGCAACTCGGCTCGCAAACTGGCGCGCAACATGCGCGGGCGGCACGGCGAGCGGCACAACGGGCTCGCAGCTTGGCAAACAGACCACAACGTGGTTTGCTGCAAGGATCGCAGCAAGCATCAGCATACCCACAACTGGGCTCGCAGGCATCCGCATAACCGCAGCTTGGCTCGCAGCAGTCGCTCGCATACCCGCAACTGGGCTCACAACCACCGCAACCGCCTTCAAACAGGCCAAAGAACGCATTGGCGTTCGAGGCACTGCAGAGTGCGATCACGACGCCGAGGCTCAGCGTCGAAAGCAAAAAGTGACGTTTCATCGGGAAGGCTCCTTAAAAAAAGGGAAAACACGTGGCCCACGCTTGCTGGGGTGCGTCTCGCCCGCACGATTATTATGGTTGTGCCGGTACGATCACTAAACGCGGTGTCCCAAGAAGTCGTGGCTAAAGCTCCACTGGACACCTACGCCTATCGACGACCTAACCAAACCAGATTTACAAGTTTATCTATTTTTCCCACTCACCATAAGCTTCCTGTTCGGGGCTTCCTGATTGCATCGATTTCATCGATTTCCTTTTGCAATCTCCATCCGCAACGCCCCTGGTTCTAGCGGCCCAAACCGCTCAATCGCTATAAAGAACAGGCAGGGGCAGCAGGTTCCGTCGGCTGGAATACTGGAAAGAGGAAATAGTGTACGATGGGTCGGTGGTCGGACTTGTGAGCCAACCCTTACCTTTCCTAGCGAGGCCGTCGCAAAGTAATCAGCCATGCCAATCACACTACCCTTCGGGCTTGATGCCCGTTGGACTTTGAACACCACGGGACGGAAGCTATCCCGCCTGGGCCCAACACCCGATCCCGAACCTTTGCCCGACCCGGCTTCGTCCGTCCGCAAGGCATTAGGAGCCCCCCTCGATTACCCTCCATTGACGAGTGCCACCGTCCCGGGAGACCAGGTCGTGGTGACCATTCCAGCCGGATTGCCGGCCTTGGAACCGCTGGCATGGGGAATTTTGCAAGCGATTCTGGATGCCGGAGTGGAACCGGAACATCTCGTTTTGTTGGCTGCCAACAAGGTTACGGAAACATCCCTTTCGGCTTGCCTGCAAGCCCATATGGCGAAAAATCCCTGGATTCACGAAATTCGAATCCGCCGGCATCATCCACACGACGACGACAGTTGCGGCCTGATCGGCGTCACCCACTCGGGACACCCGGTACGCATGAATCGATTGATTGTCGAAGCCGACCTGGTTTTGCCCATCGGGCTCGTTTCGACGGCCGTGGACACCTGCAATGATAAGCCACCTCTGCTTTCGGGACTGTATCCCGATTTCTCGGACCAGGAAACCATGAATTCATTTTACGCCCCAAGCAGCCGGGACAATGGAGTTCATCGCGTTCGCCGCCGGAAAGAGAGCGAAGATGCCACCCGGTTACTGGCCGGGGGCCTGGTCGTCCAGATTGTGCCGGCGGCACAAGACCAGGTGGCAACCCTGTTTGCGGGTCAACCTGCCAGCGTGGCCACGGCAGCCTGGAAGGCTTGCCTTGCTACCTGGACACCCACACTCCAATCCCGTGGCGATCTAGCCATCTGCCTGCTTACCGGAACCGCCGCGACACAGTCCTGGTCAGGCATTGGCCATGCATTGCAGGCCGCGAATACCGTTTTGGATGCCGATGGGTGCGTGGTCCTCTGCTCGGAACTGCGACAACCACCAGGCCCCTCGCTGGGTCGACTTTGCCAACAAGATGACCGTGCGAGTCGTCAACACGAAATCATGCGCGACCGTGAAGCGGATAGCTGGACCGCACTGCAACTATCCCGCACGTTGCAACGCGGCCCCGTCTACCTGCAAAGTCAGCTGGACAAAAACGTGGTGGAAAGCCTGGGCATGACACCCATTACTTCCGAGAAGGAACTCACGCGCCTGGTCGCCAGCCGCACGCACAGCATCATCCTTGACGATGCCCAATGGTTAGCCCCGCAGGTCCGGTAGGTCGGTGAGGCAGTAAATCGGTACACTGAAACACTGAAAAATCAGGCATTTTCACGTCGTTGTCGATAACGCCGACTGGCGCGTTTCAGGATGGATCGTTCCTCGTCGGAAAGTTCATCCAGGGTACATCGATGGAGTCTCGCTAGAATTGTGTCGACCCGTGCATCTTCATTTGCTTCCTGCTCGCGCCGCTTCCGTTCCAGTTTTTCCTGCTGCATGTCTTGATAACGTTCCACCAATACGGCTTTCCGATCCTCGCCACGACCAGGTTCTTCAT
Organism: Planctomycetota bacterium; assembly: GCA_024276705.1. Taxonomy (GTDB): domain Bacteria; phylum Planctomycetota; class Planctomycetia; order Pirellulales; family Lacipirellulaceae; genus JAJRWS01. The sequence goes on along the minus strand of JAJRWS010000207.1, from coordinate 2,349 downwards.
CCGGCCATTGCGGCATCAGCAAAAACGACTCATCGCGATCGATCGGATCCAATGTCTGCCTTGCCTGAACGGAACCTGCACCCGCAGCGTCACGAGCTCCCCAGGCCAAAACAATCGCCAAAACCCCCAACGGCAACCAGGCTGGGACTGGAGTGCCCGACAAGGTATTCACCATGGCATGGCGGTAGACTACTGCCAGGCCCACCATGAAGATAGCCATGACGGTTGCAAATCGACCTGTCATGACCGACTCCGAAGCCCGTCCCACCACAGGCCAAAGCAAGCCGCGCACCAGCATGGCCCCGTCCCGAGGGTCGACTGGCAGAAGATTCAGCAGCAGCAAAAGCCAATTCAACCATACCGTCAACTGTGCGGCTGATAACAGCCAGGATCCGTCCGCATGCAAGTGCCCCAGATGTAAATTCGGGGCCAACGGCTTCAGTAATTCGATCACCTGAGTTTGCCCAGCCAGCACCAACCCACATGCCGCCATGACCATCAGCGTCAGGTGAACCAATGGACCAAACAAAGCGGTTACCAGGTGAACGATAGGATCGCCAGGAAGCATCGGTATCGTCCCCCCACCGACAGGTGTCAACACGATTGTGTCAAATTGCCCACCTAGTCGATTCACTACAACCAGCCGGCCCAATTCGTGCAGGGTGACGCTGGCCAGCAAGACCAACATTCCCAGCAAGACCGGCTGCAGTTCCAGCCAGGGTGTTCCAGTCCAGAGAGTGTCTGCCAAAGTCCCGGAAGAATCACTCAGAGCCCTCGAATCGCTTAAAGATGGTGCGTTTAGAGAATGGGTGGCAGCCATCGAAGTGATCGCGTGCGAGCCCTGCTGGTTCAAGTAACCCTGCTGGCTTAAGTAACCCTGCTGGCTAAAATCTTTGAGCGAACCATAGGCTGCCAACAGAGCCAACAGAGGAAAATATACGTGAAGGCGTACATCGACACCACGCAGGTAGCTCAAATGCAGACTCCAGTTTTCTGGCCTCGCCCTGCCAGTCACTGGCCGCTCGAGTCGATAGTCTTCCCGTGTCTTGCCGGTCATCTAGTCACCCCACACCCGTCGAGATAGACACGCATCACTGCCACAAGGTATCCTAACAACAGATTCCCAGATGGGCAAATTGGGCGGACGAATCACGCAGGAAACACGTATAGCCTGAGAAATACCCGCTCCCCAGAGCTGGTGGTCTACAGGCGGGGATTAGTGGACATTGATGAATCAACAGGCAACATTACTGCTGGAAACTTCGCGATTTCGCGTGCTGGAGCAAGAAATTCCGGTGGATAAGGACACCGTGGTGCGTCGTCCCTACATCGTCCATCCGGGAGCGGTGGCAATCATCCCGCTGCTGCCAAACGGCCAGGTTTGCCTTATTCACAATCATCGGATTGCCGTGGACAAGACGCTCATCGAGTTGCCCGCCGGCACGATCGATCCGGGAGAATTGCCACAAACGACCGCCCAACGCGAATTGCGTGAGGAGACCGGTTATGCCGCATCCCGATGGCGCAGTCTGCCTGGCTGTTTCATGTCGCCAGGCATCTTGAATGAGCGGATCCACTTGTTTGTGGCCGAAGGCCTGGAACCGGGCCCTCCAGGTCGCGAACCGGGAGAAAATATCGAAAACTGGGTCGTCGACTGGAAGCATACCCTGGCGCTGGTCGAATCGGGAGAAATCGAAGATGCCAAGACAGTGGTGGGATTGCTCCTCTGGGACCGGCTAAAAAAAGCCTGATCTGCAGACGCTACTCTTGCGGCAAGTAGCGCGGGTTCCGGTACAGGACCTTGGCCAGCAGATCGGCAGAAGCAAGGTCATCTTCGCGCTGAGCCTCCTCGCGCCGGTAGTGCCACCGGCGGTCAGTGGGAAAATGTACTTCCTGCAGGGGCCAAGGATCCAACGGCCGATACCCCAATGCCCGAGTGAGCTTCGAAGAATCGAGCGTTACGTTCCCCGCCCGAGGCGGGATGGGGCCTGCTTCGATGCGCGGGCAACCCATGAGCAGATCCGGGTCATAGCCGCCGATACGATTGATCACCTGGGCAATTTCGAAGAGTGACCATGGTTTCGGCCCGCCTGCGTGAAACAGGCCCGCCAGGGAATTGGCCAACAATCGCTCCAACAACCGGTTCAGGCAATCTGTGTAGGCTGGCGTGCGCACTTCGTCGTAGTAGAGGGTCGCTGGCCGATCCTTTTGAAACCGCGATTGGATCCAGTCGATCGCCCCTGCATGGCCATTGAAACTCACGCCCATCGGCAAGGAAATTCTCACCACGCAGGCGGCAGGCATCCAGTCGACCAACAACTGCTCGGCGGCAACCATCGCTTTTCCATA
>JAJRWS010000206.1 GCA_024276705.1 Planctomycetota bacterium | reverse complement strand
GAGTACCCTGAGCTTCACCCATTGCGTGATCCTTCCGTGGCGAGGGATGGGGTTGTTACACCCTTTATACACCGAAGATCACGCAATGGTTCTATCTGTTGGCAATGTACCTCGTGAATAATCCGGGTTCAATTGCAAGAAACGTGTGGCGGTAGCGGAATGATTCAATCAGTCGTTGGGTTGTTGGTTTCATGCTTCCCATCCTTGCGGTTCAGTCCCGTTGGCGAAGTAGTGGAGACAATCGACGCAACCCGATAGGTGGATTGGTTCGCGGTCGCCTTTATCAAACAGCACAGACGCAAAGCCATGGAAATCGAAACGGTTTCCCGCCAAGCTACTGTCACATAGGTCGCATGGCGTTTTGCCGAATCCCCCTTCGTCGCTTAGCTCTTCCCATCCCGAATCGGATTCGGCTAGATCGTAGTTGCTGCGGCAAACGTGGCAGCTACTTGCAGGGCCGGGGTTGATATGGCATAGGCTATCGGTATTTTCGGCCAAGGCGTCCAGGTAGGGCGTCGCCAGCTGGCAGCCCAGCCTACCCATAGCGGCATCTAGGAGCGCCGTTCGTTCGTCGCCGATTACGGCAAACCAGTAGCGGGCGTAGGGCTCGGGCTCGAATTCAAACGGAATCGAATTCTCGACTAGCTCGGCAGCCAGTTTAATAGCGGACTGTTCGCCGATAACCCGGCGTTCGATAGTGCGTTCGATAGTTTCCATTGTTCTGGCTCCAGGTGGGTTTGAGCATGTATTCTACATGATGGGCGGCGGGGCGGTAGGTCCGATCTGGCTGGCGTTAAGATGATACTAAAGAGTACCCTTCGGGAGTGAATTGTCAACTATTTGCTGGAGATAATTGTTGTGGTTTTGCAAGACGTTGGCGACTTGGTTTGCCCGATCGGACAAACGACCGTAGGCGATGGTAGCCAAGAGACCAGCGACTAGCAGGGCAATGGCCCAATCGGTGATGGTCAAGCGGTGCGTCATTGCTGCGGCTCCTAAAGAGAAAAGGGGCCGCAATCCGTTGCGGCCCGTGGCGTCTAGCTGGCTAGGGCGAATTGCAACGCCCGCGAGCAATCGGCGTCGTCAAGGGCCCGCATGGCACGGGTAAACCGATCGGGCGAACCCTTGCGATTCTTATCGTGCTGAACGTAGCCCGTCACCACGTTGTAGGCTTCCCATGCGGTAGCATCGCGGGTCGTTCCCGTCGGACGGCCCGACCGTTCCCGTTCGTCAAACAACCGATTGACTAGGGCCGTTACGCGGCGTTCTGCAGCGCCTTGGCTGCGACGGGTGGCGTCGCCTGCCAGCGGGTAAACGCTGCGGATAAACGCTGCAAAGTCTACCGTGGTCGCTTGCATGCGCTCGACGGTCGCGGTTACCGAATCCCAGCGGCCAGCCAGTCGGCGGAAGGTTTCAATTAGCTGGGGCATCCTATCCCGAAGTTGTCGGGTATGGTGGAGCCGCTCAGCCGCGAGCGATTCACCAGCGGGCGTTACCATTTGCAGGTTGTCGCAAAGGTCGCGGACCATGCCGAGCGAAGCGGAGAACGCCCGCCCATCGTAGCCAGCGGTTAAAATGAACCGGGGGAAGATGTTATCGGCGGTTCCGTAGATTGCCCGGCGGTGCTCTTTGGTCGGACCGATTACGACTTTATGCCCGTCAGAGAATCCGGCCCTAACCTCGCAATCCGCCTCAAACCCTTCGGCAGCCGCTTCGGCCAGTGCAACTACGTCGTCGGTTGTGTGAGGCGTATAGCCTCGTTTCACGGCTACGCCGACGCAATCCCCAGTATCGTCACGGAATAGGCCGTAGTGGCGAGTGGAGGCGTTGTCCGGTCCTGATAGTGGAAGTTTGCAAACGTCAAAAGGAAAAGCATGACGAACGGTTTCGGCGACGTTGTTAGTAGCAATCATTGTGGTAGTCTCCAAGGTGAAAAGCGTTGCAGATACTCAAGAGTACCCTTCTGGTGCGAAGAGTCAAATTTTAATTTGCAAATAAATTGAGGGGGTTAATCCGGCCACCGCTTGTAACGTCTAATGGGTAAAATTTCATGGCGTCCCCAGTTCGTTTAAGTCAACGGTTATCACGCCGGGCATATCACAAGTAAAATCCGGCGGCACGTTGTCCGTCCACGGTATCACGTCGAAAGCGGGTGGCATCGATTCGGGGTCGCGCATACACGCATAAGCTTCTCGCGCGGCTGCCTCTGGCGTTTCTTCTTCCACGTCAATTTCGTAAACAACTCGATACGTTGGCATGGTTCTGCGCTCCATGATGGTTAGATGTTCGACAGCAGCAATTCAGGATTCCCGGCGAACACGGCCAAGACAGCAAAATCATCGGGGTCGATGGAACTTGCTCCCACGGCATTCGCCGTAACGGCCAACTGTTGCACGGCTTCAATTGCTTTGTCGGCACTTGCTGCAACAACGGTTTCGATATAGGTGTCATGGCCACTCTGCTGCATGTAATCAGGGTAGAGCAAGACGACTGCGAATTTCCTGCAAGCATCAAGGTTTTGAACCATTCCAAATGGGTGATACTCATCGCCACCTAGGGGCATATCCATAGGATTGATCCCGTCCCCGTTCTCGTTTTCCCACTCGCAGTCGCCTGCAACGAATTCTTGATTCAAGAATTCGCCAGCATCATTGAATTGTTGGACTACAAAACCGTGAGTAATTTTTCGATAAAGCATTGGTCTAATTCCTTGATGGTGGTGGAGTTACTCAATTCCAAGCAGTGGCAGCAATCCCAAGCCGTACGCAATGTCAATCGCCTGATAGGCCGCGCCGGATGGCGTGTCTCCCCATGACATTTCACCGGCAACATAAATACAACGGCTGTCATCGCCCGGTAGGAGGCGCGTGCTGGCATCGCGCCGCCAATCGTGCCAAGTCGATAGAAACTCATCCAGCACAGATTCGACAAGCGTGTCATCGACCAAAACCTCCGCGAGCGCGCTGTTGTTGCCATTGTCAGCCAGTACCTCGGCAATCGCCTCTTGTGTTGGTTCGCAGTTGGATTCGTTCAATTCTTTCAGGCAATCTTCGCGCAACTGTTTTGCATTGATGCGTAGCTGCTTTACGACTGCTGCGCGTTGATCGTCTGATAAGTCGATTGTGTTGGGGCCAACAACGATGTAAGTGATTAAGTCTGCGCCCATGATGATTTTCCTTTGGTTGGTGGGTGTCGGGTTACTCTTTAGTTTCGACAAACCGCTGGTAAGCGTCGCTGTCGAATTCGTACTCTTCGTAAGGCAGTGATTCCATGTAGGTACAGACAACGGCAACGCCACAGAATCCGTTGTTTGCTTTCCAAATAGCGTGGGCTAATCTCTCTGAGAATTCGTCCTCCGATTCCCCGCCACAGAGATTGCCGTCGCCAGTCGAGCTAAGCGACTCATCTTGTGACGTAATCCAATCGTCGAAACTCCACTCGTCGGACGCTGCTTTACAAATCGCGTCGGCATGGTCAGCTTGGTAATCGGAAATAGTGATACCCATCGAATAATAACGAGACATTTTCTAATTCCTTGGTGCTGTTGAAGTGAGAAAAAGAGTTACTTGGCATGAATTCTTTCCTGCTTGATCTTAAAAGCGATTGCGTCATCTAATTCGACAAAGGGCCCCTCAGTTAGGCCGCTGCCGTCGGTCACCCAATACCCGCTTGAACGTTCGGCAATTTCCAACGTATCCCCTGCGGGCGTCTTGCTTAGCTTTTCGGAATTGGTCATGGTTTTTCCTTGAGTTGGTTGTGAGTAGGGATCGCTAGGCTTTCTCAGTTGCAAAAAACTGTCGGCGATGGCAGGAAGATTCAATCAGTTACCAATTCTCGATTAGAAACGGCAAGCGTTCTGATTTCTGTTTCTTCTTCGGTTTCTCCAGCAAGGGCAAGTGACTCAGCTTCTTTTTGAGACTCTGCCTCAATGGTATAGAGAGTTCTAATCGTTCTAGTTTCGTCGATCTCAATTTCAAAAATTGGCATTGGTCTAATTCCTTTAAGATGTCCTATTGGTCTTATGCTCACGCACTCTTGGGGGCTCGACTCCGTTGGCAAAGTAGCCGAATCGGATTCGACTAGATCGTAGTTCCTGCGGCTCCTTTGCGGTTGGTTGTGGTTGTTATGCTTTCTCAATTGCTGCGATGGACGGAATAACTACGTCGCAACGAATACCCAATTTCGATAACTCAGCAACTAGCTCTGGGTATTCGTCGGCGGGCAATCCAAGGTCTTCTGCGGTCTCCACATATTCGCCGCCTTCGATGCCTTCCGATTCACCGTCAAATAGTCTTTTAATGGCTCCGGCTTCACTGTCTGCCTCGACCAAGTGCTTGAAAGTCGTAATCTCGTATTGCCTAATGATAAATTTTGCCATCGTGTGAATCTCCCTTGGTGAAGTTGATGGGTGCCCTAGGTTGAAAGAATCCGATTTAGCGTTTTCATGTTTTCCGTCTCGACGCAAATTGCAAAAACATTATTTGGCTGCGGTTCGACCATGAACCACATAGAACGGCGGCATAGTTCGACAGCTACTTTTGCGGCTTCCAATTCGCCAATCACAGCACCTGCCGTCATGCGGGGCAATTGCTGCGGCCACTCGATCGCATCCCATTCATCAGAACCTGCTACCGGATAGTCCGATTCCCGCATCAGTTTGCGCAGATATTCCAAGTCGTTCCGATCCTCGGTAGACACAGCCCAAGCGGCTGCGACTATGATTCGCTGCTGTGTGTTTGCATTAGTGATTGGCATGACGTGGACTCCTATAGTTAGCTAGCGATTGCGAGTGGTTTCACATTACGTTCCGATGTCATAAAACCATGGGCCGGTAAAAATATCTGAATCGCTTTCGGGAGATAGTCGACCGCCACAATCTTGGGTAGCTTGCTCGAATTCCGCATAGTTGGTTGGTGGCTCTGGCTCGACTAGCTCCCGCCAATCCCCTGCAATAAATTGCAGCAACAGCGCGGCGACTTCCTTGGCAGTCCATGCCGCGCGTTCGCTATCGTCCCATGCGCCGAATTCACCGAACCAATCTCGCGTCGCAGCGGTTTCGTTTGGAGATAGCTTGATAAGATCGCCCGCATCATCGCAGGCAGCCTGCCAACTACCCGGCCCGGCGTAGTCTCCAGCTTCCAAACGCGAGCAAGAGTAGTTGCTTGCGTCGCTCCAGCTTTCATCGTCTAGCCAAGCGTGAATCGTTTTGGTTACGTTTAGTTCCATTGCCTAACCTCTTGTGTCGATACTAAAAAGTATTCTGTAAACTATGGGAAACTTCTTGGCGGGGTCGGCCTAGTGTTCCGATGGCAGGTAGAGAATCCAATGCTCGCCATCGTGAGACGCCCAAACGTCTACGCTCTGCAAGGGAAAATCGGTAAGCCGTATCTCTTGCCGGACTAAATCGGGCCCGTCATCGTCGATACGGGCTGTGAGAACGGCGCTTCGATCTTCGGCAACTGTTAGCCGCCATACGGAAAACTCCTGCGCCGTAGTGGATCGTCGAATCACTGGCCCGGTAATGTGTGATGCGATGGCGTCGATTAGCCAATAGGCCCCGCCACGCTCTGCCAGAGACTTCACGCCGTCCGTATAGAGGACGTTTCTAGCGGTCGCATGGCGATAATAGTTTTCGGTTCCGGTGAATTGGCGCAGGTCATCGGCTGTCAATTTGTTTGGCATGATAAAGGCTCAGAAGAGAGGAAGAGGCGGGAAAAATAGGCGGGAAATAGGTTAGTCAACAATCTTTGGTTCAATTCCAGTATCGGGCGAATAGATTAGCGATTCTCGATCCCAAGTGTTGTTGATATCGTTGCCATCTTCGCCATCGTGGCGTTTCGCTTTTTCAATTGCTTCGGTTAGATTGTTGGCTTCGACGAAAAACTCTACGCAAACTGTTTCGACAGCAACCATCGGAATTATGTATTTTGGCATTGGTTTGGTCCTCCTTAATGTGTACTCAGTAGTACGATAAAGCTGCGGGGTCAATTTTTGTGGTTCATCCGACTAAAGCGTGCGCGGGTTGCAAAAGTGTGGACATGCTGTTCCTGTAAAGAGTTGATTCAAAGACTTTTTTCCAGGAAGGTGCCAGCATGTCCACCCGTATGTTGTACCGCGCATTTGGCGTGCGTGGCT
>JAJRWS010000205.1 GCA_024276705.1 Planctomycetota bacterium | reverse complement strand
GTGCTCGTACTCGTACTCGACTGGAACCATTGCATTCAACAGAAACATAAGGCCATGGATATTGATGATGACCGACCTTGCCTCCCAGTCGGGTTCGAGTACGAGTACCGCTTTGCTGAGTACGAGTACGATATTCTCTTCCCGGTTCCTTTGAGGAGCCTTCCTCAAGCCACCCGCTATGCGGGTGGTACATGACTCGAGAAGCCCATGCAGTGCTGTTACGGCGTTGCCAGTTCCATCGACTGTTTCGCCTTTGCCAGAGCCGTGTCGATCCGGCGCACGTTGCCCCAGTCGTCTTTGTAGGAGACGGCGACAAATTGAGTTGACCCACCAGGGCCGAATTCCTTTTCCAGGCCCGTGCCGGACCAGTCGAAATTCAGCAGGACTTCACGTATCCCTTCGCGTAGTTCCGGCATGAGATTGTAGGCAAATCCAATCGCGCCGGGTGGAAATTTTTCCGACTCGTAAATCGAACGGATGGCGTCGGCCCCAATCTCACCACGCGCTACCATGCGATCCAGCAGGTCGCTGGCCACTGAGGCTGCTTCGAATTCATGCGATGCGACCCGGCGGATCGAATTGTCGTGCCCATAGGAAAATCCCCAGGCATAGTCACGCTCAATTTGCATGTTGTGTTCATCCATGAGCAATACCAGGGCGGCCTTGTAACCCGAATTGGATCGGGGCCGGGTAAAGGTCATGCGCCGGCCACGGAGGTCTTCTACCTTTTGAATGTCACTATCGGCGGGGACGATGATTTTCATCGTATAGCCATAGCTGCCATCTGCCCGTCCCAGGGTACAGACCGGTACGAAGCCGTAGGCATTCACGCCGGTCGGCACGGTACCGGTGCTCAAGGCGGTGATGTGCAATTGGCCATTTCGTAGGGCACGGAGTTGTTCCCCCGTATCGGAGTAACGCACCACATTCACCTTGCGGTCCAATCGTTTGGCCCAGGCCGCGACCAATTCGCGCCATGTTTCCTGAGACGCATTGTCATCGGCGGAGGCAATGTAGGAAAAGTGCAGTTCCACCGGATTGATGCATTGAGTCAGGTCAGTGGGAGCGTCGGCGATCAAGTCGCCATTTTCGTCGCGATAGTCGCTGCTGAGGCGTAAATTGGCGTTGTGGTTACCCAGTAGCCGTGAAACCGTGTCATGGGTTGAAGCTTGCCTGGCCGCCAGCTTCCATTGGTTTTGAAGTACCTGCGCACCCATGACGGTCACCAGGATCAGTGGGATCAGCAAGAGAAAAAGCCGTCCATACGAGACGGGAGGTCGAGACTCATTCATGCGCTTGCTCCTTGGTTAAAGCTTTGGCTGCCGCGAGCGTATTGAACAGCAACATGGTGCGGGTGAGCGGACCCACACCGCCGGGAACCGGGGTGATGCGCCCGGCCACTTCGGCGACGGCCTCGGTATCGACATCTCCGACCAGCCCATCCTCGGTCCGATTGATTCCCACGTCGATGACCGTGGCTCCCGGTTGGACCATGTCGGCGGTCAGGAATTTGGGCTGGCCAATAGCCACCACCACGATATCAGCGCGCCGGGTGATGGCCGCCAGGTCCCGAGTTCGACTGTGGCAGACCGTGACCGTGGCATTGGCTGCAGCGTCGCGTTGCATGAGCATGCCCGCCAGGGGTTTGCCGACGATATCGCTACGGCCGACGATAACCACCTGGGCGCCGGCGATGGGGATATCATGCCGCAGCAACAATTGTTGCACGGCATGCGGTGTGCAGGGCAGGAAACGGGGTCGACCCTGAAGCAACCGGCCCACGTTCTCCGGGTGAAACGCATCGACGTCCTTGTCGGGACGCACCGCTTCAAGGATACACTCGGTGCGGATCTGAGCTGGCACCGGGAGCTGCACCAGGATGCCATGGACATGCGGGTCCTCGTTGAGACTGGCGATCAGCGCAAGTAACTCGTCTTCCGATGCCGTTTCCGGCAGACGGTGCAATTGGCTTTCGATACCAACTTGCTCGCAGTCTCGCCGTTTATAGCGGACGTAAACTTCACTGGCCGGGTCATTGCCTACCAGCACGGCCGCGAGTACCGGTTGCGGGCCGCCGTCTTGGCGGAAGGCGACCACTTCGTCAGCCAGTTCCGAGCGGATTTGTTTCGCCAGTGCTTTACCATCGAGTAGGGTTGCGGTCATGGGAAGGTGTCGGGTGTCAGGATTCAGGGAATTTATGATTTATAATTTATGATTGATGATCGGGCTAAGTGAAAATTTCCGCTCTCCTTTCTACTTTCTCCACTCTCCTGCTCTCGGCCTAAGGCCGCCGAGTGTCAGGGTTTAGGGTCTGTCACTTGTGCGTAAGTCGAATGAGGCTTCGTTTTTTAGGCCCGGAGGGCCGACATATCCCTAGCCGGTGGTGTCAACCGCCGGATGGAATGAATTAAAGACTAACAGGCCCGGAGGGCCGACACATCTTCTGTGGTTGTTCTGTGTCGGCCCTCCGGGCCTAAAATCATATTAATTCCCTGAAACCCGTGCCGCACGGCACCGGCTAGGGTTGTGTCAGCCCTCCGGGCTTATTTAAGTATAATCAACAGGGTTCAGGGTTCAGGGTTCAGGGTTTCGGGTGTCGGGTTTCGGGTGTCGGGGTTCAGGGTTTCGGGGGCCCCCCCTTTTTACGGGCGTTTATCAACTTCCTGCATTTTCGGAAAAACAGGGCAACCTTTCTCGACTACGCGTTCTTGCCTATCGGGGTCGGGATCGTTTTGATGGTGCTAGTAAAAAGCCCTGGGGTTATGGGTCATCCGCCAGTTGCCATCAGCCACAGCAAGCTGCGCAAAGCCAGCGCTGCGTAGATGGCGGCCATCCAGTCGTCGGCCACGATTCCCCACCCAGCGGGAAGCCGTTCCAGGCGTTTGCATGGGTAGGGCTTGCTGATGTCGAAAATTCGCAGCAGGAGATAACCGGCCACCCAGACCCATGGTTCGACCTGGGACAAGCCAATGTAGACAATCGGGACACTGACAATTTCATCCAGGACGATTGCCTGGGGATCTTTCTTTCCTCCGAGAGCCCACATGGCTCGGGTACAGAGGAACACGCCGAGTAGGCCCAGTACCACCATGGCACCCAGTTGCCAGCCCAACAAAGGAATTTGCAGGATCGCCCAGGCCAGTGGCAATCCCCATAACCCGCCCACCGTGCCAGGGGCTGGGGCAACCAGGCCAACTCCCAGGCCGGTTGCAACCCAAATTGCCCACCTTCCACCAGGCCCGTGACCTAAGGTTTCAGGTGTGGTCACCGGCAGGTCATCGGGAGCATCAGACGGGTTGTCAGGCGTAGCTTCCATCACACTGGCATCGTAAAGCGATGCGTCGCCGCACACAAGCTGCGACGGTCGATATGGCATGTCTCGAAAAAGACGAGTATCATGGGGAACTGGATAAATGGCAAGCCTGGGTAAAATGTGGCAATCGCCCCCAGTTTTACTTGGCGTGGGCCGACCAGTTAGTCCCCACTCGATTCCCAGTGTGTCATCCCATCAATTCAATTGAGAACCTGGCGAAAAGAAAACGATGACTAAGCCTAATATAGCAAGCCCAGGAGCAACACCTGGAGGGGGAAAGCCTCCGGTCCAGGAAAAAGTCAGCCCGGTGGAAACCTTCAAGGCGGAAAGCCATCATCTGCGCGGCACCATTCCCGAGGAGCTGGTAGACGGCCAGCCGTTTTTCGGCAAGGCCAGCATTCAGCTATTAAAACATCATGGGGCCTATCAGCAGGATAATCGTGATCAGCGGAACACCGCCAAGGCGGCTGGCAAACCGGCTGGCAAGACGTATAGCTTCATGGTCCGGTCGGCAATCCCAGGGGGCAAGCTCACCAGTGCGCAATTGTTGGCTGAACTCGACTTGTGTGACGAGGTGGGTAACGCAACGCTGCGTATTACCACCCGACAAGGCTTGCAGTTGCACGGAGTCGTTAAGAACGATCTCAAGGCGGTGATCCGTCGTATCAACCAGGTGCAGTTGACCACCCTGGCCGCTTGTGGCGATGTCGAACGCAATGTGATGTGTTCCCCCGTCCCTTACCGGAACGACCCGGTTTACGATCAGATGCAGGCTCTGGCCGATCGCCTGGCCATCCATCTACGGCCTCGCACCAAGGCGTACTACCAGTTGTGGCTGAAGGATGAAGAGACCGGCCAAAAACAGCTTGTTGGCAGTGGCGTGGCGGGGAAAGAGTTTTCCGCTGCAGAGTTGGGAGCAACCGGGTCGGACCAGGAAGAAGTGGAACCCCTTTATGGACCCACCTATCTGCCGAGGAAATTCAAAATTGGGATTGGCTTGCCGGGGGACAACAGCGCCGACGTTTACTCGCACGATTTGGGCCTGCTGGCTGTCTGCAAAGATTGGCAAATTGTGGGATACAACGTACTGGTGGGTGGTGGATTTGGTACCACTCCCAGTGCGAAGAAAACGTTCCCCGCGATTGCCAGGCCGATGTGCTTTATTTCACCCACGCAGGTGATCGATGTGGCCACGGCGATCATTCGGGTCCAACGTGATTATGGCAACCGGAGCGACCGCAAGGTAGCCCGTCTGAAGTACCTGATCCACGACTGGGGGCTCGAGCGGTTCAAGCAGATGGTCCAGCAGTATTACGGCGGAGAACTTTCCCCACCTCGACCGGTCGAGGTTTTTCGTTTTAACGATGGTTTGGGCTGGCATCCGCAAGGTGATGGCGGCTGGTTTTATGGACTCAACGTAGAAAACGGCCGGATCAAGGATGAGGGGGAATTTCGGCTCAAATCGGCATTGCGAGAGATTTGCCACACGCTCAATCCTTCCTTACGGCTGACGCCCCACCAGAGCATTCTCTTTGGCGATTTACGGGAATCCGATCACGAGCAGCTTACTGAGATTTTACAGCGGCACGGAGTGCCGCTCAGCGAAGAGATCAGCAATGCCCGGCGCTGGTCGATTGCCTGTCCGGCGCTTCCTACCTGTGCGCTGGCGGTGACCGAGAGTGAGCGGGCCCTGCCGGGCATGATGGACCAGTTGGAGGCTGAATTGGAACGATTGGGGCTGGCGGATGAAGTTTTCACAACCCGCATGACAGGCTGCCCTAATGGTTGCGCCCGTCCTTACAATGCCGACATTGGCCTGGTGGGCAAGGCGAAAGGCAAGTACACGCTATTTCTAGGCGGTCGTACATGCGGCGACCGGCTTAATTTTATCTATCAGGACATGGTTCCCGCCGACGAAGTGGTGTCGAAACTGGTTGCGGTATTCCGTTATTTTCGCGACGCGCGGGAACCGGGCGAAACGTTTGGCGATTTCTGTTTTCGCAAAGGAGTGGAAGATCTATTGTGCCACTGCGGCGATGGGTAAGAAACGTTTCAATAATTAGCGGTTGTTTTTGAGCCATCTCTAGTTGCACAGCGTCACTTTGAATCTGAATCTCGTATTAGGTGTCTAAGTGGCGCTGACCAGCTAGGGAAACGGGGCCGCGCTCACTGGCGCGACCCCGGTGCTGGGAAACTTACTGAGGGAGATATCCAAGAGGGCCCAGTTATTTCACTTCAATCCGTTTCGGTTGAGCTTCGGGTTTCTTGGCCACGGTGACGTGCAGTACACCCTGCTCCAGGTTGGCGTCGATCGTGTCCGGATCGACAGTTTCGGGCAACGATATGGTTCGTACCACTTTTCCATAGCGGCGCTCGTCAGCCAGGCTGTTTGCCCGTTCAGGCGCTTTACGTTCGGTACTGATTCGCAGTTCACCCTGGTCGTACGTCAACTCCACATCCTCGCGGGCGACGCCCGGAACGTCCATTTCGATGTGGTAGGTCCCCTCTTCCTCCCAAACGCTTCCCGCGCTTGGCATTGTGTTGAGGCCAGCGACAACTTGTGGCCCGAAGAACTGGTTGACGAGCGAATCGACATCAGTCCAGTGGGTCGGCAGGAATTCACGCAGGCGATTTTTAGTTAAATTGTTAGTCATTTTGGCACCTCCTTTAAGGTCGTAATAGATTCATCTCATGGTAAGCTCGGCAAGCGGAAGCCATCGGAGTCCGCTTCACATGCTTCTCAGTAGATGAAGAGGAGCAAAGTCTGTGCCAATTGGATTGGATTTTATAGTAATCTGTAAGTCGTTATATATAAGAAACTTAAGTATCATGTAGGAGGTCGGGAAAAGCATGGAAACTGCCATAATGGCAGTCACGGATTCGGGCCCATGCAAACAGTGGCTTGATGGGGCTGCCAAAATGGCATTGCGGGTGCTTGTTGCTTTATTGCTGCAAGCAGGATTCAGCTTGCCGGCACATCGCGATCTGAGACAACATCGATTCCGTCCGCATTTTGCTACCGGACCCCTTCCTCACGGTGAGTCTATTCAGACGGCTAATGTGTTGCAGTTTTTCATTTTCCCAGCAAGATTCCCGCGGCGATGGCCGCCCCAATCAGCCCCAGACCAATGACGACGCCAACCCACGGTCGCGGGGAATGTTCATGTTCGGGCGTAGGCAAATCGCGGGTTAGCTCATCCAGTTCGCCGCCGAACTGATCGTTCAGATGTTCGGTCAAAATACCTTGGACAGCACGCGCGTTGAAGGGCCGCTGCTGAGGGTCTTTCAGCAGAAGCTGCATAATCAGCTCTTCCAACCATTCGGGACACTCAATGCCAGCGGCTCGTAATCCTTTGGGTTGATGATGAAGATGCTGGTCCCAGATTTGAGCAAAATTGGCTCCCACGAAGGGAGGCTGACCGGTCAGCATCTCTACCATCACGCATCCGAGTGAGTAAAGGTCGGCCTTGCCGGTGATCGATCCTTCGGCGCAGATTTGCTCCGGAGCCATGTACGCATAGGTGCCCACGGTAATGCCATCGGCCGTGATGTCGGCGTCGTGCGTGTCGTGGGCGATGCCGAAATCGCCTAGAATTAGCTTGCCGTCCGAGTCAAAAAACAGGTTGCTCGGTTTCAAATCACGGTGAATGATCCCGTAGTTGTGGGCATGCTGCAAGGCGGAGGCGATTTGGGCGCCGTAGGCGGCAACCTGTTGCCAGGGCAACGGTCCATGTTGCTTCAACCGCTCTTTGAGTGATCCATGATCAAGCAGCTGCATGGCATAAAAAAATTGACCGTCCATGAGTCCACCGCCGTAATGGCGAATGATATGGGGATGGTTCAATCGTTCCATGATGACGATTTCACGTTGAAACCGGTCGACAATATTCGGATCGTGGGAAACAGTAGGGTGCAGTAATTTAATCGCTACTGAGCCAGTCATGTCGGGGCTCTCTGCCCGGTAGACCGCGCCCACGGTGCCTGAACCGATCAGCTCTTTGAGTTGAAACGTGGCTGCCGTGGGGATGAATTTCAGTTCAGGCGCGGGTTGGGAATTCGAGGAGTTGGCCATTGATGGGAACTTTCGCACGTCGTCAGGCGAATCTGGAGCAGGAACGACCACGCATGGGGAATGCACCACGTGCCCCTAACATACACGGGTGTGTGAGGGTCTGGAATGCCCGTTGCCGCGGCAAACGGTGCACGTATTCTGGGCAATGTCGTGTTGCGTCTCTAGCAGGGCTAGCCATGTTTGGCTTGCACTGCCAATTCGTTAAATCGTATTCCACAGAGGATTTAGATCGAATATCCCGGAGCACCCGTTATTTTTGGTATGAAAATTGCCCTCGACTTGCGTGGATGTTCGATGGGCTACCGCTGCGAAGCAATCGAGCCGGATCGCCAGAATTTATTGCCAGCTGGCGGTCTGTCCTGATGGCCAGTTGACCAAATCCGACAATCCATTGAGGAATGGATTGAGGAGTGGATGGCCATTGGGGAGTGGTTGGAGTCATTGCATTTGGGGATCCTCTGATTGGGGGCACCCCTTGCGGGGGGGTGTAAGAGCCCATCCCCTAGTAACCACTTATTGTGTGTCGTACGATACGGGATTGGTCATCAACGGAAAGAACGAAGGTAACGCTTTAGTCGTCTGAAGAAAAAGCGTGAATATTCAAAATACGTGCCTGGACTTTCCTGTGTTAGGGCCTTCCTTCGGTCCTGTTTAGATATTTACCCATTGAAGCGAGGAGTTAGTTGAGGAAATGAGTTACAAACTGGAATACATTTGGTTAGATGGTTACCAGCCCGAGCCCAACCTTCGGAGTAAGACCAAGATTGTCCCCAGCGAACCGGTCAGCGTTGGAGATTGTCCTGAATGGTCATTCGATGGTAGTTCGACCGAACAGGCTGAGGGGAGTTCTTCCGATTGTCTGCTCAAGCCGGTGCGGATGATCCATGACCCAAAACGAAAGAACGCTTCGCTCGTGCTCTGCGAAGTGCTCAATGCCGATGGGTCGGCGCATCCAACCAACATTCGAGGTACTTTTGAGGACGATCCGGATTTGTGGTGCGGCTTCGAACAAGAATACACGATTATGTCGGGGGACCGTCCGCTCGGTTTCCCCAAGGATGGCTATCCGGGGCCCCAGGGGCCTTACTACTGTTCGGTGGGAATCGATAACTGCGTCGGCCGGGACATTGTGGAGTCGCACCTGGATACCTGTTTGGAAGCCGGGTTACAGCTCACCGGGATCAATGCCGAGGTGATGAAAGGCCAGTGGGAATACCAGTTGTTTGGCAAGGGAGCCAAGGAGGCCTGTGATGATCTGTGGTTGTCTCGCTTTTTACTCTACCGGAACGCCGAAGAGTACGATGTGACCATTGAACTGCATCCCAAGCCGATCAAGGGCGACTGGAATGGTAGCGGCATGCATGCCAATTTCTCGACAACTCCGATTCGTGAACAGGGTGGCGAGAAAATGATCACGGAGATTTGCGAGAAATTCAAGCATCGTCACGAGGAACATATTTCCGCCTATGGCTCAGACAACGATCAACGGCTGACCGGCTTGCACGAAACCCAGTCGATCGACCAGTTTAGCTATGGCGTGAGCGACCGGGGAGCCTCGATTCGTATTCCGGTGGGCACCGTGAGCAATGGCTGGAAAGGTTACCTGGAAGATCGTCGTCCGGCATCCAACGCGGATCCTTACAAGGTGGTTGCCCAGATTCTCGACACGCTACGTTCGTAACCTCGTGGTTGGCCTTTGTGCGTGGCAACCACTGGGAACGCCACTTTTTGACCAGTATTTATGGGCCAGGCCCCTCTTTGCCGGATTTTGGCGAAGAGGGGTTTTTGGTTTTTTAGGATGTCGATTGTGCAACCTGGCCGAAACGCGATACGATAAGGGTGGTTCCCACATATATTCCGCTTAGGATCGTTCGAGAAATAGCTGGCATATTTCCAGGCCCCTCACCCTGCCCTCTCCCCAAAGGGGCGAGGGGACATCGGACAGTTATTTCTCGAACGATCCTAACTTGAATTCCGCTAACTTGGAAAGGCGATTGCAATGACGCCACAAGATGTCCTGGCATTGTGCCGTGAACGGGGAGTGAAGGCCGTGGATTTGAGGTTCATGGATTTCCCCGGACTTTGGCAGCATTTTACCATTCCGGTCGACAAACTTGACGAAGATACATTCGAAGATGGCTTGGGATTTGACGGTTCCAGCATTCGAGGTTGGCAAGCAATCAACGAAAGCGACATGTTGCTGGTTCCCCAGCCGGAGACCGCAGTCATCGATCCTTTTACGGCGCTGCCCACTTTAAGCATCATCTGCAATATTCAGGACCCGATTACTCGTGAAGACTACACTCGGGATCCACGCAATGTGGCCCGCAAGGCGGTCAATTATCTCCGCAGCACGGGGATTGCCGATACGTGCTACGTCGGGCCGGAAGCGGAGTTTTTTATCTTTGACGATATTCGTTTTGATCAGACGCCCAGCAGCGGCTACTTTTTTATCGACAGCATCGAGGGCGAGTGGAATCGGGGCAAGGATACCCGGGCCGTGGGGGAAGGACCCAACTTGGGCTACAAATTGCGGCACAAGGAAGGTTATTTCCCCGTGCCGCCATCGGATCAGCTCATGGATATCCGCAACGAGATGATGCAGACGCTCATCGACTGTGGTCTCGATGTGGAATGCCAGCATCACGAAGTGGGGACGGCCGGTCAGTCGGAAATCGATTTGAAGTATGCCGACCTGGTCTCCATGAGCGACAGCATCTGTCTGTACAAGTACATCATCAAGAATGTCGCCCGGCGCAACGGCAAAACGGTCACTTTTATGCCCAAGCCGATATTCAGTGACAACGGTTCGGGTATGCACATCCATCTTTCCTTATGGAAGGGTGAACAGCCTCTGTTTGCCGGCAGTGGCTATGCGGGACTCAGCGACGAAGCGATTTACGCGATTGGCGGCATCCTGCAGCACACGCCAGCCTTGCTGGCGTTTACCAATCCCACGACCAATAGCTACAAACGGTTGGTGCCAGGCTATGAGGCACCGGTGAATCTGGCCTATTCCCAACGTAACCGTTCGGCCGCATGCCGAATTCCCATGTACAGCGCAAGCCCCAAAACAAAACGAATCGAATTTCGCTGTCCTGACCCGAGTTGCAATCCCTACCTGGCCTTCTCGGCGTTGATGATGGCAGCTTTGGATGGGATTCAGAACAAAATTCACCCAGGCGATCCCCTCGACAAGGATATCTACGATCTGGAGCCTGAAGAGCTGGCCAAGGTGCCCACGACTCCAGGCTCGCTCTCCGCGGCCTTGGACGCCTTGGCTGCCGACCATGAGTTCCTGTTGCGCGGCGATGTCTTTACCCAGGATGTCATCAATACATGGATTTCGTACAAAAAAGAAAACGAAGTCGATGCCCTGGCCCTGCGGCCCCATCCGTACGAATTTTGTTTGTATTATGATATTTAACGCGGCGATATTTGCAGAGGCTCAGTCCGCGTTAAATATCATTTACCACCCTCCCCTCTCCTGCCCGGTCAGCGACAGGACTGCGTTCCAGAGCTGGCTTTCCGAGGAGAGGCGTTTGCTGACGCCGGTGGAAATGGCCAGGGGTACATGGGTCAGTTGATTGAACCAGAGGCCGATGAGCAGGTCGGTCTTGCCGGCCATGGCCGCGTGCGCCGCCTGGCGGGCGAGTTGGTCGCAAAACAGGCTGTCGGCCGCTCCGGCGGGGACACTGCGAATATGGTAGCTGGGGTCAAAGTAGATGACTTTTACCGGCATGGATTGGGCCGCGAAGTGTTTGCCGATCTGTTGCTTGAGGAATGGTCCGATATCGGCCAACTGTCGATTTCCCGAAGCGTCATGAGTCTCCTCGGGGCTGGTCAACAGGTGCTGGCCGGCTCCCTCGGCGACCACCACCACGGCGTGATCGCGCCGTTCCATGCGACGTTGGAGCTTGGCCAAAAACCCGTCCGGGCCTTGCAGTTCAAAGGGGACTTCCGGGATCAGGGCAAAATTGGTTTCGCCACTGGCCAAGGCGGCCGCGGCCGTAATAAATCCGGCCTCGCGCCCCATCAGTTTGACCAGCCCGATGCCTCCCCGTACGGCCTTGGCTTCGACATGCGCCCGGTCGATGGCCTTTTCCGCCTCGGCCACCGCGGTCACAAAACCGAAGGTACGCCAGCAATACTTGATGTCGTTGTCGATCGTTTTGGGAATGCCTACGATGGCGATCGGCAAATCCCGCTGGGCAATTTCCGCGGCAATTTTGTGGGCGCCCCGTTGGGTGCCATCTCCGCCGATGCAAAACAGAATGTCAATTTTCTCCCGCTGCAAGGTATCGACCACGGTGGTCGGGGCCTGAGGTCCGCGTGAGGTGCCCAGGATCGTACCACCAAAGTGGTGGATCGGATCGACCCCATCGGCAGTCAGTTTCCGGGGTGCTTTGCCCTGGTTCGGGTTTAGGCCCTGATAACCATAACGAATCCCCAGGATCTCATCGATCCCGTAGTTGTGTTCCAGTTCGAACACCAGCGAACGGATGACGTTGTTCATTCCCGGACAGAGACCACCGCAGGTCACGATGGCTGCCCGAGTTCGAGCGGGATCGAAGAAAATCGATTCCCGTGGTCCCGCCAGCTCGAATGCCAATACGTCCTGGGCCCGTGTGTCCTGAGCCCGTGTCCCCAGGGAAGGGCCCGTTGGGAACTCGCCTGCCTGAAATTCGGGATTGAGCAGGATTCGCATGTCGTCCGGAACGAAATTGGCCACGCCATCGCCGACTAGCGTTGACATCGGCAGGGGCGATTTGAGCTGGCGTGGTCCCAGCGTGGTGACATTTAACTGTTCAGGTTGTACAGACATGTTGACAGGCGGAAGGGTGAAGGGGGAATGCGAAAGGTGGTACGACTGCTTGCAGTGTAACGGACTCGGGGCTGGTGTCGATGGTCAGAGCCACTGGTGTTCGAGGTACCAACTCGCCGTTTCCGCAAACCGTTGCTCTAATAGGGCTGCCGGCTGGTAACCCAACTCGCAGCGAATTTTTTCATCCGAACAGACCCAACCTGGGGCGGTGATCTCGCGCATTTTATCGAGATTCAAATAGTGCGGCCGACCTGTCAAATGGCCGGTTGCTTCGCTGGCGGCTCCCAAGGTCCAGAACGCGAATTTGGGCAGAGGCAGAACCAGGGCGCTGGTACCGAGGGCACGAGCTGCCAGTCGTCCCATCTCACTGTAGTCGAGTACCCTTTTCGTGGTCACGTGATAGGTGCCTGCGGTTACATCGTCGAGGCTGTCATTGTCCCGCTCGGGCGCGGGCTGGATTCGGCGGCCATCGATTGCCACCCGCAGCATCGCCTCGCACAGGTCGCGAACATGGACGATGGACACGGGAAAACCGTCAAACCCGGGTACGACATGCAAATGAAATCGTTTCACGCTTTGAAAAATTTTCAAGCCTTCGTGGTCCGCGGGTCCAAAAATGATAGGGGGGCGGACAATAGAGATGGGAACCTCGGAGGCGCAGCTTGCGGCGGCCTGTTCAGCAGTTTGCTTGCTCCGCCCATAGTTGGAAACAGGCTGGTCCCGGTCGGTTTCGACACGAGGTGCGCGTTCGGTGGCCGGTCCCCCCGCGGCCAGCGAACTGACAAAAACCAGCACCGGCGGTCGAGCTTGGTCGGCACATGCTTCGGCCACATGGCAGGTGCCCAGGACATTGTCTTGTTGGAAGTTATCATGGCGCAAAGCTTGCAGTCGTCCTGCCAGATGGAAGACCGCATCCATCCCGGCAACGGCCCGTTTCAGGATCGCTCGGTCGGCCAGTGAGCCAATGATCCACTCGACTTCATGGGAGGCGAGATGCGCAGTTTTCGAGGTGGGACGCGCCAGGCCGCGCACGGCCCAGCCTGCCGCCTCCATGTGGGCGATCAGGTTGGTCCCCACAAATCCGCTAGCACCGGTAATCAGACAGCAAGGCATGAATGAGGGCTCGAGGAATAGGAAGTGACTCTATCAAACCCGCGCTTGCGTCGGGGATCGCTCGGCTTTTGAAGTATCAAGATTAGCATGGCTTGGAGCACTTTGGATCGTCAAGGGCAGTTGTGCGATCATGGGAAGTTCGACTCATGCGCCCCTCCTGAAAAGCATGCGTCCCCTGCTGAAAAGGTGGGCGAGGACAAGCTTGCTTGACCTATGCGAGCTTCTCCGATTACAGTATTCCACGATACTCCTCCCCTGCCCCTTTGCCCCCAGGGCTTTTACGATGCCGCATTTGGAAGTGATTGCCGTCAACACCCGGCGTGAAAAAAAACAGTTCTTTCAGTTTCCCTGGGAGCTCTATCGGGGGAACCCGAACTGGGTACCGCCCCTACGGGTGGTTGAGCAGGAGTTATTGAATTATCGGCCGCATCCGTTTTATGACGATGCCGAGATTCAGACCTTCCTGGCTTTGCGCGGGGGCCGGCCATGTGGGCGTCTTGCCGCCTTTGTAAATCATGCACACAACCGCTGGTACGATGAAAAACGGGGGTTCTTCGGGTTCTTCGAGTCGATCGACGACGACGAGGTGGCGGGGCGACTGTTCGATGCGGCCAAGTCATGGTTTTCGCAACGTGGAATCGAGGCGATTCGAGGCCCAATGAATCCGTCGCTGAACTATGAATGTGCGCTGTTGGTGGAAGGATTCGATCAGCCCCCCTGGTTTATGATGCCTTACAACCAACCTTACTACGACCGGTTGATCCGTGCCTGCGGCTTTCGCAAAGCGCAGGACATGATGGCCTTCTGGGGGCACGTCGACATGCTCAAGAGCTTGTCGGAAAAACTCCAGATGATGAGCCGAATCGTGGAGGAACGCTTTAAGGTAAAATGCCGCCGGTTTGATCTCAAGCGGTTTGAAGAAGAAATTTTCACGTTTCAAAAGGTCTACAACAGCGCCCTCGTATCGACTTGGGGATTTGTTCCCCTTTCGGATGCCGAGGTTCGCAAACAGGCGGCCGGAATGAAACGGATGATCGCGCCTGAGCTGACCACCATTGCGGAGATTGACGGCAAGCCGGTCGGCGCGATGTTGGCCCTGCTGGATTACAATCCGCGGATCCAGGCTATCGATGGTCGGTTGTTTCCGTTTGGATTTGTCAAACTGCTACGCAACAAACGCAAGATTCAACGAGTTCGCTTGTTGAGCACCAACGTGCTGCCCGAATATCAGAGTTGGGG
>JAJRWS010000204.1 GCA_024276705.1 Planctomycetota bacterium | reverse complement strand
TGCTAGCACCGGTAGCATTCGGTCGCCCATTCGCCCTTGCCATGGCGGGGCCAATTCACGAAGATCCGCGCCTCTATTCCTCCCCATCCGATGCAGGTCCGGCCATTCTTGTTTCACGCGCATTGTCCTTGAATATCGCCCGGCGGCTGATCCAGGCCAAAATGATGGTGGCCTGCTGCGCGTTGGGGTTGATTTTGGGGCTGGCAGTTTGGACCGGTTGTCAGCCGATGGGCGCATCGATGCCCGAAGCCAGGCCACCCATGCCGTATGGCAGTGTTCCGCCGCTAGTCGGTGTTGATAGCTTACCGCCGATGGAACCGGAGATGACGCATGGGATTCATGTCGCGGTAGGCAATCATGAGTTGGCATGGGAAAAGATCGTTGATGTTGTCGACGACTATTTCCGTATCGAACGAGAGCGGCCCGTGCAACTGGTTGGGGAGGTGATGACGGAAGGTCGCGTGGACACCTATCCCCAAACGGGGGCCTCGGTGCTGGAATTGCACCTGCCCGACTCGGTGGGCTGGCACAACCGTTGGGAAAGCACTTTCCAGACAATCCGCCGTCAGGCCGTCGTCCGGGTGATTCCCGATGCCGCCGGATATCTGATCGATGTGGCGGTCCAGAAAGAGCTGGAAGATTTACCACAACCCGAACATGCAATCGCCCGGTCTACCACGTTCAGCAGCGATAATGCGATCTCCTCACGGCGGCCGGAAGTGGTTAGCCACACCCGCTTCGGCCAGCGCTGGATTCCCCTCGGTCGCGACACGATCCTGGAGCAGCAGATGCTGGATGCCTTTGGCGCCTGCTTCGGTGGCCAGAGCGAGGTGAGCTACGACCGGTAAATCACTGCGGTACACCCAACTGGGTGACGGCGGCGGCTGCTTGGGGTTGGTCGGATTCGGTGCAGATCGGCAATTTCACGGTGAAAGCAGTCCCTTTGCCGACGGTCGATTCCACCCGGATTCGTCCCTGATGGGCTTCGACAATGTCCCGGCAAGCCGACAGGCCAACACCGGTGCCCCCCTTGCCGGTGGCATCCGGGCCCGCCTTCGTGGTGAAATAGCGATCGAAAATCTTCGGCAATTGATCGCGGGCGATGCCTGTCCCCGAATCGCGGACGGTCAGATCGACCATGCCATGTTCGGCGTCGTGGGTCAGGCTCAGGACCATTTCACCCCCGCTGGGCATGGCCTGGCGGGCGTTGGTCATCAAATTCAGCAGTACTTGCTGAATTTGGTTGCCGATGGCTCGGACCGGTGGTGCCTCGGCGAATTCTCGCCGGATGGCAATGCGATATTTCTGCATTTCGCGTTCCAGCAGGATCAACGATTGCTCGATCAACGGTTGCAATTCGGTTGGGGCGAAGTCGTCGTTGCGGTTACGGGCCATTCCCAGCACGCTGCTGGTGATTCTTTCCGCCCGCTCGGCGGCGGCCATGATTTTGCTCAGTGCCTTGTCCCGCGTTGCGTCGTCTTTGTGCCGCAGGCCGAGCTTGGCATAGTTCAGGATGGTCATCAGGATATTGTTGAATTCGTGGGTCGTCGTGCCGACCAATTCGCCGAGGGCGGCCATCCGTTGTGCTTGCAATAGTTCCTGCTGAAGCCGTTGGATCTGAACTTCCTGGGTGGGCAGATGGGGGGGGTGTTGATTGTGCATGAATGGACTCGAGGCGGTTTTTCATGAAATGGCCATTTTCGCAAGCGTTCATAGCTTGCGTGGTTTGCCGCAATACGGGCGGCACGAGTAATTTCAGTACTTCCAAATTGTTACTCAGCCCTACGCTGGGCAGGGCGATAAGCCGCCAGGGAATCGGCGTTTTTAGCAGCTAGCACATTGCCTGGGTCGGCTTCATCGGTCTATTCTTGGAACCACTGAATTTATCGGCTGGCCATTGTCACTATCGTCGAACTCGACTAGGCGACTCAAACTGTTCACGATAGAATCCCACCCCGATTTGAATTGAGGTAGCTGATCGAATACGCGGGCTAGCACCTCAGGACGCACTGGCCTTTGAGCCGCAGACGCTAGCCGGCTGCCACTTGCTTTGTCAATTTAAACACCTGAGACGAAGGCGCTAGCCTCGGGTTTTATAGGGTTTGCGTTGTCTCGAAGGCACCCGAGGCTAGCGCCTACGGCTCAAAATCAGTGGCATTGGGCGCTAGCCGGATGTCTTGAGAACAGCGCGGATCCTGCAATCAGTCCGTGACAAATAATTCGAGGTACGTGTGATGCATACGGTCGAGATGCTATCAGAAGCCATTGCCCTGGTCCGGAAGTTGGGCTATCAGATTCGCGAGGATCAGTTGGAAGGTGCTGGGGGCGGGCACTGTCTGATTCGAGGCCGTAAGTGGTTGCTGTTGGATGTCACCCAGTCGGCCGACGAGCAACTGCGCGACGTACTCGATGCAGTGCGCGAAGGTGGTTCGTTGTCGAACCGGTTGCAAGAGGCCTTGCAGGAAGGAGAGTCCGTCGATATTTCGCCCGAGCTGGCTGAGGAGATCGTGGGCGGTGAGCAGGGGACAAGAGGCAGTAGGGAGTGG
This sequence comes from Planctomycetota bacterium, assembly GCA_024276705.1. Classification (GTDB taxonomy): domain Bacteria; phylum Planctomycetota; class Planctomycetia; order Pirellulales; family Lacipirellulaceae; genus JAJRWS01. Next base: position 334 of record JAJRWS010000204.1, on the reverse strand, counting down.
GCAGCGTAGGGGGGGGTAGGTATCAGGTGTCGGGGAATTTATGATTTATGATTTATGATGGATGCTTTGGGCCCAATGAAAAGTTTTGCTCTCGGCCGAAGGCCGCCGGTTCCGGAGCCTCGCCTTTAGGTTTCGCCACATCTTTCAAGTAAAACCGGGGGGTTTGGGGGGATCCCCCAACACGGTTCGGCCCGTTATTCCCTTGAGAAAACCCCCGGCTTTGCCGGGGGACTGGCAGAGTTCGACAGTTCCGTAGTGATATTGCTCGTACTCGTACTCGACTGGAACCATTGCATTCAACAGAAACATAAGGCCATGGATATTGATGATGACC
>JAJRWS010000203.1 GCA_024276705.1 Planctomycetota bacterium | reverse complement strand
TTGGCGGCCTTGCTGGCGGCCCTGCCGGCTCTCGCCACCGCCTCCGAACAAGGGGACGGTACCCCCGTGGCCCCAAGCTGGAACGACTATCCGACCAAGAACGTGGGCAACGCGGACCTGGCCGACGGCTCGGCCAAATTGGACGACCCGAATGAGATTCCACCTGGGATTGTGACCCCTCCACCGGTTGAGACCGGGCCTCCGCCACAACAGCCCAAGCAACCAAGGTGGCCGCTTTACCCTCCACAGCAACAGAACAAACCGCGGCCTCCCGGTTGGGGGAAAATTCCTTCCAGGCCAAACTCTCCTCCGTCACGATACCCACCTCCACCCGGCGTTCAGTGGAATAAGCCCAGTGGCCAACCCCGGCCTCCCAGGCAGCCTGGAATGATTCCACCGAGCCAGATGGATCCCGAATTTTTCAAATGGCTCAACCAGATCTACCAGTTGTGGCAGGTGAATCGGGACCAGCAGGGCGAACGGCAGGGCGGACCCGCGGGCGGGGCGGGCGGCGCGGCGGACTTTCTCGTGGAGTAGAGTCGCCATGCTCATCGAACAATCCCCGGCTGGCCACGGCCAGCCGGGGATTTTTTTATGCGCAACGCATGTTGCCCTATGCATCCTGCCAGTCGCAACCCAAAATCCAGAGTTGATGGGTGTCTATTCGTGTTCATTCGTGGTTCCTTTCGGAGATGTATCTTTAAGGTTGCGGGGGAAATCGCGTTAGGCGATAGCCGTGGCTCTTGTCCGCGCTTCTCGCGGTAAGTAAACTTCTCAATAGCGAGCCGCAATGCGGCGAGGAGTCGTCATGGGCGGGACTGGGTCGAAAAAAACGGGGTCGAAAAAAACGGGGTCGAAAAAAACGGGGCCGGAAGATACGGGAGCTCGGGCTTCGGAGAACCAATCGGCCTTGCCGTCGGTGGGGCAAATCCTTGAAGATCTCTGTGATGATTTCGAGCAGCGTTGGAAAAAGCATCAACGGCCGCGCATCGAGACGTTTTTGGCTCGCATCGGTCCAGCACAGCGCCGGCAACTGCTCTCCCATCTCATCGGCATGGAAATCTATTGGCGCCGCCAGTTGGGCGAGAGCCCCTTTCGCGAAGAATACCTGCAGCGATTTCCCGATGATCGTGCCATCATTCAGCAGCAATTTTCCGCGACTACCACCGAAACGCGTCCCCCACGAAGCCAATCCATGGCCAACGCGGAAACGCTCGTCCATCGATCTTGCCCTGATGGCGACCGGCGCGAGGAGGATCTGCCACAACCAGTCCGATGTCTGGGCAATTATCGTTTGCTCAACGAGATCGGCCGTGGCGGCATGGGGGTAGTCTATCGGGCCTGGCAACCGAGCGCGGACCGGTTTGTCGCCCTGAAGGTCATCCGCCGCGACCGGTTGGATTCGTTACCCGCAAGGCTCCAGGCCAGTGTGATTGATCGTTTTCGCCAAGAAGCCCAGGCCACCGGAAGAATCGAACATGACCATATCGTCACCATCTACGAAGTGGGTGAAATCGAAGGCGAACATTTTTTTTCGATGCGGTATGTCGACGGCCGCAGCCTGTTTGAAGTCCTCAAGGACGGGCCACTCGATGGCCGCCGAATTGCCCAATACCTCGAGCCCGTCGCTCGTGGCCTGCACGAGGCCCATCAGCACGGCATTCTGCACCGCGACCTCAAGCCTCAGAACATTCTGGTCGACGCGAAAACAGACCGAGCCCTGTTGGCGGATTTTGGCCTCGCCAAGCTGGCCCAAGTTGCGGAAGGGGCGACGCAAGCAGGCGAGGTGATGGGCACTCCGGCGTACATGTCGCCCGAGCAGGCTCACGATTCGTCGCGGGTGACGGCCAAAAGCGACGTCTACGCTCTCGGGGCCACCATCTACCACATGCTTATCGGCCAGCCTCCATTCCAAGGTACCACCGTGTTGGAGACCATCCGGAAAGTTACGGAGGTGGAACCCAAATCGCCGCGGGAACTGAATCCGGCCGTCGATCGAGACTTGGATACGATCTGCCTCAAGTGCCTGGAGAAAGATCCCGCCCGCCGCTATGGTTCCGCGGAAGCCTTGGCCGACGACCTGCGGCACTATCTCAATGGGGAACCGATTGCCGCCCGCCCCGTCTCGCCAGCCGAGCAAGTCTGGCGATGTTGTCGCCGCAATCCACTCCTGGCCACCAGCATGGCGGCGGCTGGTCTGTTTCTTATTGTCGCTCTGATCGCGACGAGTGTCGGTTACTTCAAGACGTCCGCCTCGCTCGCCATCGCCCAGCGCGAGCGCGAAAAAGCGGAAGAGAGCGATCGTGAACTCCTGTCCGCGGGTGATCACTTTTTCACCCAAGTGAGCGAAAATGAACTCATGGATCGTCCCGGCATGCAACCCTTGCGGCAAGAGTTCCTGGAGGAGGCCTCGGCGTTTTATCAGCGATTCTTGCGGCAACGAGGCGAGGACCCAACGATTCGTGACGAGTTGGCGGCGACCCATTTCCGAGTTGGCCGCATCCGTGAGTTGATTCAGTCGCAGGACGAAGCCCTCGTTTCCTACCGGAGGGCGTACGAGATGCAGAAAGATCTGGTTGCAAGACGACCAAACGGCATCGTCGAACTTGCCGCCCTGGGAAATACGGCCAACCGAATGGGCCGTGTGATGCACCGGCAGCAAGAGTACGAGCAGGCCATGGAAAAATATCACGAAGCCATCCTGCTGCGCAAGCGGCTGATCGTGATTGCACCGGATGAAGTTGAATATCCAAGGAAGCTGGCCAACACGACCATGAATTTGGCTCTCATCGAGCGAGACCGGCAAGACTGGGAGCGAGCGCGTGGCCATTTAAGCGAGGCTCAGGCGATTCGCATGACGCTTCTCGAAACCCGCCCGAACGCATGGGAAGTACGACGTGATTGGGCGGCAGGGCATTACAATCTGGCGACCTTGGAAATCCTCGCAAGCCAAAACGAACAAGCCCAATCCAACTTCGAGGCAGCCAAAATGCGCCTCAAATCGGCCGAACCCCACCTGGAAGCGGCGATTGCCGCTTTTTCCGTCATCCTCGAACAGCGGCCCAATAGCCTGGAAAACAAATTCCGTCTGGCGACCTGCTATCGGGTGTTCGCGGATGTGAAAAGCGAATTGCACGATGGCAGAGGAGCCATTTTGTTTTATGGTTTGGCCAAGGAACAGATGGCCACATTGGTTCTTGCAAATCCCGAAGTGGCGATGTATCGCGCGACGCTTGCCGGGCTTTACATGAATCTGGGCTGGCTGCATAAGGAAGAATTGCAGCGGTTCGATAAGGCGGGCGGAAATTATGAAGAGGCTCTGAGCATTCTAGGACCACTGGTGAGGGACTTCCCCGCAACTCCACGTTATCGCGAGGATATGGCGGTCACGCTAAGAGAGTTGGCCAGCCTGCCGAAGTCGACTGGGCAAAATCTGAAAGCCGGCCAGCGACTACGGGACGCATACTCTCATTTTAAGAAGCTCGTGGATGCGCATCCGGATAATGTTCATTTTCAAGCGGAACTGGAAGCAACGCGAAAACTGCTGACAGAAGTCGAATTATCCGCTCCTTGATGCGTTGAATTTCTCGTGAAGACGAGGATTCCAGTCATGGCGTCCCTTAAAGACGGCCGAATACTAGAACTGAAACGCCTTATTGCAGGTTCCATTTATGGTAGAACTCCAGTCGACATGAATAACCGTGCATTGAGTCGTAGCCGAATTCTTGCGAATACGGTTACCCCTTTTGGTTGAACGGCTGCCAACTTTACCTTGAGGATGCAAGGATGCTCCACGCACCAACACGATTCTGTTGTCAAGTCAGGCAAACCTTGACGGTTGTGAGGATACTTATGGTGGCCCTGGCGGTTGGCATTTTGGGCGAAACGGTTTCGGCACAACCTTCGGCTCCCAACCTTGACCTCAGCCAACCCGCTACGCCTTCTGTCATGGAACCGGCGCTCGCGCCGCCCCCGGCGCGGCCGCGCATGCAACCTTCCGCGCAAACGCCGTTTTCCCCGCTCCGAACGACGAACTTGCCCCGCTATCGACCCTCTCGTTTTCGGCTGGCAAGCGTTCCCAACATGTTTGGCGATCTGCCCGGGCCAGCCAGCCAAATTTTATTCAACAAATCTGCCATAGGAGTCGCCAATGGCCAGGCCGATTTGCCGCTGGCCGGTTCCGTGTTGCGAACGAAGATCGCGGAGAACAACAAAGCCCTGCCGATGGACCGGATCTACTTTTCGTACAATCGTTTTCAAAATGCTTTGGCAGCGCAAAACGATACCACGCTGCCGCTTCCCGGCAATGGTTTGCCAACGGGCATTGTCCAACGTATGCCGGTGGATCGTTACATGATTGGAATTGAAAAAACATTCCTCGATGAATTGTGGTCGGTCAACGTCCGGATGCCATTTTCCAATGGCCCTTATTTCGATGACAAGAGCTCGGGTTTTGGAATCTTTGGCGGCGAGGTGGGCAATCTGAACGTATCGCTCAAACGACTCGTTTTCAAAAGCCACGATGCGGCGGCCGCCATCGGTTTGGGCATCGATATTCCCACCGGTAGCGATGTCGATGGGGTCGCCCAGGGCGAGACGTTTTCGGTTCACAATGATGCCGTCTATTTGCAACCCTTCGTTGCCATTCTCGGTACCCCCAGCAGCCGGCTGTTTTATAACGGCTTTTTGCAGTTGGATATCGGTGCCAACGGCAACCGGATCGATGTGGGCAATGTGGAAGTAGGCGTTCTGCAAGAACAGAATCTTATGCTCCTCGACCTCTCGGGTGGCTACTGGTTGGTTCGCAATCCTCACGCGGATTGGTTTACCGGCCTGGCGGGCATCTTGGAATTCCATTACGCCACGACACTGCAGGATACCGACCGTGTTGAAGTCGGAGATGTCTTCAATCCACCGCCGATCGGCACCTTGGTTAATTTCTTGTTCTCCAATCGCCAGAATCGCATGGACATCCCTAATCTGACCTTGGGTCTGCACATGGAGATGGCGCGCAAAACAACCTTGCGGGTAGGTGGTGCTTTTCCCCTCCGTGACCGTCCCAATCGCCTCTTCGACGCCGAGGTGATCGTGCAACTGAATCGCTATTTTTAGGCCGATTCCAATTTGCATGGCCCCCACGCTCGTAGTACCGAAACTTTCCAAGTGAAGCTCCAACGCGATCGAGACGGAGGAAGCCGCCGTGGGCAGCGGCGAAATCGCCCAGGACGGGGTGCCTCCGCCGGCAGGTTTGATGGACCTGAAGCCAAGGCAGCTCGCATGCGTGAGAGGATTCTACGCTACGATCATGACCAGGACGGCAGCGTTGCTTTGCAGGATACCCCAAAACGGATGCAGCATTTTCTTACTCGTGCGGACCGCAATCACGACGGCATCTTGGACGAAAAGGAGCTACAGGAGCTACGGCCTCCCGGAATTCGTGGTCCCGGGCGTTCTCCTGACGCCCGACCTGCTGGCAACCGCATCGACCGTTGACCCGGCAGGTGAAACGAACGGACTGAACCATCGGGCCTTTGGGAGCGTAAAGCTGATACCATGCGTTTCCGTGGGTAGTCGTCATGCCCGAGTATTTCATGGAATCGAGCATCGTTGTCAGGCTTTGTCCATCACGAAGCGGACTCGAGCCTTGAGCTGGTGCCCGGTTTGTAATAGGTTCGAAACGGTTTTCCTCCTCGATCCATCAGTTCTGATGGTTGTCTGCTAAACGATAAATCGGAGTGATATCATGTTCCGCCACCGTGCAAGAGTCGGCTGGTTGGTGCGGTTCGTTGTGTTGGTTGGTTGGGGGCTGAGTAACCCGTTCCCAGGGGCCCTGGGACAAGATACGCAACGCGTTTCAACTCAGCGACCCAAAACGCCTGCGATTCCCCAGCTCGTTGAGAATTACCAGAACATGACTTACGACGGACTTGTCGCGGCCCTGCCCGGGGAGCCCACCTATCGTAAGAATCTTGATTTTGATCCAACAAAAGCTCGATACTTTGACCTGGTTCGCAAAGAGCTGGCTTTGACGCAGGAAGAAATCGAGATTTATCGGCGTTGTGGATTGGTTTCGCTCGATAACGGCCGGGGCTACACATTTACCACGGCGTACTACGATATCTATACCTCCGACTTGCCAGTTTTGATTACCTCGGATTCCATCCTGCACGCACTGCACCAATCGTACGACACCATCCTTCAGGAATTGGAAACCACCTGGTTCACGTGGTCGCTGGATGAAATTCTGGCGGAAATGCATGTCGCGTTGGATATCGTGGCGGCAGAGAATCGCAACCCGCGATTGGTGTAAAATTACCGCGACGTGGACTTGTACCTCACGGTTGCTCGAAACCTGCTGGCTGGCGCAGGAGCTCCGGTAATCAAGAGCACACGGAGGCATCCTGGTGCCCTGCAAGACTCGTGGGATAGAAAAATAATCGTTCAATCATTCCTGGGACAAGATGCCGAGGTGTTGGCTCGACTGAAGGATATTCAGTCGCTCCATCTTCAGCAACCTGTAAATGATCTGCCGACCGAGATCTATGGGGGAACGCGTTTCCTGGACTATTCTCAATTTCGACCGCGTGGGCATTACACGAAATCGCCCGAATTGCGAAACTACTTTCGCTGTCAGATGTGGTTGGGCCGGGCAGATACGGGCTGGAACGTCTTGTCGACGGACATGGTACCCGGACTCGACTCGGATGACCGCCGCGAACTGCGGGACGCGGTCCTTCTGCTGCAATTGGTTCGCAGGACTGGGAATTGGGAGCGGCTGCAAGCGATCGATCATGTCCTGGCCTTCCTGGTCGGCAACAGCGACTCACTGAATGTGTTTCGTTTGGAACCATTGCTGGACGCGGCAGGCATCCATCAGGTGGGCGATCTGGTGGATGGTTCCCAGGTCGGGCAGTTGCAAGAGGCGATCCGTCACAGCCAGGCCGCACGGCAATGGATACGTTCGCAAGTCATTGTTTCTGATCCCAGCAGCTTGTATCAGGTTAAACCGCCAGCTACGTTTCAGATGTTCGGGCAGCGTTTCGCCATCGATTCGTATGTCTTGTCCCATGTCGTCTACGACTCGGTGATTTTTCAGGGAGAGAAGCGACGGCGCATGATGCCGAGCGGGCTGGACGTGATGGCCACATTCGGCAATCCGGCGGCCGTGCCCTTGCTCGAAAGCGAATTACGAAAATGGCACTACAGTGCGAATTTACTGGCAGGTCGAAAATTCGTAGAACAACAGGATCGGGCCTACTGGAACAGGAATCTCTACAGCCTGTGGCTCGACTGTTTGACGGAGCTGGATTCCAAGGTCGTCGACAGACCGCATGTGCCCCAGGCGATGCAGACACGCACCTGGCAAATGAAACAACTGCAAACCCAGCTTGCCTCATGGTCGCAACTGCGGCACGACACGGTTCTGTACACAAAACAGTCTTACACAGGGATGCCTGGCTGCGAGTACCCGGACGGGTATGTTGAGCCGTATCCGGAATTCTACGCAAAAGTTCAGTCATTGGCAGCCCGAGCGGCCGAATTGATCGCGGACACACATTACGAGTCCGCGGTTGCCACCCGCGACCAAGCCCTGCGGGATATCCACCACCGGCATTGGACGTTTTTCACAACCATGGGCAGCCACATTGGCCAATTGGAAACGCTGGCGCGCAAAGAATTGGCCGCGGAATCGTTTACCGATAGCGAGCGGCAGTTCATCGCCCGCACGATCAGCCATCAAGGCAGGGCTCGCTTTGGCAGCGGATCACGCCCTACCTACGATGGTTGGTACACCGAGTTGCTCTATCAGTCCTTGAAAGAAGAACAGTTCACGCAGAAGAGCTATACGAAATGGAATACGACCATCGTTGATCTCCATACCGACCCTGAAAGTAAACAAGTGCTCGAAGTAGGCGTGGGGGATCTCAACCTGTGCGTGATCGCGATTGACAATCAGGACGACCGGATGGCCTTCGTGGGCCCCGTCTTTTCCTACTACGAGTTTCTGCAGCCAGCCGAGCAGCGTTTAACGGATCAGGAATGGGACCGGCGGTTACGGATGGGAAAGAGGCCCTCGAGACCGCCCTGGACGGAATCGTTCGTGGCGTCTCCGAAACGTCGGCCGAAATATGGGACGACCGTGACCAGCAAGCGTCTGGGCGATACGGCAACGCTGCGCGTGCGTACTCGCGGTAAAAGGGACCTTACCGAGGAAAGTACCATCTTGCAACTTACCGACACCGGCCTGGCCACGCTGGCCCGTGTACCAACGATACGCACACTCGACCTGGCTCGGTCGCGCGTCACGGACCAAGGGCTCGCGCAGTTGCGGAGACTGAAAAATCTTCGCAACTTGAATCTGTCATCCACCCGAATTGACGGGAGCGGATTCGCATCGCTTGCGGAAGCCCAATGGTTGCGTGTGTTAATCCTCCACAATACTCAGGTATCCGACGAGGCGTTGGCTAGGATCAAGGACCTGCCACGGCTGGAATCACTGGACCTGAGCGGGACCAGGGTGACCAATGGCTCCATTGAGTCGTTGCGTGAAATGGCGAACCTGCGCGAACTGAACGTGAAACACACGGCGATCGACAACGTGGGGATCGAGCAATTGCAGGCAGCTTTGCCAAAATGCATGGTCGCCCGATGAGGAGGATTTGGTCCTGGAGCTGGATGCTGCCTGCTCAATTCATTTAGGTAAATTCGCTTTGGATAATTTAAGTTCGTTGAAGTTAATGATTCAAAGTGAAAACGCCAGCTTGTATTTCGCCGCATCGAGAGAACCACGAATGGACACGAATACACACGAATGAGCCAATTTTCGTGAATCTTCGACACGGAGACCGACGATTCCTATTCGTGTCGATTGGTGTTCATTCGTGGTTCGTTTTCCGCTGTTTTACAAGAGAAACGGGAAGGCAGTTTTCAGTCTGAGTAAATCATAAATCATAAATCTCTTCTTTCCCGACACCAGACACCCGACACCCGACACCAGACACCAGACACCCGACACCTGACACCTGACACCCCTCAACCATGAACCAGCCCACCGCCATCCATCTGCTCAATCGCCTGTTGGGGATCGTATCGCGATCGTTCCTGCAGTACCTCAAGTATGCGAAACCTTACGTACCTCCCGGGCGGAAGGAGGTGATGGAAATGCTGGCCGCCATGGTCACGGACCAAGACAGCATGGCGGATCGTATTTCCCAGAGGATCATGGATCAACGAGAGTTACCACGGACGGGTGAATTTCCGATGGGTTTTACCGATATGCATGACTTGGACATCGATTATTTGATCCGAGTGGCCATCAATTGCCAACGGCAGGACATTGTTTCGATCGGGCAGCTTGTAGGAGAATTGCAACTGGCACCGGCAGCCAAGTCGCTGGCTGAGGAGTCTCTAGGCATGGCCAAGGGGCATTTGCAATCGCTCGAAGAATTGGCCAGTGCCCAGGTTCCCAGTGCACAGGTTCCAGCTTCTTGAATAGAGCGACCGCCGAAGAGCCATAACCATAAGTAATTACCATGATACGTTACACCCTGGCCGGTTTGCTTGGTGCTGTCATTTGGGCCGCCCTTTCTCTGTCGGGAATCTCCCTGGCGGGAATCTTGGCTGGTCCCGGTTGGGTATCCGCAGGCCTGATCGCCTCGGTGCTGGCGGCCCTTGCGGGTTGTGCTTTGGCGAGTTGGGCGCTGCCAGAGCGGACGAACGGGGCACGCGTGCCCGGGCAAGCCGACGCCAGGGCGACTGCCACAGCTCCAGAGAAGCAAGCGGCCCAAACTGAAACGCCACCGACTCGAGTCGCCCAATCGGCGAAAGCTGCCGGGCCGGCGCGGAGCGACGCCATTACGCTGCTAGCCACTTTGCAACGGGAAGCCCGCTTTGTCGATTTGGTGCAGGAATCGCTGAGCGAATACTCCGATGCCCAGGTAGGCGCCGCGGCCCGCGATGTGTTACGCGACTGCCGGGCAGTAATCGAACGATTTTTCGACTTGCAACCGGTGGTCGACCAGCCTGAAGGAACTCCGGTGGAAATCCCGGCTGGCAAAGCTGCCGGTCGTTATCGGCTGATCGGAACCGACCAGGCGGCGGTGTCAGGTCGTGGAGCCGTGGTCCATCACGGTTGGGAAGCAAAAAAGTGCCAATTACCCCAATGGTCCGGCTCCAAGGAGCTGTCGCTGATTGTCGCTCCTGCGGAGCTGGAAGCGTCGTGAGTACGAAATACGTCCTGGGGATCGACCTGGGAACCACCCACTGTGTGCTGGCCTACGCGCCCCTTGAGGGCGACACGCCACGGCTGCAATTGTTGCCGATCCCCCAGATTGTCGACCGCCATACGCTGGAGACACGCAGCGCGCTCCCCTCGTTTGTCTATTTGGACGAGCAGGCAGAGTCTGAAAAGTCTGCGGATCATCCTGGGAAGGGCTCTCCTGAAGCAGGGAGCCTCGATTTGCCCTGGGCCTCCGGCCGCAACTATTGCGTGGGGCACTATGCGCGGCAACAGGCTTCCCAGGCGCCGCAGCGTAGTGTCAGCGCGGCTAAGTCGTGGCTCTGTTACCGCCGGGCTGACCCGCGTGGCCCCATCCTGCCGTGGAACGCGCCTGAGGCGGTTGCTAAAATTTCGCCCTTGAAAGCCATCCAGTATTACCTCCAACATCTGGTGTCGGCCTGGCAAGACGCGTTTCCCGACGCGCCGGTGAGCACACAGCAAGTCGTTCTCACGGTCCCCGCCTCGTTCGATACGGTGGCCCGCGAGCTGACTCGCGAAGCGGCGCTGGCTGCCGGTTTGCCAGCCGACCTGATTCTGCTGGAAGAACCGCAAGCAGCCCTCTATTGCTGGCTGGCGGATCAAGGCGACCGTTGGCGGAATAGCCTCGCAGTGGGTGATCGTTTGCTGGTGTGCGATGTGGGTGGCGGAACAACGGACCTGACACTTATTCGGGTCCGCGAGCAAGAGGGGGAATTGGTCCTGGAACGTGAAGCGGTCGGCAACCATTTGTTGGTTGGTGGAGATAATATGGACCTGGCTCTGGCCCATCGGGTGGCTGGACTGTTGGCTGAAAAGGGAGTCCAACTCGACCCGTGGCAGTCGGTCGCCTTATGGCACGCTTGCCGTGATGCGAAAGAGGTTCTGCTGGCGGATGAGGGGCCCGAAACGCATTCGATTTCGGTTTTGGGCCGTGGTAGCAAATTGATCGGTGGTACCGTTTCGGTGCAGGTCGATCGGGCGGATGTGGCAGGCTGGCTGGTCGACGGTTTTTTACCCGCCTGCGCCCTGCAAGATCGGCCCCAGCGCGCACCCCGTTCCGGATTCCAGGAACTGGGCCTGCCTTACGAATCCGATTCGGCGATTACCCGCCACGTAGCAACCTTTTTATCGGACCAGGCCGCCACCGAAACACCGAAATACCGAAACACGGAAACACCGAATTCCACAGGCCAGGCCACCACCGAAACACCGAAACACCGAAACACGGAAACACCGAATTCCGTCTGTCCGACCCATTTGCTTCTCAACGGCGGAGTCTTTAAAGCGAGCCCGATGCGCGCGCGGCTGCTGGAAGTACTTGGTGATTGGAGCGTACAGCCGCCGAAAATGCTTTCCGGAGCGGCCGATCTGGATCACGCGGTGGCCCGCGGGGCGGCCTTCTATGCCTGGAGCAAGACGCATCAGGGGATTCGTATTCGGGGCGGGGTTGCCCGTTCGTACTACCTGGGAATTGCGACGGCCGGGCTCGCCATTCCAGGCATGCCGCGACCGTTACGAGCTCTCTGTGTGGTCCCTTTCGGCATGGAAGAGGGGACCGCGATCGACATTCCGGCCGAGCCGATCGGCCTGGCCCATGGCGAGCAGGCTGCGTTTCGATTTTTCAGTTCTTCGGTGCGGCAGCAGGACCGGCCTGGCGACGTGCTGGACCACTGGCAAGAGGGTGAACTGGTCGAAACGGCGCCCCTGGTTGCAGCCCTTCCGGCCGCTCCCGAGGTTGAAGAGCCCTATGTGCCGGTTCGCTTTCAAGCGCGGATCACCGAGCTGGGCCAGTTCGAGTTGTGGTGCCTCAGCACCCAGTCGAGCGCCCAGTGGAAGCTCGAGTTCGACGTCCGCGAAGACCACGCGGAGGCGGAGTAAGGCATGCTCAATAATAACTTCGGGATTCACAAAAATGTTTGTGCTATTCATGGTTAATTCCCTATTCAGTGTGAGTACCATATTTCCGCCAATTGTGCTGCCAACGCGGAGCATTGTTACATTTCGGTAACAGCCAACCAGGACGGTAACAAAGGAACACTAATCTTCGCTTATCCGCACTAATCCTGAATCTCATGAGCGCAGATTAGCGTGGATTAGTGTTCTCAACTTTTGTATCACTTCACTGGAATTCACAATATTTTAAAGATCATGTGCTGTAGGAGTTACAGTATTTTTCTGGATTCGAGTGAAATATTACCAACTTTTTTACATGAGTTCCGGGCAGAACGCCAGGAAAACCAACAACGATGCAAGACCCAGCCGCGACCGGCAGCCCGAAAGTTCCACCCGCCGACCGCGGCCCTTGCCGTTATGTCGTGGGAATCGATTTGGGGACGACCAACTCGGCCGTGTGTTACGTCGACACCTGGCAGAAGCCGTGGCAGCTCCGGACGCTTGCCATTCCCCAGCTCGTAGCCGCGGGCCAGGTGGAGTCCCGCGATACGCTACCTTCGTTCCATTTCGAACCGGCCCCCGGCAGTCTGGAGCCTGATGCGCTGCGGCTGCCCTGGTCCGATTCGGCACCCGAATTTGCCGTGGGGGTGATGGCGCGGGACGAAGGCATGCGATTTCCCGATCGGCTGATCACGTCCGCAAAGTCATGGCTTTGCCATACGGGAGTCGATCGCACGGCCGACCTGTTGCCCTGGCAAGGCGCGGCCCAGCTCGAACAGCTTTCCCCGGCGGCTGCCAGCGGCCGTTACCTGGCCCATCTCCGTGACGCCTGGGGGCAGCAGTTTGCCGATGCGCCGTTGGCCGAGCAGGAAATCATTCTGACCTTGCCGGCGTCGTTCGATGAGGTTGCCCGCGAGTTGACCATCACGGCGGCTGCCGAGGCGAAACTACCGAGGGTCGTTCTGATCGAGGAGCCTCAGGCCGCCTTTTACTGGTGGGTTCATGCCAACGCCGAGGATTGGCAGCAAAAAGTCCACGCCGGACAAACAATTCTGGTTTGCGACATCGGTGGGGGCACATCGGACTTCACCCTGATTCAAGCCCGGCCTGTCGAGACGGAGCCCGTTGAGGCGACGGAGTCCGAAGCGACCGATCCGAGCAGCGCGGCCCAACACTCGATACGTTTCCATCGTGTTGCGGTCGGCAACCATCTCATTCTGGGAGGCGATAATCTCGACCTGGCCCTGGCCCATCATCTGGAGAAGCGTTTGCAAGAGAATCTTGCCCAGGGATCAGGTACAAGCAAGGGGCAGGAAAGCAAGCTGACAACACGGCAATGGGACGTATTGGTGCGCAGTTGCCGCCGAGCCAAGGAGACGCTACTGGCCAGTGACGCGCCCGACGAGGTGACGCTCCATCTGCCGGGCTCGGGAACCCGGCTGGTAGGGGGCGGTTTGCAAGTGGAGGTCTCGCGGGCGGAAGTCGAGTCGTTGTTCCTGGATGGATTTTTGCCGCCCGTCACTATCACCGAACGGCCCAAAACGGGAGCAGCCGGTTTTCGCCAGTTCGGTTTGCCCTACGCGGAGGATCCGGCCATCAGCCGTCATCTGGCGGCCTTTCTATCCGCGCATTGGGAAGTCGTCGAGCGGGCGGGCGGGGCCGCGGCAACCGAGGATTCCGCGGCCACTCGCGGGCCGGCTGCCGTCCGACCTGACATTGTCCTTTTCAATGGGGGCTTTTTTGCCTCGCCCATACTACGGGAACGGCTGCTCCAGGTTTTGTCTGGCTGGTTTTCCCGTGAGGACAACTCTTGGAGTCTCCAGGTACTGAAAAACGACCGGCTCGATCTGGCCGTTGCGCGCGGGGCAGCCTACTATGGTATGGTCCGGCGCGGCGAAGGGGTGCGCATTGCCGCCAACTTGGCCCGCAGCTATTACATCGGAGTCGCCGGGATCGGTGCTGACAATGACGTTGAGGGGGCGAACCTCGAGTCGGCAGTTTGCCTGGTGCCAGGCGATGCCGAGCCAGGGCAACAGATCGACCTGGACGATCGGCAATTCGATCTCACCATCTCGCAACCGGTGGAGTTCGCCCTCTATGTTTCCAGCACGCGGCTCACCGACCTGCCGGGCCAGATCGTGCCGGTCGATCGGGAGCAGTTCGTCCCCTTGCCTCCCATTCGGACTGTGCTGCATGCCAGCCGCCGCCGTAAGCAGGAGGTGGTGCCGGTGACGCTGCATGCCAGTTTGAGCGAAATTGGCACGATCGAAATGTGGTGTCAGGCGCAGGGGAGCGACCGGCGTTGGCGGTTACAGTTTGACATCCGCTCGACCACGCAGACCGACCTGGCCCCGCACGAGTCGGGAGTTTCGGAGCAGGAAGGCTACCTCGACGAAACGGCCTGGCAGGCTTGCGAACAGATTTTAGCGAGCGTGTTCGCGATCGATGGGGCCGAAAAACCCCATGTGAGCGAAAAACCAAGTACCTTGATGGCGCGCCTGGCGGACAGCTTGGAAATGCCACGGGCCGACTGGCCCTCTTCCCTCTTGCGGCGGATTTGGCAGCAACTGCTGGAGCTGGAGCCGGGCCGTCGTCGCAGCCCGGCGCACGAAGCCCGCTGGCTCAACCTGTTGGGTTATGCCCTGCGGCCCGGTTATGGTCTGGCGGTGGACGACTGGCGGGTGGCCGAAACGTGGCGCACGGTCCGTGACAAACTGATCTTTTCCGCCAGCCATGCCGAATCCCAGGTTTTATGGCGGCGGATTGCTGGTGGTTTGACGGCCGGCCAGCAAGTCGCCCTGGCCGAACCGCTGATTTCCTCGGTGCGGGCGGCCCATGTTCGTTCGAAGGGCAGCCAGCAGGGCGGCAAGCGGGGAAACCAGGGGGTGCCCATGCATCAGTCGAGCGAAGCGTGGCGGCTCTTGGGGTCGCTGGAACTATTGGATGTCTCCATGAAAGTCCAGTTGGGCAATTGGCTGTGCGATTTGCTGCCCAAGCGAAAATACGAAAAGGTTCGCCGTCCAATGATCTGGGCGCTGGGCCGATTGGGCCAGCGCGTGCCCCTGCATGGCCCGCTCAACACCGTGGTGCCGGCCGCGGCTGCCGCGGCTTGGATCGAGGCCTTGCTTCCCTGGGATGAAGTCGACTGCCCGCTGGCGGTGATGCAATTGGGGCGCCGGACCGACGATCGGCATCGTGATATCGATGCCAGTCTCCGAACGGAAGTGGGGCACTGGTTTTCCCGCCGCAGCGCCCCGGAGCACCTGCTGGAGCTGGTCCGCGACGGCGGCCGTCTGGCGAGCGAGGAACAAGACCGGGTCTTTGGCGAGGCGTTGCCGAAAGGGCTCAGCCTGGGCAGTGGGCAGTAGGCGGAGTAGCTATGAACGCGAATTCAGATTGTACTGCCACCATCCAACTTGATCGCGGTAGCGGGTGAATTGAAATTCGCGTTTGAAGTTGGGCGACCATCTCCAGCCATCGATCTGCTTGCCGAGCTTGAATTGAGCAGGTTGGTAGCCTTCTGTATTCCAGGCCAACAGTTGGAAATCGATATCGCCACCTCGAGCATCGATTAGCCAGTACTCGGAAATCCCTGCTTTGTGATATGCCTCTCGAAGGAGCTGCGTGTCTTTTTTCACCTCGGTCGTGACCGCCATCGACGCCACCTTCGGAGGATGAGGGATGCTTTTCTCGGAATCCGAACGAACCCTCGTTCGCCTGCCGATGCAAGTGTGTATTCTAAACATCGCGGGGCCGGATAACAACGGCGCGTGAATTATTGTCCCGAGGAAAACCCCGGTTTTGCCGGAGGAGCCTCACTTGAGATTTTGATCCAAAGTCACACGGTCCCTTTCAGGCCGGAATTCTTATTGCATGGGAACCCTCGTTGGATCAGATGCAAGAACCGGCAGGTTCCATGGCCAACAGTAGACGATTCATCGCTTGTTGCATGTAATCAGGTACATTATTACATGGGAAGAGGCAAGGGATTCTTGGATGTGTAACAGTGCTTCCACAGCCTCATAATTACTAAGGATGCTGAAGTGGTAGCGAAATTGCTAAGTACCTTTTGTGTTTTAAGGGTACAAAGCGTACTACTGCGAAAATGTACGCTTAGTACCCTAAAAATTGCTCCTCCTCAATTTTAATCTCTTGGGGTCTGATACCCCGCCGCAAGCGGCGGGGTAGTTTAGTTGTTGTTGTGGCAATTTGTGTGGTATATTCGAATAATTCTGACGAAAAAGAGGGCGTGTTGTATGTACGTGGAAGCGGTAATACTGCTGATTTCCTCGTAATGAAATATGTAATTGGACTATGATGGAAATGAGCCACGACAACCTACCCAAAGATGAAAAGGCGCAGCTCAATGAAAAATTATGGAATCGGGTTTTGCAAGCAGCCGTCGATGCTCAAAAACTCGTTCCTGAAGCAATTGCCGCTGGTGGAACGGCCGCAGCACTTTACGCAAATCATCGTCTCTCCGTTGACACCGACCATCTTTTGATGAATTTGAGCGACCAATTTGAAAGTGTGCAAGAGACTCTTGAAGCTTCACCCAATTGGAAGACTGCAAGAATTCAGCCACCGGTACTGATTCTTGGTGCGATAAACGAAATGGAGGTTGGTTTTAGACAATCAAGGCGTTCTCTTCCCATTGAAACAACAGAAATCGAGACTTCGGCCGGGAAAATACGCGTGCCAACACTTGATGAAATTCTCGGCATGAAGGCCTATCTTTCATACAGCAGACGTACAACACGAGATTTTCTGGATTTTGCCGCCATGTCCTCTTTGCTCTCAGAAAAGGAGGTCCTTCAAACACTTCTCCGTTCAGACAAGCGCTACGGTGAATTGCAATCAACTTCTGTATCGTTTGAAATTGCGAAAGCCTTACACGAGGCAGAACCGTATGATTTGAGCAAAGTGAACTTAGAACATTACAAGAGTATTCAACCTCCATGGAATCAATGGCAGCACGTTAAAGGTGTGTGTAGAATGTTCGGAGAGAAGTTCGGAGAGGCTTTGGTGCTAGCGGAGAAAGGGCAGTGAAACATCGTCATATCGATACCCAAAACTGGTCAAAAGAAGCCATAGATTCTGCTCTGGAACGGGGTGACCTACAAGATTGGCAAGAACTCTTTGCCGAAGCCCGAATCGATAGAAACTTGGCAAGGGATGTGGTTGAATCAGCCAAACGTCATTCTGACATGACTGGCTCATCTTTGGCGATTGCTCTCTCAGAAAAGCTTTGGGATATTTAATCAGCCCAATCTTACCGCCTCAGCGTGCTTAGGGGAGATGGCTGTGGGTAATCGAGCTGTAAGTTGGGTAAAAGCGCAAAGAGGTACGTAAAGTTGCATAGGAACAGGCCGGTACCAGCTCATGGCCAGACGTCACGGAGTTCGGCTGAGCTTTGGTAGCGGATGCCTTCGTCGGTGAGGATCTCCTCGGTGGCCGCCGCCATTTCCTGGCGGCGAAAGATCAGCGGTTCGCTCTTGCCCGCCATGTCGAGCTTCAGGAATTTCGCCTTGCTGTCGCGCAGCAGTTCGGCGAAGTGGTGCAGGTTTTTCAGTTTCACATCGCCCAGATGCGTTACCACGCCCAAGGCCATGCTGCCATAGCCGTGAGTGAGCGGATGCGGGAAAGGACGCGTGGCAATCATCACCAGTTCCTCGCCCGGGAAGACAGGCGAGTCGTAACGCCGTTTGAGCAGTGGACTGTCGAAAGCACTCAGGTAGGCCATGCCTTTACCGCCCATGGCCTGCATATGCTCCTGCGTTCCAGCGGTGAAGACCAGCGGTCCGTAGATGAAGTACTTGGGGTATTGATCCTGGAGCGAGGGCAGGAGCAAGGAACGATCGGTGGTCACGGGCAATCGGATCTGCCGGGTTTCCCCTTCTCGAACCAGGGTGAGCGGCACCTTTCCCTTTTGTGCCAGTTCCGGGACATAGTAGTCGAATCGTATTCGTAAGTCGTCCTGGAAGGCCACGTAGCCTTGATTGTCGATGTCGTGCGGGCCAATGTGCGTAATGACGTCCCAGCGCTGCAAGGCGTCTTCTTTGTCTTCTTGGTAGGGAGTGCTTACCACGATGCCCGTGGTATCTGGGGTCAGTTTCAGGTAGTCGCGTAGAGCGGCGTTTTCAGCCTTGTTGAAGCGATCGAATATGCGGAGCTTGCCGTCGTACCGCCCATCGCCGACATCGGCCAGGAACGTTTGGATTTCTTCGACCGGAATCAGATAGCCGATATTTTCGGCCTGTTTGATGCCGCTGAAAACCAGGCCAATCATTTTGCCGTCCTGCATCGCCGGTCCGCCGCTGTTGCCCGGGTTGAGGGCCGCATCGACCTGGATTCGCAAACCGGCCCCATCGTAGTAATACTGGGCGAACTCGATACGCGAGACGATGCCCTCGGTCACCGACAAGTCATCGCCTCCCAGCGGGTAGCCATAGACGTTGACGGTCGATTTTATCGTTGGCAACGCGTCGGTCATTTCCAAGGCTTCGATGTCTGCCAGCAAAGCGGCATCTTCCAGTTCCACGATGGCGAGGTCGATCCTTGGCGCCACAGCGACGACTCGGGCTGGCAGTTGGTCGCCACCTTGTTGCAGTTGCACGAACACCTGCTTGGCAAATTGGACGACATGGGCGTTGGTGAGAATCCGTTTGCCCGCGATCACCGCCCCCGAGCCGGTGACTTTGTTGGGGCTGGCCTTTGTCCACGGATGAAACATATCGGGAGCTCGGCGCGTGACATGCAGATGCACCACCGAATTGCGAATGGCGTCCGCCGCCTGCAGCGAGGGAATGGCAAATTGGAACAGGAGAGCGATCGTTAAAAATTTTCTTGTCATGAAATAGATCCTAAAGGGGGAGAGTCAAGGTGGGCAATTGTATCGAAGTATCGTGCAGGGAACCACCTGCCGTATCCCTCCCCGGCCAATGGAGTCGTGGTCAGTTCGCCTTCGCGGTGGCCAGAAAAGAGTCGATCTCCTCCAGGGTTGGCAGGGCGGCCCGGTTACCGAGTCGCCGGCATTTCAAGGCTGCAGCGGCACAGGCGAAAGCCAATTTTTTTTCAGTCTCCCAACGGAGCACCGTCCCGTAAACCATGGCTCCGCAAAACACATCGCCCGCTCCATTCGTGTCCACGGCATCCACTGTGAACGTAGTGTGGCGCGTCACTCGGTCGCCGGTAATGTGTATCGCTCCGAACTCGCCGAGCGTAATGGTGACCTCGCTCGGTCCCATGGCGAGCAATCTGCGGCCGCCTTCTTCCAGGTCGTCGGTCGCAAAAAGCCGTTGAATCAACCGCTCGGGGCAATTCAGCCCATCGACATGTTGCAGCAGTTGTTCCAGATGGAGTTTGGGCGAACCGAGGTCCAGAAATACCAGCCCGCCGGTTTGCCGCATCGTTTTCGCGGCCTCGATCGCCGCCATGGTGGACCAGCCATCGAGGTGCAGGGCGCTAAAGTTGGCAAGCCGCCGGAGCAGCAGGGGGTCGGTTTCGATGGGATGCGAACCTCGGAAGGCGGCGATGGTCCGCCGGCCAGTCTCTTTTTCGACCCACACATGGGCAAATCCCGAGCGGTCGGCAGACCGGCACTGGCTTGTGTCGAACTCAATCGCTTGCGCTTTTAGATCGGTTTCGATCCGATGACCGAACGGATCGTCCCCCCAGCGGCCTTGAAAAGCCGTTTTCAGACCGAATTTCCGCAGCAGGCATAACGCCGTGGGGACCGGTCCTCCTACTTGAAACCGGTCTTCCAGGACTTCGCCCTTGGTATCGGCTTCGGGGAATGACGCCAGGATCACCTGATGATCGACGACGATGGTGCCAAGCCCAAATATGGAGGGTGGCCCGCCGGATGGTGGAGGATCGGGCAACGGGTCGGGTAATTTGTGGTCTGGCAAAGTAGTGATGGGGCAGGGATCGGTCATCAAAATGTGGTCGAGCAAGCCTTTTTATCATATCCACGACAAATTGGCTAGAATTCCGTGGTTGGACCAGGAGAACTGCAAAGTCTTTTATCGTGGCCAGTACAGTACGCATAGGCTCAGATAATACGCCGTCGGGCATTCGTTGCCAGCAGCCTGTGCGGACCTCTGGGCTCATGGGTGCGTCTCCTGGATGCTGGGGTATTTCAGGCTTCGTCAACCCCCTCTGCTGGTGGTTTTTCTAGCCGGTTGACTAAACTTGCCAGTTTGCTATAATCCGGGAGCGTTGCGGCGGAATGGTTCGGACGGAGTAGTGCCGAGCAGCGCCGCGGAGTCTTTTTTTATTGAGGAAGTGTGACGAATGGCTGAAGGTACGATTAAACGACTGACGGACAAAGGTTTCGGGTTCATTGATACCGGTTCCGAAAATGACATGTTCTTTCATAGCTCAAACCTCGAAGGGGTTAGCTATGACGAGCTTCGTGAAGGACAACGGGTTTCCTATACCGAAGGGCAAGGACCGAAAGGCCCACGAGCTGAGAACGTCAAGCTGGTCTAGAGCACAGACCGCTTGATTTGAATTCCAGTGATCCAACTGGAGTAGGGAAGCCGGCGTAATACGCCGGCTTCTTGCTTTATGCGGCAAGCCAAACTTTCCGGATTGATTGGATAGTCGATTGTTGGGACCGCCTCGGTTGGAGTCCTGAGCTGCCGGAAAGATTTGTTTGCCTGACGGGACGCTGACGCGATGGGGCGGACCTCCACGGTGTGGTCTTTATGCGGCAAGCCAAACTTTCCGGATTGATTGGATAGTCGATTGTTGGGACCGCCTCGGTTGGAGTCCTGAGCTGCCGGAAAGATTTGTTGTGTTGCACGCCCTGAGTTGTGTGGCACGTCCCAGAGCTCCCGGCGATGGGCGTGGTGGTTTGACGCCTGGTACAACCGTTGTGTTCAGAGGCCAGGTTGCTTGAACGCTGAGAACACCACCTGCGAAGATGACGATGGAAGCTAACAATACGGACGCTCTGGCAATGCAACCACGCCCTTCGTACCTCAGGGACGTGCCACACATCCAGATCCAGCAGATCCAGGATGGTCGGTTGTTGGTGCTGCCTCGGTTGGAATCCGAGCCTGCCGGAAAGATTTGTTGTGTTGCACGCCCTGAGTTGTGTGGCACGTCCCATCCCTGAAAGAGTTGAAGTTGTCAACAGGGTTTTTTCCCATGTTTTTTTGTCTATTTTTGTCGTGTGCGCGCAACCCGATCGCAACGACGAAGTTCCTCGTTTTTTGGTTTTT
>JAJRWS010000202.1 GCA_024276705.1 Planctomycetota bacterium | reverse complement strand
GGGATGGGGTTGTTACACCCTTTATACACCGAAGATCACGCAATGGTTCTATCTGTTGGCAATGTACCTCGTGAATAATCCGGGTTCAAACTTTCCTATGCGTGGATTAAACCAACGTTGTTTTGCAAAACCATTCGGGTCACTTATGTCGAGCGTACCTGTCTGAGAACAGGTGGGGAGATAGATCGCATAGACCTCACCTCGTTTCGCAAAAACTTGTGGTCGCAAAGGAATCGTTCGACCGTTTCCAATGCCGATGGGCAGAACATCTCCGCCTTGAGCTAATTCGTCGGCCGGCTCCATCTCCCAGTAGGGGAGATGTTCTTCTATAAAATGGCGAGCATGCCAAACGTATTGCCGGAGTTTCTCAAGCTCCGGTTTCTTGAAATTATCGACGGCGAGTAAATCCTCAAGAATGAATTCGACCATTCCACCAGGAAAATAGGTTGGCCATATCTTTTCGCGTCGGTGGCCTTCTGCATGATCGACGGGAAGAAACGAGGCACGCTGACCTCGATCAACCGTAAACTCGTCAAGACTTATCGGGAGAGGTCTGCCTGCTTTTTCCGTGTCACGATAAATGGCTTCGGTGACTTTGTGAATGGGTTGTTGATTACACTGAATCGATGTTACGTCAAACCGGGTATCACCATACGTAAATCGAAGCGCCTCGACCGGATTGCCAGCATTATGCACAGTTATAGGATGGTCGTAAGGGTCAAGAGCGCGGATATACTCGGCGAAGTCTCGTATGCGATCTGGTCCATAATCAAAAGCAATGTTGTACTCTTCACAAAGATTCCACTGAAGTGCTAGATGATGACCAAACCGGGCGACCATCTCTCGATAATACAACTTTCTTTCGGGGCCAAGTTCACCGTTGTCGAGTTCTTGCTTATTGGCCTTCTCTGCTTCGTTCAACACAACATGCAAGGAAATGTCTAAACGCTGGGCGTGTGCAAAAACGATCTCCCATTGCCGTAGCTTGCCAGTGTCAAAATGCAAGTTGTCGTTGTTTGGGTTTCCCTTCGCATCGAGTGGACTGGTCCACGGCCAGACATCCTGACCATCTCCACCGATGTTCATCGTAATAAAGTAGATGCTGTTGACATGTTGACTTGCTAAATAATTCAGCGCGCCAATAATCCCACGACCTTTACCGTTGCCCCAGTCAGGGTCGCCTGCTCGCCAATCAGAAACATGATCGGCGAACTTGTGTTTGGGCAATGTTCGAACGAAGCCATCATAGGCCAAGAAATTTTCAGGCGAGTCCACGCCCCCACGAATCCAATAAGGGCCATCCTGGAATTTCAGATAGTGCTTGCAAACGTAGCCGAGTCGTCCCCACTTCAAAAAACCTAGTGCCTTGGGATCACGAGGGGAGGCGTTGAACGAACCTGATAAATGCGGCAATTCGAGAAGTTCGCCTGCTTCAGATGCAAGTTGTATGGCTACGCCAGGACCAATACGAAACGATGCTTTGTATTGCCACTGTCCTGCTTTGTCAGGAACAAAGCGGACTCGCCAGACTCGTCCTTGAGAGCCTCTTTGTTCGTCCCCATCAAAAAAACCGGGGACTACGTATTTTCGATTCCCTGGACCAGAAAAAACAACTTCCAATCGAATGTCGAAAAAAGGGTTAGGCGAAGAATCGGTTTCCGAAGCTTCTGGTCCGGCGAAAATAATCGTGACCGGATGCCAAACGGTTAATTTGCCTTTCAGCGTCGGCTTTGCACTCGCTACGCTCACAGAAGACATCATTATTGCCACCGCAAGATAAACTAGCTCAATATCTTTTCGCATGGTCAGCAAAACCTTTCGACTGTTTTGTGTACGCCCAAAACCACTTAGAGGTGCCTAGCGGTTATCAGTATCCATCGGTGTTCGACCGTGGCGGTGCGTCGGGACGTTCTGACCAATTCGGTCGGAGCGACCCTCAGTGATTCGTCCGATTACTCTTTCTTTGCGTTAAGAAATTCGACCAAGTCGCGCAATTGATCGATCGACACCGTTTTCTCTAATCCGCTGGGCATGATCGAAATCGCGCTCACCTGCCGATGTTCAATCTCGTCGCGGTGCAGTTCGATCATTTTACCTTCAGCATCGGCATAAAATTCTGCGCCATCGTCTCCCGGTTTGTGCAGTCGCAATACCACCAAGGTCTTTCCTGCGTAGGTCTGTAAAAGCCACGGCTGGTAGTGCGGTGCCATCTCGCGATTAGGCTGTAGAATTGAAGCAATGATCTGCGCACGCGAATTGCTCTGATTGATGCGGGTCAAGTCTGGCCCAATTTTTCCGCCACGTCCCCCATGTTGATGACAAACTCCACAACGGGCTCCTCGCCCGGAGAAAAACAACCTTCTCCCTGCTGCTGCATCTCCTGGCTCTGTCAACAATTTGTACCAAGCCTCTAAGTCTGACGCGTCGGGCATGTCTTCTGCGACAACGGGGCGTTGCCCTGTTAATCGCTGCACGCGTTTCGCCTCTTTGGCTACGGTTTGGTTTGCATCGTTTGCTAGGAGGGCGATCAGTTTTTCGTGGTTCTCCGTTGCCGCTAAAGCGGCAACCGCCTCGGCTCTTACGGTTTCGCTTTGTTCTGGGTCCTGAGCCACACTTGCTAGCAAACGAAAGCGTTCGGGGCTATCCTGCAGGGCTAGCGTTCGCACTGCTTCCAGTCTGAGCGGGCGATACTCTGCTTGCAAATACTCGTCGAGTTTTTTCAATGTCAAGAATTTGTTATTGGGCGAAATCAATCGCAATGCTAACGCATGTAATTTCGGCGTACGCGATTTGTTTTTCAGTTCACGCGTCAGCAAGCCCTCTTTGAGTGTCGCACTCCTCATTTTTGGCTCATCATCCAGCCATTCCAAGGCACTCAATACGGCCAAATAATATCGTTCATCAGGAATCTCGCCATTCAGCAATGTTGCCACGTCGTCACGTAAGGCTTGAATCCGCTCGTCAGCTATCCAGCGCACCGTATACATACGCACGTCAGCGTTACTGTCGCTGAGCCAACCACGGAATGCTGCTTCCGAGACCTCCTCGCCGCTCCATCGAGAAATTTGCGCCAATACCAACGGATTGTCGACTTTATTGGCCTCCGCCCAACGAGATCCTGCAGCAACGAACATCTGCCGAACAAATGGATCGTTGGAATTCGCAAGTTGCTTTGGATTACCGTGTTCTGGAAGAGTACGCGGAAAAGTCTTTCGGGACGAAGCTTCTTCCTCCGCAAAACTCAACCGCCAAATCCGCCCTTTGCCATGCACGGGATAACTACGATCGACCCAGTCTGCGAAGTACAGCGAACCATCCGGCGCCACGGCACAACCCGTCGGCCTGAAATCGGCATCCCCTTGCACAGCAATTTTCTGCTCAGCCGTGTAAGACGCACCTTTGGCAATCAGACGATACCTCTCTAAACGATGATCGCCCCAGCTGGTTACCCACAAATATCCCCGATGCGGGACCACAGCGGTCGGCGCTTCGCCCGTCCCGCACACCATCGGCAACGTCCCAGGCAATTCGCCGTCCCACGCTTGCAGCGGGTGAACTCCCGCACGCGTGTACTCATAACGATGTCCATAATCACCCGTCTCGACTGCATGAATCAACCGACATGGCGGGCTGGAATCGGGATCGTTATCGACGCTAAAGACTTGGTCGTTGGGTAAGACGCAGATTGAAAACGGGTTCCAAAAACCGTTGCAATACCGTCGCAAATCCTTGCCATTGGCAGTACAGCGAAAAATCGTACCGACGCCGCCATGATCGCTGTACGAGCTACCGTCCGAGCCATTCAGGGTATATTGTATCCCATGATTCTCACCTAACCCGACGAACAGCCCTCCTTTGCCATCAGCGGCGATGCCCCCGAGTGCATTGTGCGGATAGTCATCTTCGGTCTCCAATTGCAAGATCGACACTTGCCTGTCACAACGACCGTCGTGGTCGTCGTCAATCAACAAATCAACTGATCGCCGCGTTACTAAATAGACTTGCCCAGGTCCCGCCGCGAGCAAATTCATCGACTGCTGAAATCCTTCGGCGAAGGTACTCCACTGGTCGAGTTTCCCATCGCCGTCCGAATCCGACAGCATCCGAATCCGATCGCCAGCCGGCCCCTGATAATCTTCGGGCCGTTGATGCGTATGCGACTCGATGACCAACAGCCGCCCTTGGCTATCAAAAGTCATCCCCACGGGCGTCATGATCTGTGGTTCCGAGGCAATCAGTTCTAGCTTCGCACCTTCCAACAAAACTCGCGGCGCGGCCGCCCACAGGGGACCAGCTCCAAGTTCAAAAGCCAAAAAAATCAACAACAAAACAAGTTCACGAGACAGAAGTCGTATCAAGGTTTCTTCCTCTTACGTTGGGTTGGTTTCCACCACTGGGAGTTCGAACGAGAAGGTCAGTCCAGGGCCTTGGTTCGCTGTTGCCCTCAGCGATCCTCCATGTGCTTCGACGATGGTACGGCAGATCGCCAAACCAATGCCCATGCCAGTGGCTTTGGTTGTATAAAAAGTGTCAAACAGGCGGTCGAGATCGACTTCGGTCGATCCCATGCCTTGATCAACGATCGCAAATCGAACGGTCTGTCGCTGAGTAGGCTCGACAAGTACCGAAATCTCGCGATTCGGCACGTTCGCAACTGATTCGGCGGCGTTGAGTATCAAGTTGATTAGGACCTGTTCGATTTGGATGGCATCACAGGTGATCGAGGGCAAATCGTCGGGTGCAACCACCGCTAAGGTCGAATCATACTGATCAAGTTCGCGAGAGAGCAGCTTGACCACACGAGCTATCAGTTCGGACGGCTCAACACAAGTCACTTGCTTTTCGCTCGGTTTGACATACCGCCGTAGGCTCCGAATCAATTCAGCCGCGCGGTCGGCGTCAGAAACAATCTCCTTGAAAATCGACGTTAGAGCTTCTGATCCAAGCGTTTTTCCGCTCAGCCGAATCAGCGCACCTTGCGCATAGTTTTTGATCGCCTGTAGCGGTTGGTTCAGTTCGTGCGCGATGCCAGTTGTCAATTCGTTCATTGTAGACACTCGCGAAAGGTGAGCCAACTGATCCATATGGCTGCTCGCTTCTTCTTGTAACCGTTTCTGATCAGTGATATCTCGAAAAACAGTGCGACTGGCAATAATCACACCTTGTTCATCCCGAATAGCCGAGGTATTCATGCTAACATAGATAGGTGTACCATTTTTGCGAGCTAGTGTCAGCTCGCGGTCACGAACGAAACCTTGGGCTCGAAATTGATTGATGATCATTTGGTCTACACCCAAACAGCTCGGATGAATTAGCTTGTTAATCGCTTTCCCAACAATTTCTTCGCGCGTGTAGCCCACTTCGTTCAACAGCGTTTGATTACACTGCAAGATGCGGCCATTTTTAGGATTGATCGAAATAAACATGTCCGGCGCATTTTGATAGAGATCTTCGTAGCGTTCTTGAGATTTCCTCAGCTCTGCTGTTTTCCGCTGAACTCTTTCTTCGAGAAGCGCATTCGCTTGGCTTAGCTGTGCTTGGCTTTCTCGTAGCGATTCCTCCGTATTTTTGAGATCGGTAATATCTATGGTAAGTACAAGTAGTCTTTCCACTTGTCCTTTCTCGTCAGCGATCGGTACCACGTCGGTTCGGCTCCAGCGCAACTGTCCGTTTCCAGTATTGACCTGCTGGACAGTGCCAAGCTTAGGTCGCCCGGAGCGAATGATTTCGAGGTCAAGGCGGTAGAAATCTTCCGCGTTCTCTGGGTAAAATTCCGCTGCTGATCGACCTTCGATACTTGAACATTCGAGACCGAGCATATCGGCAGCAGCTCGATTCACTCGAAGAATCGTATTCTTCGTATCCTTGATATAAACATGGGCCGGCACATGATCTAAGAATAACTGTATCTCGTTGCACTGACGTTCAAGACCGATCGCGGTCTCCTTGAGAAGGCGCAGGTTTCGTCGGGCTTCGAGCTGCGACATTACCTGACGAGCGAGCATTCTGAGCGACTCGATTTGCTTTTTGCTCAGAGTACGTGGCAGATGATCCAGCACGCAAAGCGCCCCCAAGGCATGTCCGTCCGAAGTGACTAGCGGCGCTCCGGCATAAAAACATACGGGCGAATCTCCCGTGACCAGAGAGTTGCCTGCAAACCGTTCGTCTTCAGTGGCATTCTCAACGACGAAAACCTCGTCTGGATCGGAAATGGTATGGGTGCAAAAAGCCGATTCCAATGGTAATTCTTCGAAATCGACCCCCAACTTTGATTTCAACCATAGACGCTGTGCATCTACCAAGCTGATGAAGCTGATCGGACTATCGCATATCTGAGCAGCCAGCAGGACTAAATCGTCGAATAACTGTTCGGCAGGAGTCTCAAGTATTCCATAGCTAAAAAGTGCCTCTAATCGCGAAAATTCGACACTTCGGATGGGGACGTCAGCCATACAGCCACTGCAGGGGTTCGAGGAGCAAGTCTCATCGGTCTACGACTACAGCATACAGCAAGTTCTTTTACGATAGGCGGCCTCGATTGTCCATAAGTCAACCGTCTAGTTTTTATGCCAAATCCCAAGCAGATGCGATTTTTTCGCATGTTCTGATGGGTATTTGGGACCGAATGTTGTATATGTGTAAGGTAGTCTTCTGATCGCTTCCACAAGCGTCCTCGCTAGCACTGCCCCGCTGGCGAGGACGTTCTTCTACGGCTGACCGATCGGAGTGCAGCTCGAGCCCCGTTGGCGCTAGGGTTTCTTTCGCGGTAGAATCGATCGTGTTCAAAGAGTACTGCAAGCCCGCAGCTACTCGATTCTCGTTGATTACACCAGGTAACTGATCATCCCCTCACCAGGGTTCTTCACCGAGGCGCAGGCAATCGCATGGATTCTGAATGCGTTGTTTATATTGTGGACGATGATCTCAGTGTGAGGAAGTCGCTCAGCTGGCTGCTGGATTCTGCCGGCTATCTTACGAAGTCGTCTCCCTCGGCCCAAGAGTTCCTCGATTGCTACGATCCACAATGTCCGGGGTGCCTCTTGCTGGACTTGCGGATGCCGGGAGCGAGTGGCTTGCAACTTCAATCGATGCTTGATGCACGGCAAGTTTCGGTCCCCATTATTTTCATCTCAGGACACGTCGATGTGCGTCTAGCCTCCGAGGCATTTCGCGCTGGAGCATGCGACGTATTAACCAAGCCCGTGGACGTGGACGTGCTGCTGGAACGTATTGAAGAGGCTTTGGAAAAGGATCGGCAACACCGTCGAACTGTGCATACTGCCGACGCCAAACGGCAACAACTAGATTTGCTTACGCCCAAGGAAAGCGAAGTCTTTCAAGAATTGCTCAAAGGCCGAACGATCAAGCAGCTTGCCGCACAATTCGAGATCACTTTTCAAACAGCGGCCAAGCATCGAGCCCGCGTTCTCGAAAAGCTAAAAGTCGACACGGACGCGCAGCTCATCCACGCCTTTCAAGACTGCGCCGCCTCTTGAGACGCTGCTTGCGAATTCAGCTTTCAGCTGCCTCGATAGGTCGAGTAACCATACGGCGCGAGTAATAGCGGCACATGATAATGCCCTCCCTCGATCGTCACCTCAAAGTGGACGTCGACTCGTGGGTAGAAGCTGGGACGTTCGCTGCGAGCAAAGTACGCAGCGGTTTCAAATTCAAGCCGATACGTTCCCGCGAGCGTGTTGCCATCTGCAAGTAAATCTGCCGCCCGGCCATCGGAATTCGTCACGCTACGCCCTACTTCGAGGCAGGCTCCGTCCTCCTCCATACGATACAGCGTTACAGCGATTCCCTCGGCAGGACAGCCGAGCGAGGTATCAAGGACATGAGTGGTAATGGGGCTCATTCGATTTCCAGATAAACGTTAAACGGACGATGTCAGCTTCTTCAGCCGCAGGTGAGTGATCTTTCGCTGTTGTTCGCTCGCCTGACGGAATTCGATCGCGTCGTCATTTCGCAATCGAACTTTTAATTGAGCGAGCATCTCTGTTGCTGCCAAGCCGGTCGCGCAGATGATGAACACGTAACCAAAACGCTCCTCATACGCTCGATTGCCCTCAGCCAAACCAACAAGCGTTGCTTCGTCGGTCGAAGTGACGCCAGACTGTTCGCCTTCTGACCACTGTTTATTGCCGGTCAGCCGCATCCGCAAAGATTTCAAATCGCCGATCTTCGGGTGACTGCCAAAAGCTTCGAGCCAAGCCTCACGCATCATCGTAGCAAACACGCGATCCGCCTCCGCGACGAGTGCCGCAAAATCAGCAAACGGTCGGGCCTGCGTCATTTGATCACACCACCACGAAGCGCCGCAACACTTACGAAACTCCTGGCGGGCAACGTCGGTTGCTAGTTCATTGAGCCACCTTACAATCGATTCGTTCATAACGCTTTCCCGTCGCCCGATGATGCCAACTTGCCACGCAAATAGGTTCGCAATTAGTAGGCATCACCTATATTCTGGACGAGCCCAGCATAGGACTTCATCAAAGAGACAATCAAAAACTGATTGCTTCATTGAAAGAGCTTTGTGAAGTTGGCAACACGGTAATGGTGGTAGAACATG
>JAJRWS010000201.1 GCA_024276705.1 Planctomycetota bacterium | reverse complement strand
TTCGTGCGGTCCGGCGAGAGTTTTTCAAGGTCATCCATGGATTGAAAGTTCAGGCCTTGAATCGTACTCGTACTCAGGCGCCAGCCGGTACTCGTACTCGTACTCGAAAGGACTGGACAATCATCGAGCCGATCTTTGCCACGATCGAGTGGATGTTTAACGCCTTTCGATCGATGGGTCGATTCCTCGTTCTTCCGTCCAGCACCATGTTGACGGCGAGTACGAGTACCGCTTCGCTGAGTACGAGTACGAAGAGAAGCCAAAATACCCAACTTGAAATGGGGAAATTATTCCTCGTTCGCTCCTCGTTGCATAAGTGACCATTGTCAGTAGCCCTAGAATCTCCATGGACAATGCCCGGTCGGGGATTAGGATTAAGAGTAAGAGTAAGATTAAGAGCGGAAATGAACGGTCATATGCCGTGAACGCTTAAACGGCAAGAGACGCGAAGGATTTTTACCCCATGGCCAATCCAGGATCGAAAGGTGCCGTGACGGCCGCCATCGCCGGTAATTCAATCGTCATGCTGGCCAAGTTCGTCGCTTTCCTGTTTACCGGTTCGGGCGCCATGCTGTCCGAAGCAATCCATACCTTGGCCGATCTGCTGAATCAAATTCTGCTGATGGTGGGTATCGTCCGCTCAAGCCGCCAGCCGGACGACACTCACGAATATGGCTACCATTCGGCCCGTTATGTCTGGGCCTTGATCTCGGCGGTGGGCATCTTCTTTCTCGGTTGCGGCGTCACCATCTACCATGGTATTCAAACCCTGGTTCACCCCCATGCCTTGAGTGACCTGGGTTGGGCTCTGGGCGTGTTGCTATTTTCCCTGGTCCTGGAAGGCGCAGTACTGGGAATCGCCATTCGGACCGCCAGACACCAGGCAAAGGGACGTCCGCTGCTAAAATTTCTGCGCGACGAAGCGGATCCGGCCGTGGTGGCCGTGGTCCTGGAAGATGCCGCGGCCTGTATTGGAATTTTGCTGGCAATGATTGCCATCCTGCTGGCCCGGTGGACCGGAGAAACGTATTGGGACGCAGTGGGCTCGATCACCATTGGCTTGCTGCTGGGAGCGGTCGCCATCTGGTTGATACGCCGCAACGCCCAGTTGCTGGTTGGCTCCAGCATTCCCGCCACGATCCGCGCGCAAGTGCTACGCATCATCGAACAAGATCCGGCCGTCGAAGAGGTGGTGGATCTCAAAACGAGGATTCTTGACACGGAAACGTACCGCATCAAGGCAGGCATCCGCTTCGAGGGAGACGTGTTGGCGGCCAAACTCAGGCCCCAGTTACGCGAAGCCTACGAAAACATCCGCACCTACGAAGACTTTGAAAAGTTCGCCCTCGAGTTTGGCGACGATGTGGTGGAACTGCTGGCCGATGAGATCGACACCATCGAACGCCGCATCCGCCGCCAGGTGCCCCAAGCCAGACACCTGGACCTGGAAGCGGAGTAAGCGGGCCACACAGGTGAGTCCTTCGAGCCGTTTGTGACGCACTATCTCCAGGAGATCCTTCACCTCGTGCGACTGGAGTTCAGGATGACAGGGGCGCACACTGGCTTGCTGAAACGGAGGCTCTCGAAGCGACCTACTTGAGACCGGGTGTAACCGGCGTCCCGCCAGCAAATTGGGACGCTGGAACGTGTCATTTATCAATAATTATTTGTCATTAGTCATTTGTCATTGGTTTCAACGGAGGATCATTCGTTGACGATTCTATTTCTTTTTCGCTGTCTTGACGGAGGCATTGAGGATACGGCAAAGCTGCTGGTTTTCGTCGATCCGTGATGCAAGTAGATCCGTCGTCATCAACTCGGCCCGGCGGACCATTCTGAGCCAGACGCTCCCATCATTCCCTTCAATGATAAATGACAATTGACAAATAACTATTGACCATTCTCTGCTCAAGCGGACGGACCATTTCCAGATTCCTCGGCGAGTTGCCGGTTACACCCCTTGAGACCTCTCGGTCCTCTGCTTCATGAAATGTGAATTCTATCGAAACAGGCCTTTGGCCTTTTGGCCCAAATCGCGAAACGGTCGAGACGCCTGCTTCTCCTTGCGGGGCGCGGGGCTCTTGGCGAGTTCCCCGTTCCACGCCTGCTTGCCGTCCCCAACCAGTTTTTCTTTCGCCTCGCTCAAAGGCTCGGACACACGCTGTTCGAGTTGGTCGCCCGGCTGCCAATTGGCCAATGCTCCCTGGCCGCCATGGCTTTCTCTGAATTCTTCCAGTTGTTCCGTGGCCTCCTCCCGGACCTCCGCGGTTCGCTGCCGGTTGATGGAAAGCCTGGGCCGACCGTTTTCCCACTGAACCGTGACCATGCCCGTGCTGAGCAATACCGGGATCGAGACCACGATGAGCAATGCGACCATACGGCTGCCGAGAATTTTTTTAGCCGGTTTTGGCAAAGGCATCCCAATCGTGGCAGTGTTGACAACTTTTTGCGAGATGGATTTTTTGCGAGATTTCGCCATCAAGGGTTCCTTCACTGTTTCCAGGCTTGTGTAATTTGGATATGGCTAGCCCGGTTCGAACCGTGCTTACACGGTTTTCCAGGATACGATCAGGCCGTCAGCAGGAATTGGGCGGCAACTCTCGGGCGATTTGAAAGCAGGACTGCCCGGTCCCAATTGGGATGGAGGGTTCTAGCAAAGCTCAACCATGGGAACAAGATCAGTCACGTAACATCCACATAGCGGTGCGGAACATAGTTTGCATCCGGAAACCGATGTAGTTTCCAAACGGGGGGCAAATGGCAACGCAGATCGTTGAATTCCTGTCTCAAAAGGAGGGCCTGGAGTGAAAGGAAGCGAACGATGGCCAATGGCGATCAACTGGTTGCCCAAGTCAGCCAGGAGCTCCTTTGGCTTCCATCGGTGGGCAGAAGTTCAACGTTTGCGAGTGGGTAAGAATCCAAAGCTGCGGCTGCGCCGCAGCACTCCATAATGCGGAGTGCGACAGCGCAGCTGTCGCTTTGGATTTTCGCCCAAGTTAGCCCACCGGAAACAGTTGCGATTCGGGGGGGGCGGCTCCTTTCAGGGCAGGGCCGTGGCAGGCAGCGCGAACGGGTCACCGCAAATCCCGGACCCATAGCAAGGCCCCGTGTGTGGCACGGCCCTGGAGCCAGGACAAGAGATGATGGGAAGACGAACAGGCTCAGCCCCCTGGCGAAGGGCGTGGTTAATGAGTGATGTGAGATGTGGGAATCGA
>JAJRWS010000200.1 GCA_024276705.1 Planctomycetota bacterium | reverse complement strand
CCTCACCCTATCCCTCTCCCCCAACCACTTGCCGGGAATGTTCATACGGCATGGAGCATCTTTCGGCGGCAATTGGCCGGGGGAGAGGGGACTTTGTTATGACCTGACACCCGACACCCGACACCTGACACCCGACACCTGACACCCGACACCTGACACCCGACACCTGACCCCCGACACCCGACACCTGACCCCCGACACCCGACACCTGACACCCGACACCACTCAACCATGCCCCTCCGAAAACATGACCGCTGTGCGACTTCCTTGCGACCGATACATTTTGATCTTGAGATTCCAGGAGCGGCTCCGGGTCGGGTCTTGGCAAGTGCCGGGCAGACCGTGATTCTCTGCACCGCCAGTATCGATCCGGAAGTACCTCCTTGGATGGCCGGGCGAGGGAAAGGTTGGCTCACTGCTGAGTACAATATGCTACCCGGGAGTACTTCTCCCAGAAAACGGCGCAACCGGTCGGGAAAAGTGGATGGACGCACCACGGAAATCGAGCGTCTGATCGGACGTAGCTTGCGGGCGGTTGTCGATCTGTCGCAACTGGGGGAACGGACCATTACCATCGATTGCGACGTGCTGAAGGCGGATGGGGGTACGCGCACCTTGAGCATCACCGGCGGCTTTATCGCCCTGGTCGATGCGTTGCTAAATTTCGGCAGCATGGCAGCTTTCGAGCAGCAGCCCAAGCCGTGGGACGAGCTGCCTGTCACCGGTAGTATTGCCGCGGTTAGCGTGGGGCTGGTTCAAGGCCAGGTGTTGCTCGACCTGGATTACCCGGAAGATGCGCGGGCGGATGTCGATATGAATGTCGTGATGACCGGCCAAGGCCGGTATGTTGAGTTGCAAGGGACTGGCGAGGAAGCGACTTTTGCCCAGACGGAACTCGATGCATTACTTGCATTGGCGCGTCAGGGGATTGCCGAATTGACAAGCTGCCAGCGGGTGACGCTGGGTGACCGCTGGCCATGCGGCTAAAAACCGCCACCGCCACCGAATCCACCGCCACCGCCACCGCCACCGCCGCCACCACCGATTCCGCCACCTCCACCGCCGCCAAGTCCACCACCACCACCGCCACCGGCTTGCTGGGCAGAGCCGGCAAAGGTAAAGGTCGTGACGTTGCCAATTCCGGTAAAGGAGGGTGAAGCAGAAATACGTACGTACCGGCGATCCGCCGAGATAACGCCGGTCGCCACCATCTGGGTGCCATCGGGCAGGGTCACGATAATGGGCTGAAAACCGACCGCCCCACGGGCCCCCAACAAGGCCGCGTTGCGGCGGAAATTGCGTGCTCCCCGGCGGCCCAGGGCCATGGCCGGATCGGATAACGAGCCCAATTGTTGCGCTAATACGGCCTGGCCAATTTCCGCTTGCCGCTGGAGCGCGACGGCCAGTTGCTGATCTTCGATCGGTTCCGTGCGACGACCCTCGGTCAGGTCGAACTGGACAACCGCGTCATCGTCGCCTACCTGGATATGCTGGCGTTCGTGCAACTGCTGCGGGCTGCGATAGTGCGTGTAGACATCCACCGTCACTCGGTCGGCGACCAACTCTCCCCACACTTTGCGAATCCGTGCGCGGTAAGTGCCGGGAAAGCCCTGGGTGCATACATAGACTTCCTGCAACCCTTCGTTGTTGTCATTGGGCTGGTTCAATTCAAGCGTTGAAAATGTATCCCCCAGACTCACGCCACCGCCAGTGGTTCGTGGTACTCGAAGCGAGCAGACCGAACCGGAGGGTTCTTCAACGATCAGGTCGATGTCCGCGTCGCCTGACCAGGAGACTCTCACCACGCAGTCGCGCACGAGGGCCTGCTGCAATTGTTGCTCGTATTGGTGGCAGGTCTGTTGGGCGTTCGAGTCACCTTGAGCAGCCAGTTCGCGGAGTTGTTCGAGTGTTGCCTTGGCTATCCGCACGGCCTTCTGGCGGATGGCAGCCTGTTCTTGCGGCCAGGCTTGCTGGAGGATGCCGACTGTGGCCCAGCGGACACCCACAAAATCTTCGGCCCGCTCGGCCGCCTGCAGAGCCATCGCGTAGGCTTCATGGTAAAGGGGCGAAATTTTAATAACCTGGCGATAGACATCCACCGCCCGGCCATCGAGACCAACCTGAGACAGATAGTGGGCGATCGCCAGCAATTGTTCGGCACCGGTGCTGAAGTCACACGCCGACATGATCGCCCGTTCGATTTCCTTTTTCGACCGGCCCGCCAATTCCATGGCAATGCCGAGCGTTTCATACATCCACGATTGGGGTTGTCCGCTGCCGAGCGCTGCCTGGATCAGGGCGATGGTCTGGTCCGTCTGGCCCTGCTGCATCAGTTTGCGTACCGTTTGACGCACGACAGCCGGGTCGGTCTGGTGAGTGGCAAAGTAAGTGCGCCAAAATGGGTCCGGCTTTTGTGCGGTATCGATTTTGATCGTCCCCACGGGGGCAGCCGATTTGGTCTTCGTGGCTGGTTTCTCTTGCTGGACGGGCTTGTCCGAGTTGGCGTTCGCCGCCCGAACCGGCTCCTGCTTCACACCGCCGGCTACGTCTGCAGTGGTTGCAACCGTCTGGTCGGCCGTCAGGTCATCAGGAACGCTGAAGAAGCCACCACCACCACCGCCCTGGCCGCCGCCGCCGCCGCCGAATCCGCCGCCGCCACCGCCGCCGCCCAGGCCGCCACCGCCACCGCCGCCCAGACCGCCGCCGCCGCCACCACCGCCACCGATGATGCCAAGGTTTTGAATGGGCAGGACCAGGTCGGCGACCGGGTAGACTTTGACGGTGAGCGTTTCATCCGCCTTTTCCTCGGTCGTGATCAGCATCACCTCGTTTTCAATCACGTAGGTCAATTCTTCAACTTGCTTGAGCATCAGTTCCAGGGCGGAACGGAGGGTAATATTACGCAGGTTGACCGATATTTCGGTCTCCGCGCTGATGCCCACCGAATCGAGGGCCGATGCGTCGATGACAATGGGAATGTCGTAATCTTCTTGAATGATATTCAGCACTTCGCTGAGTGGAGTTTCCGGATACTCCAGCGGAGCGACTAGAGGCTCGCGCAATGCGGCCAGAATTCGCTCTTCCGCCTTGCCCTGCGATTTCAAGTCGACCGCGGCGTACTTTTTGCGGCGATTGGTCAGATCCTGCCAGAATTCCGCATCGGGGTAGACGATCGGCGGGGAATCCGGAAAGGGAATGTGCGACAATTCGACTTGATACATCGAATCGAAAAATCCTCTCCAGCGCGCTTTGCGTACCGCCACCTGCATGTCGAAGTTTCGCTTCAGGCGTGACTCCACGGTGGCCACACGGGAAATGACACTTTCGGGATCGATATCTTCCACAATCTCGGCGACTGCCCCCGCTTCGGCATATCGGCGCTCGTCGATCAAGGCGGCGAAACGATCCATGAGCTGTTTTTCACGCTCGATTTTAAGCGCCAGCCGGTCGTTGAGAAATTTGATCTCCCGTGAGGCGGCCAATTCCTCTTCTCGTTCGCGGTCCAGTTCGTCTTTCAGCGATGCTTGATGGCGGGCCTCCTTCAAAGCATGCTGCAGCTTATCCACCAGTTCCGCCCGTTTGGCAGCGCCCAAGTCGGCAGCCCGCTTGACATCGTCCAGGGCCAATTTCAAATTCTGGATTGCTATCTGCGGATTGCTGGCCATGTTGGAACGAGCGTCGAGGACGGTATTTTCAATTTCCTTGGAGAGCATTTCGGAAAAGACGCGCCGCTGCTGTTCCACTTCATCCAGGAATTGACCGTCGCCCTCTTGGTTCCATAAGCCCGTTCCCCCTAGCAGCCCCTCATCTTCGCGGTCCCCATACGGCAAAGCGCCCGTCGGGAGAGGTGGGGCCGAAGTGGTTGCGGGCTTCGTTGGTTTTACCAGTACCACCGGACCGTCGGCAGCGACCGCCACTGGCCCCCCGGCTTTGGGAAGAGTGGCGTCGTGGGCGTGGGGCGTTGGGGCCGTACCCTGCTGGGCAACGTTGTTGGCAAGCGCCGGGCGATTATTGGCCCGAGGATTGGCGATGGCATGCTGCACGTTGCGCGCCTGCACGTTCCCCGGGTCCCGCCGCAGCACGGCTTGGGCGATTTGGCCTGCCGCCTGGCGGTCGCCGTGGGCCACGGCCCGTTTGGCCACCATGGCCAGTTGGTCGGTTTGTACTGCCAGCATGCGTGCAGTCTCCGCCAGGCCGGCGGAGCCCACGGTCAGTAAGGTCAAGCCGTCGTTGCGTTTCGCCTGCCTGACGATTTCGGCGAGATAGGAGTTGTCTTGTTGGGGGGCTTCCGGGGTGGCTGTCCAGCGGAATTGGACCGGTTGTCCGCCGCGGTTAGCGCCCATGGCAACTTGGACTGAAGCGGTGAGGGAGTCACTGGTCTGGCCTACCAGGATCGTGTCACGGTCACTGCGTAGCGGCGGCATGGGCGAAGGATAAGTTTGTCCAAGTTCCGGAGCCAATTGGACACTTTCTGGCCAGATGACGGCTCTTTGGCACCAGTCGGCCATCAAGGCACCGATGATCTGTCCCTGCTTTTTATTCTCATCGCCTGCTTGCTGTCGATCGATCCCCGCAGCGTCATCTTCCCAAGCCATCGGTTTGGCAACGTAGAGATTGCCACCGGTTTGATTCGCCAATGCAGCCAAGGACTGGGCACCAACGCGCGGCCCAATCGCATAGCTGCTTACCGATACATGCGCGGCGCGCAAAGGCTCTACGATCTGGCTCAGCGTGTCGGAGTCCAGTAAATTGGCTCCGCTACTGCCGTCGCCCAGGTAGAGGATGGCACGGTCGGTTGTGTCCGCCTGGAGCAGACGCTCGGTTGCCGCTTGCAGGGCGACTTGCATGTCGGTGGAGCCAAGGGGAACCTCATGACGCAATTGTGCCAAGGCCGCTTTGAGCTTCGTGCTGCCGGGAGCTAAGAATTCATTGGTCACTGCCCGAGCTTCGAGATCGACAGCCAGCAGTTGCACCCGGTCTTGCGGACGCAGATTCTGGAGTACCGATTCCAACGCGGCCATGGCCGTATCGCGGTAGGTTCCTTGTTGGCTAGCGGACGTGTCGAATAAAATCACCACGTTGGTGCGATTCGTGACCGCGGTGGATTCGGGCTGCAAGTCAGCTCGAAGACTTAATGCGTAATAGGTCTGGCCATCCTGGGTGTAGGTTGTCAGACGCGTCGGTCCAGAAACGGGGGCCGCCATGGCAGAGGTCATCGCCGCCGGATTGGCGCCTGCACCCATGGCGAACATGGCCAGCATGGCCGCGACAGATTGAAGTGTAATTGAACGGTAAGCCAACATGAGTGTGCTCCCAAACGGTTCGATCTGCGGCAGAGATAAAGGTGCCCGCGACAAAGGTGCCAGCGAACCACCTACCTTACCCCACGCAGCGAATGCCCTATCCCTGTACGGAGAATCTGTGTAAATCACCTTGTACTCCCAGTTTAAGCTGATGATGGACATATCGCCACAAGAAAATTCGCCAGATTCGTCGGTCCCCGTCAATTTAGCCTGCTATAGTACTCCCTGGGGGGGATAATCCGAACTTTACGTACCCGTATTATTCCCTATCGGACCTCTGGTGGCAACTTAATGGGGTCTGGAGGCTGGGAATTGGGGACTGGAGGTAAGAGGTTTAGGCCCCAGCCCCCGGGTGCAACCGGTAACCCGCCGAGGAATCTGGAAATGTTCCGTCCGCTTGAATAGAGAATTGTCAATAGTTATTTGTCAATTGTCATTTATTATTTGAGGGAGTGATGGGAGCGTCTGGCTCAGAATAGTCTACAAGGCCGAGCTGATGACGACAGATCTACTTACAGCGCTGATCGACGAAAACCAGCAGCTTTGCCGTATCCTCAATGCCTCCGTCAAAACAGCGAAAAAGAAATAGAATCGTCGACGAATGGTCTGCCGTCAAAACCAATGACAAATAACTATTGACAAACAACTATTGATAAATGAGACGTTCCAGCGTCCCAATTTGCTGGCGGGACGCCGGTTACACCCGTTTGGGGCCTGGGAGCTGGAGTTTGACTACCATGCACTTGCCAGGCAACCTGCTGATTGAAAGCCATTACCGTATGTTGATTGCCCAGCAGACCACTTTGACATTTCACGGGCAGATTGCCCTGGCGGTCACGGTGGGGGTCTTTCTCGGCATCCAATTGCGCCGCCGATTGCCGATCGAATTTCTTTTTCTCAGTGGTTTGATGCTGGTGACCCTGGCCGGTGTGCTGACGCCAGGCCAGGCGCTGGCCGGTTTTTCCAATAAAGCGGTGGTCATGATTGGGGCTCTGTTCGCCGTGTCCGCCGGTTTGCGTACCACCGGTACCCTCGATTGGATCGGTAACCGTTTACTGGGCAATGCCACGACCGAGCGTGGCGCGCTCGTGCGGCTGGCTGCGGCCGTGGTTCCCGCCTCCGCCTTTGTACTCAATACGCCCTTGGTGGCTATGCTGGCTCCGGTGGTCGTCGATTGGTGTCGGCGTCGACGTATTTCTCCCTCGCGTCTGTTGATCCCGCTTAGCTACCTGACGATTGTCGGCGGGGTTTGCACCCTGATTGGTACCAGTACCAGCCTGGTCATCAACGGTATTCTTTCCAGCTTGAATCAGCCGGAGCTCACTTTTTTTGAGATTTCGTCGGTTGGCGTTCCGATCGCTCTACTGGGAGTCACCTACATGCTTCTGCTGGCTCCTAGCCGGTTGCCCAACCGAACGGAACTTATGCAGCAATTCGACCAGCGTCGGCGCGAATACCTGGTCGAGATGCAGGTGCAGTCGAAATGCCCACTGGTCGGAAAAAAGGTACAGGATGCCGGCCTGCGCAATCTGCCCGGATTGTTTCTGATTGAGATTGACCGAGTGGGAGATGTGATCACTCCGGTGACCCCACAAGATACGATTCGAGCTGGCGACCATCTGGTTTTCACTGGGATCGTCACGACCATTGCCGATTTGGAGCGAATTCCCGGCCTGGTGCCTGCCGTGGACCGTTCCTTTGAAACAGAGCCATCGGCACGAATTCACCGGCAACTGACTGAAGTGGTTCTGTCACGCACTTCGCCATTGGTCGGGCTCACGGTGCGCGAAACGGACTTTCGCAAGCGTTACAATGCCGCAGTGGTAGCCGTCCACCGTAATGGCGAACGGCTCACCAACAAGGTGGGCAACATCCGTCTGGAACCGGGCGACACCTTATTGCTGCAAACCCGCAATGAGTTTGTTGAAACGCACCGTAACAATCGGGAATTTTATCTGGTCAGTCGCGTGGGAGACACGACTGCCAGACGGCATGATCGGGCTTTGCTGGCTTCGTTGCTGTTTATCGGCCTGATCCTATGGCTTACCGCCAGTAGTCTGTTTCCTGGCATCTTGCCATGGGGCAACTGGACTTCGGGGCAGATACATGCGATTGCCGCGATTACCACAGTCCTGGTCATGATCGGCAGCCGTTGCCTGACCATGTCCGAGGCCCGTTCGGCCATCGACCTGCAAGTGTTGCTGACGATCGCCGCGGCCTTGGGATTGGGCGAGGCATTGTATGTAAGCGGAGCGGCCCGCTGGCTGGCCCAGACGCTGGTAGACGGGACGATTGCCCTGGGGATTGGGCCTCTCTGGCAACCGTACCTGCTCTTGGCCGTGGTTTACATCGTCTCGCAGGCATTTACCGAGGCGATCACCAATGTGGCCGTTGCCAGCATCATGATCCCCGTTTCCATTGGTGTTGCGGGTGTGGCCGGTTACGACCCCCGCCCCTTTGTCATTGGGGTTACGCTCGCCTCAAGTCTCAGTTTTATCACCCCCATCGGCTACCAGACCAACCTGATGGTGATGGGGCCGGGTGGTTACCAGCCTCGGGACTACCTTCGTGTCGGCTTCCCGTTGGCGGTTTTGCTGACCGGAGCCGCTTTGATACTGATTCCCTGGGTGTGGCCGTTTTAGGAGATAGCCAAAATGCGACGCACTCTTCTATTTGGATTGTTTTGTCTGTTTTGCGGCATGGTCGGCGCGAGGTTGGCGGAGCAGGCAGGGCCGCCCGAATCCGTTGGGCGGCCCGGGGTCAGCAGCCAGGTTTCCGCGGCACAACCGGTTGGGACGGCACCTGCTCGAGCGAGAGCTGCCGAAAACGCACGGCCTTGGGCTGTCAACACCGATCGAGTCGTGGTTTTAACAGCCGAGGAACAAACCAATATCCATGTCTACGAAGAGGTGAGTCGAAGCGTTGTACATATCAACACACGCAGTGTCGAAGTCGATGCTTTCTTTTCCGAGGCCAGAGAATCGCAAGGCATTGGTTCGGGGGCGGTGCTCGATAAGGCTGGGCATATCATCACCAATTTTCATGTGGTGGACGGAGCTCGGAATATCGATGTGACCCTGGTCTCGAACCAATCGTATTCGGCCCGCCTGATTGGGAAGGACAAGGAACATGATATTGCCGTTTTGCGGATTGAAGCTCCACCGGAGGAGCTTTTCCCAATCCAATTGGGTGCCTCAACACATTTGCGTGTGGGACAACGAGTTTACGCCCTGGGCAATCCATTTGGCTGGGATGGCACCTTGACGACCGGAATCGTTTCAAGCTTGAATCGCGATTTGCCCAGTCGCGTGGAGGGCCGCGTCATGCAGTCGCTGATTCAAACGGACGCAGCGATGAATCCTGGCAATTCAGGTGGGCCCTTGCTCGATACGGGAGCCAGGATGATCGGTATGTGTGTCGCCATTGAGACCAGGACGGGACAGAACACGGGTGTTGGTTTTGCCATCCCGATCGACCGGATCAAGCAAGTGTTGCCCGACTTGATTGAAAAAGGGCATGTGGTGCGTGCCGACATCGGCATCACCCATGTGATGGAGACGAATAATTCGGTGCAAGGTGTCAATCATGGTTTGCTCGTGGCTCGGCTGACACCAGGTGGACCGGCCGATCGAGCGGGCCTGCGTGGCTTTCGAAAAGTCCATCGACGGTATCAACAGGGCGGGATGATTTACGAAACCGAAACGATCGATCGCAGTCATGCGGACCGTATCCTGGCGGTCGATGGCGAGCCGATGCGTACTGGGATGCGTTTTCGTGACAAGATCTGGGAACATAAGCCTGGGGATCAGGTTACGTTGACCATTATTCGTGACGGTCGACAAATGAAGGTCGCCGTCACGCTGGGAGGCAATTGAAGAATTGAATTCGCAGTGCCCAGCTGACTACGGTACTTTGCAAGTAAAAAAGGTAAGTTCTCATCGCCAGCAAACCTTTTGTTGTCTACTTGCGTAGAGTCTGTCATATGAGCAAATTGAACATCAAGTCGATTCTGGAACAGGTGGAGGCATTGCTGGCCCAAGCGGGTGCCCTCCCGGCCGAGGCAGAGCAGGCGGTCGAAAAGCTGCTCAATATTGTCGAGGCGCTCAGTTCGGATAAGAAAGAACTATCCGATGAAGTCGAGCGACTTCGGCAGGATTTGGAGAAGAAGAAAAGGGCGAAGACCACCAATTCAAAGAATCAAGACGACAAAAATCCGAAAGACGATTCGAACCATTCATCCGAAAATCGTCGACCACGGGACAAGAAAAACCGACCGCCCCGCGACCGGCGTTCTTTCAAGGACCTGACGATTCACGATGAGATCGAGTGTCCCGTCGATCCGGCCACACTACCGCCTGACGCGGTGCGTATCGCGGACGAATCGAAGGTCGTCCAAGACGTCGTGATCAAGCCGCGCAACATATGCTTCCAGCGACATGTCTACTATTCGGCGGCGCAGCGCAAATATTTTCGTGGTCCCTTGCCCATCGGTTACGACTTGGGCGACTT
>JAJRWS010000199.1 GCA_024276705.1 Planctomycetota bacterium | reverse complement strand
GAAGCCGCGTTCATCGTGGAAATAGGAGGAATCCTGGTAGCCTGGATAGAGCAGATCCAACACGCCGTCGGTTAAATAGTCTCCCGGTTCGTACGGCAAGTTTCCCCATACCCGGTAGACATGTGGCGTATAGAGATGACGTGGAAAAGACCAGCCGGCGAAGAAGTCGACCATCACGGCGGTCGGTGTCACCATCGTCCCCGGCTGACCATGTTCCCGCACCCAGCGCCGCGCTGCCTGCTGGATGCGGCCGATCGGCGACAACGTCTCGCCCTGGAACCAGCCGTTCTCGAATCCGACGAATGTACAGTTGTAGAGGATGTGGCTGTAAAGCAGCCGCTTCAGCAAGTTCAGGCTCGTTCCTTTCGTTGCCCCGTTCCGCTCCCCTTCCGAGTCATAACTCTTCCAGCCCCACCGATTCCATACCGACGCGTTGCCGAACCACGGCACTCCATACTGCTTGCCCGCTCCGCGAATAAACGCGTAATAAACCTGGCTGTTGGGCAATGCCTGCGCTGTTTCGGCGCCGATGGCCGAGTAGATACCTTCCTTCAAGAAATAATGGCCAAAGTTGAGCGATACCAGGGCACATACCTTGTTCCCCAGTTCGTTGCTCATCGATTCGAAGTGGCGGTGGAAATTCAAATACTGCCCAAACCGATCGGCGGAGGCCGGCGTCATCTGAGTGGTGTAGCCACCGACGTAACGGCCATCTTGTTCCCCGATATCCATGCCGAGCCAATGCGAGCCCAAGGTCGCTTCGAACAT
This sequence comes from Planctomycetota bacterium, assembly GCA_024276705.1. Taxonomy (GTDB): domain Bacteria; phylum Planctomycetota; class Planctomycetia; order Pirellulales; family Lacipirellulaceae; genus JAJRWS01. The sequence goes on along the minus strand of JAJRWS010000199.1, from coordinate 4,377 downwards.
TTGCAGGACCTCGGCGGGTGGCTTGAACTGTCGCCAGTAGCCGCCTGGCCCCGACCCCGGCACATACCCCCAGATGTCGAACAGGAACAGATCGCGCCGCTTGATTTCCTCCGCCAGGTCTTGAACATTTTTTGCAAACAGAATCGGATAGGATGGCCAGATCACATCGCCCAGTGCATGTTGCCGCGTCGACCGCTCGAGTGCTGCCGCATAGCCGACAATTTGCCCGTCCCGCACCTCGAAACCGCGCAGGGTCGTAAACCGCGTTCGATTCCCGAAAGTCTCCCAGTTGGGTGGTTTCACGGGCCGTCGCGCATCGTCTGGATGCTCCCGTGGATTCATGAGTTGATCATAGATCCGATGGACTCCCGGCTCCGCTACCGCGGGAAGTACCACTTCCACGAGTAGCAAATGCAATCCCAGCCAGGTGAGGCCGATTCGTAAACAGATCATGGCGAGTACACTTTCGTTGACACTGGATTTTCTTAAATCGGATCCAAATTATAGCACTAGCAATGGCTTTTTGAGGTCATGCTTGATCTTGAATCCGCCAAGTCACATGAAATTCCCGTCGTTCTCCGCATAGCCCATGCAGATGTTCTTACTCGGCAACCAACAGTCGAACCAAAGTTGTCACTTGCCTTCATCCCAAAGGAGCGATGGCCTGTGGAAGTCTCCGATCCGGTTTGATTCCGGCTTGAGATTAGCGGAGTCATCTCTGCGAACCAGAAGTGCCGGATTGAGTAGAAACCGGCAGCCTGCCCAGAATGGGGCACAAACGAAATGCTGACGCGGCAATCACCGCGTAGCGAAAAGCGGCTTTCACAGAAATGTTCACTAGGTCTGCCTAGGCAACAACAAATGGGACTGAATGACCCTGGAGCTGGAAGCTATTCTATCAGGATGCACGCGAGTTACAAGCGAATTTCAGGAGACGATCTACCGTCACGCAGGTGATCGCGAAAGATCTCGGCAGCTTTTGCAACGGAAACTTGCCCCAACCACGGGAAACGATTAGACTCGTCCGTGGTGGTCTCCCCGTCGGTGGCAACCCGCGTTCAAAAAATTGAAAATTGAAAATTGGCGATTTTCGCCCTTCGGGAGACCAACTTCCAAGATCCAGCCTCCAACAACGTTTGGGGCACTTCCTGCCCGGGCTCTTTGCCCGGACCAACGCAAGAGAACGATGACAGATTCGACAAAGAATGCGGCAATACTCCTGATCCATTGCCAGGACAAACCTGGCATCGTGATGACGGTCACGGAGTTCATTCATCATAACGGCGGGAACATCCTCTACCTCGACCAGCATGTCGATGGCGGACGCGGTATATTTTTCATGCGGATCGCGTGGGATCTGGCGAAGTTCGCCATCCAACGTGAAAAAATAGCCGAGTACTTTGAAACACTGGTCGGTTCCCGTTACCAGATGACTTCCCAACTGCACTTCTCCGACACGAAACCACGGATGGCAATCTTCGTTTCGAAGATGCCCCATTGCTTTTACGACCTGCTGGCGCGTTATGAAAGCGGTGAGCTGAATGTTGACATACCGATCGTCATCAGCAACCACGACAAATTGCGAAAAGCGACAGAGCGACTGGGCATCACGTTCCACTGCCTGCCCATCAGCAAAGAGAACAAACCGCAGAAGGAACGGGAGCAGAAGACGCTGCTGCAGAAGCACGGCATCGACTTCATCGTTTTGGCGCGTTACATGCAGGTACTGAGTGATGACTTCGTCAGCGACTATCCGCAACGGATCATCAACATCCACCATTCGTTCCTGCCCGCTTTTCCCGGCGGCCGACCCTACCACAACGCCTACGAGCGTGGCGTCAAGATCATCGGCGCCACCAGCCACTACGTTACGGCCGAACTGGATGCCGGTCCGATCATCGAGCAGGATGTCGTTCAAGTCAGCCACAAGGATTCGATCGAGGACATGATCCGTATCGGCCGTGATCTGGAAAAAATCGTTCTGGCTCGCGCGGTGCGCCACCATGTGCACCACGATCTGCTGGTGTATGAAAATTGCACCGTTGTTTTTGAATGAGGAACGTTTCCAACGGTGCTACGGTGGTTCTGTACAAACGGGTCAAGCCTTTGTCGGACGGTTCGGTTTGCGAGACCGGCTGCGTGGAGTGGCGAGTATTGATGGCAACGGTTCGAGTTGGAGTTCTAGCTCTGCGATCTGGGTTGGCGGGCGATGAGAGGCTTGCCTGTTACTATTCCTCTACTCGGGCGCTCCTAAAAGTCCCTCGTGGAAAAATACCGGTTTGTACCCGCGTTCGGAGACCAATCGAAGGGCAACATCAAGCCGTTGTTCATAGGTCAAGAGCAACATGATTTCCGCCCGGTTGGGATTTTCAGTAAGCGGAACAAGCGTCTCTTCGATCTGGTCGATCGGTACACTGTTGCATACGATATCATCGTTGGTGAAAATGAATGTTTCGATCGAGACTCCGGCGATCTTTTCGACATACCTGTGGTCTCCGGAGAGTCGGCCTGAAAAAGAGTGCCCACCAGAGACAAATCGTCCGGCCAAAATGTGTGACATCTGGATCATTCCCGCAATGCCTCCTGCTCACGGCAGAGCCGGCGGATTTGACCAACCAGGTAGAGGGGCAGTGAAAGTAGATGATACGTTACGGAATCGCCGGTGGAGAGCAAATCGGTGGTTTTGAGATACGATGGTTGATCCGCGTTGAATCGAAGGCCGAAAGAGCGTTCCTTCTCCTTAAGGAATATGTGAAGCGACTTCAAACGTCCCGATTTACCAGCTTTGACTTCGACCGGAATGATCCGGGGCCCCACCGAGATGGTGTAATCGACTTCGGCCGATGACTGGCGTTTCTCACGGCTCCAGTAGTACAACTGGGGTTCTTCGAAAAATTCCCCGGAGTACAATAGATGCTGGCCGATGAATTGTTCGCAGACTGCCCCCGAGTTGACAAGCATGATGTCCGGGCTCTTATCAAAGTCCAACATGCTTAGTCCACAGGCTCGATTCATCAGGCCCACGTCAAGGAACAGTGTCTTGAATTTCCGTTCGTCGATCTCGGCTCCGAGCGGTATGCCGTTCGACGCGGTATGGTGGATCTTGTTGGCAATACGTGCCAGGCAAAGCAGGTGCAATGCCTGCCCGATATCCCTGGCCGGCTCGTCACGATTGATATGGCTGTACTTGAACTTGCCGCCCACGAGGTGCGGCAGTCTCTGGAAGATTCTCTGCAACCTTCGTGTGTTGGCGTGGCGTCCATACTTGCTGAAATCATCGCCATACGTCGACAGGATCGACTGTTTTACTCGATCGCACTCCAACAGGGAACCTGTGTCAGCAAATACTTGAACCGCCTCGGGCATCCCACCCACAACGAAGAACTCGCGTACTGCTTTCATCAAGCGGTTGTGAACAGGCAATGGGATCTCGTGGCCAAGCTGATATTGCTGGATAAACTCGGTGAGGTGCGACCGGCTCGTGGCGAGCAGAAACTCCTCAAACACCGCAGGGCCAAGGTGAAGGTACTCGATACGCCCCACGGGCATGGAGAAGTCATGGTTTTCCAGGATAAACTCGAGCAACGAACCGGCGGCAATGATGTGCATGTCCGGCATCTTTTCATGGAAAAACCGAAGGGAGGCAAACACCTCCGGTGCCGCCTGTACTTCGTCCAGAAAAATGAGCGTTTCGCCAGGTACAGCCCTGCATCCTGTCTGTAGCTCAAGTCGTGGTACAATCTTGTCAGGAGACTTGTCCGCGAAGAGATTCGCAGCATCTGGTGTTTCCTCAAAATTGATCTCCAATATATTTGCAAAATGCTGCCTGGCCAGAGCCCTGGCCAGGTAAGACTTGCCCACCTGCCGTGCTCCCCGCATGACCAGTGGTTTCCTGTGAGGGTTCTCTTTCCACGTCCGAAGATACTCGATTGCGAAACGTTCCATAATTTATCCCATCTTACATCCTGTGCATTTGCAAGGGTCATTATCGGCAGGTGACGTATATTTGCAAGGGTGAATATATAACAAATTGTGGCCCCCATCTATTTTTGCCGCTGAAAGAGCGTAAGCGCCCGATAGCGGCATAGGCCACCGGGGCGGGCCCCCGACGTTGCCATACCGGGGGGCATTTGGGCAGCATCGCCTCACGGGCGATATCGTATCTTCGGCATCCTGCCGAAGAGTGGAACAGAACTTGGAGGAGAAGTCGCTCCCATCAGGCCATGGCGTTGGCCTTGCGTCGTGCTGCGATTCGCCGGGCCGCACGACGAGCCCGCTTTTTCTCGAAGACACGTTTGTTTTCGTCGATGCGATCCTTGCGAACCGATTGGGGGTGAGTGCCCACACGAGACGCAGGCCACCCAACAGCAGTAGTTT
>JAJRWS010000198.1 GCA_024276705.1 Planctomycetota bacterium | reverse complement strand
TCGACCATGGGACGGGTGTGGTGGTTGGCGAAACGTGCGAGATAGGAGAGTACGTGAAGATTTATCAAGGCGTGACGCTGGGCGCCTTTAGCTTTCCCACGGATGGTGAAGGAAATCTGGTTCGTGGACAAAAGCGGCACCCAACCATCGAGGACCGAGTGGTCATCTATGCCAATGCGACGATCCTGGGAGGTCGTACGGTAATCGGTCACGATGCGGTGATCGGATCCAACGTCTGGCTGACCCGCGGGGTCGATCCTCAGGTAACCGTGCTCCTGGAAAAACCAAAACTAAATATCCGCAGTGAAGAGCCGGACGATCTGCGACCCGAGTCGGGCTTGCCCTAGGGGACAGCAGGCACGAAAAAGTGGCTGTTTACCGTCTCTCGATAGGCTATGTTGCTTGGGTCTTCGAGAAAGGAAGATAGAACTGGACCGTATGGATGCAATGCTCAGTCGCCTGGGTAGTTGAGGTTACTCAATCAAGGAGGGATACCGATACTTACTGCACTTTCGGAGAAAAGGAACACTCATCGACGCTGATCTTCGCTGATCAAATTAGCGAAGATTAGCGAGGATTAGTGTTCCAATACGCCAGGATGGCTCTTGTTTGGGAAACGTGCCATTTGGATCAGGCGTGATTGGCCGACGTTCGTTTTCAATTTTCGTCGCTTCTCTCGTTCGGAGGGAAATGGCGAAAAATGGTCCCTTTGTTTTCCACCCACTGATTGGACTCCTCGGATTTCCGAAAGTGCTGGTTCCTTACCAAAGCGTGGAATTCGATCCCGGTCCCGATAGTTTTGATGGTGCTAGTAAAAAGCCCTGGGAGGAATCCTCCAATGAACCACCGCCCAATCATCCACCATGAACCAGATCTACCCGACAACCCTCCCTACGACCCGCTGGTGTCCGCGCCTGTGGTTTCCTCAGGTATCGTCGTTTGCGGTCGTGGCATGTAGCGGCAGAGGGCGATACCGCCGAAGTAAAGGATGATCAGCGGAATACCCATCAAGAGCATGCTGCCTGGGTCGGCTGGAGTGAGGAACATCGACAAGACGGAAATCACCAGGACCGCCATCCGCCATTTCTGCAGATAGACCTCGACCGTAAAAACGCCGATCCTTTCCAGGAAAAGCATGACCAGCGGCAACTGGAAACTGATCCCGAATCCTATCGGCAGCATCAAGACAAAGCTGATCCATTCGCTAATCCTCGGGTCGGGGTCGATGCCCATCTTGGAGTAGAACCAGAATAGAAAATTGAGCACATAGTCGAACACCACAAAAAAGGCGAGTGCGGCCCCTGCCAGAAAAAGCCCCAGGCTTAACGGTAAATAGATGTAAATATGTTTCTTCTCATGACGATACAGTCCCGCCGCGACAAAATCCCAAATGAAGAAAAAAATGAACGGGCTTGCGATGAGCACGCCCGCCACCAGCGACGCTTTGACATAAACCATGAACCCTTCCTGGACACTCAGGCCGACGACGCGTATTCGCACATCTTCTTCCAGCGGTTGGTACACATGGAGCCGTATCAGGTCCGATCGGCTCATCGTGTGCGCGTTACCCTTTCCGTCTTGAGTCGCCTTGGGCGGATCCTCGAAAGCCTGCTTGGGAGGGGCTGATGGTTCGGTTGGGGGACGGGGAGTTGGCTGGGGAATTGCCGCAGAGCCGCCAAATGCTCGCCGTAGTTCATCGGGGTCAAAGTAGTAGGTCAGTGGTACCAGGCCATCTTCGGCCATCTGTTCCGCGGTGGCCTCCAGATCATCTGGTACAGGCAGGCCGTCGTGGCGCATTTCCTCAAGGCGTTTCAGCAGCGTCACTTCGGCATGATTGCGATAATACGTCTCCAAAGCGGTCCGGAGTGGGATCTGAATAAAGCGGATCACTGACCATCCCATGGTCAGGCCGATCAGGAAGCCGATGGCCGTGACCGTCAGCGATTTGAACAAAGCCCGCCGCAATTCTTCCAGATGCGCGCCAAACGACATTTTCGTTTTCTCGAGCCGGGATTCATCGTTTGGATTGAGTGGAGCGGATGCGGGCATGGGGAATTGGAATGCGGAATGCGGATTTCGGAATGCGGAATAGGGAATGTGGAAAGGGGTGAGCTGCAGAGTATACCTCACGCGGCCACATTCTAGGGTTCCTGGAGGATTTGGAAAGTGAACCTCGTGCTCGTGCTCAGCGAAGCGGTGATCGTAATCTTAATCGGGCGATACATGAGATCATTCAGGCGAAGTGCCCCCCATTTCACCAGCATGGCATGGTTCCGTTCGAGCACGAGCACGAAAACCGGAAATCTTGGCCGTCGACAGTATAACGTGGAAACCAGATGGTAGCAGGTGTGCCTTGGCTGGCACAACGGGCCCCCCAGAAGTACTATCTTACCATGCCGCCAGCCCGATAGGGTAGTTAAGGGGTTGGAGGGTCGGAGTCGAAAGGCATTCCGGCCAATTCCGCATTTTCTTCCCCAATCGTTATTTTCCCGACCGCCTCTTGGGTCTTGAGGGTGTGAGGCTTGGGAATATTGGAGGCCCCTTGGGTACCTGGACGATGCTGGCATAGGCAGCATGCCAGCCGCTGTTTCCCTCAATGGGGCAGTTGCTTACAATTTCCAGGCAATGGGTAGCCGTCGGACCAGGTGCTGGCTGAACCCAGCCGTACCGGGCCGTATTTCCATTCTGGCTTTGGCCCTCTCATGGAGAGCTACGAGTCGGGATGAATTGAAGCGGACCCGCCAGAGTGTCGTCCAAGGAGTCGATTTCGCCATGACACGGATGTTTGTTTTCACGATGTTGTCGGCTCTATTTCTGGTTGGTTGTTCGTCTACTGTACGCAAACCGAAATTGTTCCATCCAGGCCCGGCTGCGTACCAGCAATACAACGCAACTCAGTTTGACCCTTATCCGCAGAACGATATGGCTCCTCCCATCGATGGCGGTCGACCGATCACCTGGAGCCAGCCCCCTTCTGAAATAGAGCGGGCCCGCCAACAGCAGCCTTGGGGGCCTCAGCAGCGATAAGGGAGTCCCTACCACCAGGCTCTTTTTCCAGTTATGATGGGGGCATTCGACTTGGGCGAAGAATTCGCCCTTGAAAGGCTTTGCCCCGACTGGACTTATCCCTGCATGAAACGCTCTCGTTCGACTTCTGGTAAAAAGGACTCTAAAAAGGGGCCAGGCAAAAAGGGGCCAGGCAAAAAGGGGCCGGGCAAAAATGGGCCCGGTAAAAAGGGACGCGCCCACACGGAACAGTCCGGCCGCAAACCGACCCAACGCGCTCCCACGAAACGTCGTCCCATCAAGGGGGCCGCAGCTTTAGGAAAAGAGCCATTTTCCCGGTCCGCAAGACAGATTGCACCAACGGACGTGCCAGTTTCGACGGAACGCGAAAACCGACCCCGTTCAGGTACGGCTGGCAAATCTCGAGCTGGCAAACCTCGAGCTGGCAAACCTCGAGCTGGCAAACCTCGAGCTGGCAAACCTCGAGCTGGCGAGCGACTGCAAAAAGTTCTGGCTGCCGCGGGAATTGCCAGCCGTCGAGAATGTGAGCAATTGATGCTGGAAGGGCGGGTGGAAGTGGATGGCCAGGTCGTGGTGGAATTGGGCACGAAGGTCGACTGTGCACTCCAGGAAATTCGTGTCGATGGCGAGCCGCTGCCACAACCGAAACGAGTCTACTTTGCCGTGCATAAACCGACCGGTGTGGTCTGTACTGCCCGAGATCCCTCAGGTCGTCCTCGGGTGATCGATTTGTTGCCCGATGGCGTGGGTCGTGTTTTCAACGTCGGTCGCCTCGATATCAACAGCGAAGGTCTGATTCTGGTGACCAACGATGGGGCCCTGGCAGATCAGCTCACGCATCCCCGTTACGGTGTCGCAAAGACCTACGAAGCGTATGTCCAGGGACAGCCCGATCGTGAGGTACTGGCCCAGCTTCGTCAGGGGATTCACCTGGCTGAAGGATTTGCCAAGGTGGTGAGTGTGAAGATAAAAAGGCGGCGGAAAAATACGACCGTCTTGGAGTTGGTGCTAGACGAAGGCCGCAATCGCGAGGTCCGTCGACTCTTTGCCCGCGTGGGGCACAAGGTACAGCGATTGGTTCGAATTGCCGTGGGTCCCATCCGCTTGGGAGAAATGCCAGGTGGGGCGGTGCGAAAACTCTCACCCAAGGAAGTGGCCAAACTTCGGGCCGAGGCGACTCCGAAGGCTAGGACTCGCCCATCGCGGCCCGTTTCAGCAACCAGTTCGAATCGCAAGCAGCAGAAACAGCGTAAACGGAGTACCTCTGCCGGCAAAGCAGTCGCCGACAAGAAGACGAACGCCGACAAGAAGACGAAGCGTGCAGCTCGAACGGTGCTGAAGTGAAGCTGGTCGTATCTGGTCAAGCCGAACTTTCCGTTCTGCCAGCGAAGCAATGAATTTACCGTGACCACGTGCTGCGGTGCTGGCAAACGGAAAGATTCGTTTGACGGTAGCGTATCTGGTCAAGCCGAACTTTCCGATGACTAATTTCTCCACCCACAACCCACTGGCTGCGGCCCATTACGCGGACGCGGCGCGGCAATACGCGGTAACCGTTCAGGAGAACGTGCCGCTGGCTCGCGATACGTATCGATTGCGGCTCCACTGCCCCGACCTGGCGTGCCAGATCCTGCCGGGGCAGTTTTTGATGGTCAGGCTGGCAGGCTCGGACGACCCCATGCTGGGCCGGCCATTTGCGCTCTACGACACGGTGCTAGGTCCTACGGGCCGGCCGGTGGGGATCGATGTGGTCTACCTGGTGATCGGCAAGATGACGGGCCGGTTGGCTCAGTGCGAACCGGGGAGTCGACTGACTCTCTGGGGGCCGCTGGGCAACGGTTTTTCCACCGAGCCAGTCGAGCACCTGGTGATGGTCGCCGGCGGGATTGGCCAGACCCCCTTCCTGGCCCTGGGACGCCAGTTTACAGGTCAGCGTGTCTACGGTCAGCGGCGACGATCTGAATCGCCCGCGGCGCGAGTGACCCTCTGCTATGGAGTACGTTCCGAGTCGTATCTGGCCGGCGTCTCCGAGTTCCAGCAGGCCGGCATCGAGGTGCGCATCAGCAGTGATGATGGTTCGGTGGGTCGGCACGGCCTGGTGACCGAAGTGTTGGAAGAGGTCCTGGCCGAACCACCGGCGGCCACTCAGTCTTCATCTCCACCCCCAACATTGCGGGCCATCGCCTGCTGCGGTCCCGAACCAATGCTGCAATCGGTCGCTCGCATGGCCCACCAGCACCAAGTGCCTTGCCAGGTTTCACTCGAAACGCCGATGGCCTGTGGCATTGGCATTTGCTTCAGTTGCGTAGTACGCGTGGTGCAGCCTGACGGCAGTTGGGATTATAAGCGGACCTGTGTCGACGGGCCGGTGTTTGATGCCGAGAAGATTGCCTGGGAGTGAGGCGTTGAGCATGGGACGATCGATGTCGAAGGGGAGGAGACTACGTAACTGTCAATTATAAAATGGCCCATCCCTGAACTATTTTGAACAGAAGGTAACAGAGGAAACTCCAGAGCAAGCCCTCTGTTGCCTCCGTCTACTCGGTTCACTCATGCCTTATTGGCTCCAGGAAGTATCAACTATTTATACGGATATCGGTCGTAGCAGGGATAGTACGCGTGAAAATGATCTTTTGTGAGATTCAGAAAATGCGTACCTTTCGGCCTGACGAATTCCGAACTCCAAGAACAACTTCGCCAACGCGATGCGCGGATAAAAAAATGCGAGGCAACCAAGAAGACAGAGGCAACAGAGAATGGGACTCTCCGTTGTCTCAGTTATCTCCTGTTCAAAATTTTATTGCGTTAGGTTGATGTGTCTTGGCAATAATGGACAGATACGTCCGAACTGGTCTGACCCCCAACGATTGGGACTTCGGAAAAACTTGGAGAAAGCAACATGCCCATCGCTCCAGCATCGATACGGGCGACGCGAACCCGTGCCTTTACATCTCCAGCCTCTCGCGAAGCGTGCCTGGACATCTCATAGATCAAATTCCCGGCCAGGACTGGGATCACGTTCTAGGTCCACATCTTCCAGGCTTGGCCCGTTGAGGATCAGGTCCTTGAGGCTGAGAACATTGCCCGTCAGCCGCCGGTATTGATCGCCGTTTATCACGACGTACTGGCGATCGCGTCGGGTGATGATTTGAGCTTTCTGTTCGGCACGATTAAGTACCTCGCTCAGCTTGCTTTTTGCGTCGGCGATGCTCCATTCGGAGTGAGACATGACAATCTCCTGGACTAGTTTAACTAGTCTTAAATATCGCCTATTGTATTGCTCAAGTCAAGTAAAATCTTAATTTCCGCAGGTGCGATAAGATCTATCTTCCCAATTTTGCTGCCAGCCACTTTCAATTCGTAGCATAAGCGAAGCCAGGGTTGTCAATCCCGATCGTTGGCGATGTCTTACCCACGAACGATGCGTACGCTACAGATCAGGTCCTTGTTCTGCCCAGCGATATACCAGGAAGTAAGAGTGCCCATGCTCCAGCGCTGTTCCACGCCACAGAGCCAGGTTGTCATCGTGCCACCGCCGGAATTGCCCGTCACGCCGACATGCTTCGGGTCAACCTCCTGCCGAGTGAGGAGGTAGTCGAGTGCGCGGATACCGTCCCAGGCCCGCCATGCACTCAGCGACTCGCCGACGAGCGTCATCTGGCCGCCTTCGTGATTGTGTTCCGTGGTACCTGGATTGATGCGCGTACTCAGATCGTCGTTCAGATATTGGAAGCGTTCACCCTGGCCGATTGGATCGTAAACCAACACGACGTAGCCGAGGCGGGCGAGACCCTGAGCGAAATCCTGGTAGCCCGCCTTGCCATTGTTCGTGTGGCCGCAGGTGCCAATGACGGCGGGCAGAGGGTGCGACCCGTTCGTGGGGATGTAGAGGTTCGCCGTAACCAGGAAGCCGGGCCGGCTCTCGAAGATGACGTTCTCCACACGGTAGGTGTCGCGATTGATACTGCCCGTGATGCGCGCATGGAGCGGTGTCTTTTCCGGCCAGGGACCGAAGCAACGCTGGATCTTGTCCTGAACGTCGTGTACGTACGCTTCTGCATCCGCCTTGGTGGAAAGCCCCATGCGTTTGGCAGTCGAGGCCGTTTCAATCTCGCCCAGGCGGGCAACATAGTACTCCTGCACCATGCGAGGGAAGCGGTTAATGCCGGTGGAGTGCGCATCGCTGAGCTTGAAGGCCGGTTCATCCGCTAGAGCGAAGGGCCTCTCGGGCAGGGCCATCGAGACGAGGCCTGCGGCGCCAATTTTCAGTAGGGATCGTCGGGTGCAAAGCGGTCTGTTCACAGTCGGCCTCCGAGCGGTTCGAGAGTAGAAAATTTTAGTCCAAGGGATGTTGGGACTGACTTCTCTCGTCGTTGGACCTGCTACTAACGTAGCATCGAATCTACGGTCTGTGAACGATGACTAAAATTCGACACCAGCGACATGACTCGTGAATTACCGCAGTCTTGCTACGCCCACACGCCTAAGGAAACTGAATTTACCGCCGAAATAAATTCGCGGATATCGATTTCGAGAAGTGCGGAAAAGGATATACTTGAGTATCACAAAAACCGCGGCTATAACTGCTTGCTCAGGTATATGTTGGAGAGACTCCAAGGAAAAACATGATGTATCAAGACCATGACATGGGGATATCGCTCATCAGAGCCCGCAAAGGCCACCGTTGTTACGGTATGGGGCTCGGGATCATTATCTTGGACGATGTATATCCCGGTTTTCCAGGTGATGTCCGCAATGCCAGTGCCTACCCATTCCCCATTCAGTATGAAATTGTAAAAGGGGTCGATATTAGAGCTCTTGTCGTGGAAGAAGACAAGTCGCCTTGCCTTGCGCCAATCCAACATGCGGCAAAGAAATTAGAACAAATGGGCTGAAAAAGATTTCGTCCGGGCAGCCGTCGCCTTTTACGAGGATCATCCCAACATGGGGGCAATGGTGCTGGAATGCACTGGTTTTCAACCTTTTGCCAGAGCCATACAGCGAAGAATCGACATTCCGATTTTCAGCTGGGGAGCACTTCTGGACTATGCTTATTCCGTAGTGGTCCACAGAGATTACTATGGGCATGTCTAAAGATGGGGAATGGAGTATCTGGTTGGGATCATTTCCAAGTAGCGCCACCCGTGTCGGACAACGGTGACTTTGATTTCGACGGAGACGTCGACGGACGCGATTTTCTGACTTGGCAGCGTGGAGCGAATAATTTTAGCGGCAATGCCGGTCATGTGCTCCGTAATGCGGGCGGTGCTCAAGACGTCAGTGCCGGGGCCACCCCGTATGGCCCCGTCGATGGCGAATGGGTACTGGTCTCGGGGTGTCTGTCCATTATTGCTAAAACGCCTTAAACCTAACGCCATAAAATTTTGAACAGGAGAACGCAGAGACAACAGAGAGTCATTTTCTCCGTTGCCTCTGTCTTCTTGGTTGCCTCGCGCAGCTGGAAAATCAATTGAATTAAGCAATCCACTTCCATGGGGGACATCTTGACCGGTGGTTGACCGATACCCATCCCGGTCGCGGAAATCGTCATGCCGAAAGGCACGTATATTCGGAATCTCACAAAAGGTCAGTTTTCACGTGTACCTTCCCTACTCCGACCGATAGCAGAAAAAATGTTACCGTTCACACGTATGTATTGAGAACCACGAATGGACACGAATGGACACGAATGGACACAAATGGACACGAATATTCGTAAGAAGGTTGCGTTGACACACGGTTCCTCTACAGGACGACTCTTTTCCATTCGAGAGTTGCCTGCTTGAAGTTCAGGATAATTCCCACTTGCAATCCCGTGATTTTCAGGTAGTTCATCATCTGTCCCAATTCGTGGTCCGTGATTCGCTCAATCACC
>JAJRWS010000197.1 GCA_024276705.1 Planctomycetota bacterium | reverse complement strand
TTCCAGTGCCCATTGTTTTCTCAATGATGCAGGGCAGACAACAAGGACTCGCCTGTGTCGTTCCGCCCAGCTCTGGCAGATGGCCAGACCAGCCTCAATGGTTTTTCCGAGACCGACCTCGTCAGCAAGCAGTACACCCTTTGAAATAGGTGACCGCAAAGCGAAAAGAGCAGCCTCAATTTGGTGGGGGTTCAGGTCAACACAGGCATCAAAAAGAGACATAGAAAGACGTTCCACACCATCGCCACCTTGGCGAGTTAACTCATTGGCAAATAACCTGGCGTGGTAAGGCGTGGTCATCCTCTGGAGCCCTCACACTTTCTGGTCTTGCTCATTTGTCTCATCTGGGCAATCTCAATTCACCCCGCCTGATTTTCTTTGCGCAGAAATCATTCAATTGGGCTTTTGCAAGTTTTGATGGCTTTACTTGTCCATTCTCCCACCTGTTTATGGTAGTAAAACTGACACCTAACTCACGCGCTAGATCCTCTTGGCTAAGGAATAACTGCTTTCGTATTTCCTTGACCAATTCGGGGACGTCTTGATTGCTGAGTTCCATCATCCTGTCCTTTTGGAAGAGACGGAATACATCTACGTTTCGAAGGAGAGACTATAGCAACTGCAATAACATGTGAAAAGTGTTTTTTGAGTGGTTCGGCTTTTTACCGTGGTTACAAATTTGTGCTTTTTCGCTCATGAAAGAAATTGCCTCATAGAATTAGGCAATTCTGATTATTCACTTGCGCTTCAATTTAGTTTTTTCGAGCGGACCCAACTAACCCCGGCAACACCTTCTCCGCCGACCGCCCGATGACATACCCACCCAGGCCGATCTCGACGATATCCCAAAGCTTAAGCACCTCCGCCTCACCGAGGTTCGGAGCCGAAAACCCAAGCCATCGAGCCACAATCAGTCCGACGAAGACCAGCATCGTGATCGGTCGCCAGGTCCGCTGCAGCCAACTCTGCCCCTGGGCCTCGGCACGAACCACATCCGCTGCCGCCTTTTCGATTTCAGAGGTCCGCTCCAGCACCGCAGCCTGAAGGGACTGCTGCAATTCGATCCGTTTCAATTCGTGCTCAGGATCAGGGAAAACACTATCGGCAACCGTGCCCACAACCTTCCCCAGAATTCCAAGAATCTCCCCAACCATATCTGCTCCTCTCAGGCGTAAGCCCGATTCAGCCAACCCTTCTCGAATGCCACCTGATCTGCCTTCCGCTCCACCCGCAGCCGATATTCCCCGGCAGCCTCCGATCTCAAGGCTGCCATCAATGCCTCCTGATTGGCCAGCCCGGTCGCACCGCTGGTCTGCGGGCCCAGACGGCCATCAATCGCCACTTTCATTCCACAGGCAAGCAATGCCCGCTGGAGACAAGTCACCGCCGTCTTGTGCCCCAAGTTCACCGCCAAATCGAACACCTTGATGCCGACCCCATCGGGCAGTGTTTCGTATCTGCGTCCTCGCCAGTACCGATTCCAGTAGATCTCGACCGCCTGGCCGCGGGACAGATCCCGTACGTTCACATCCGGGTTCCAACGCTGAGAGATTCCGTACTTGGTCGGCCCGCCCTTATCCCTTGGATCATCGGTGAACCCATCTCCCTCATGCTCCAGAACCACCTTGATGGCCCGATCGAAAAGCTCCCTGCTCTTCATCTCAAGCCTCCCTTCTGGCCAGTTCCAACCGGAGCGCGCTGAGGATGTCACACAGCCGCTGGCTTCTGTCCTTCATGTCTGACTCGATCTCCTTCTGAGTCTCATTCATTCGCTCCATGCCCGCACGGATCTGGATCAGAACCTCGTGCACGTCATCCAGGGAATGGTGGCCCGGAGCGAGCGGACAGACGACCTTGAGCTCGTCGAAGGCCACTTTGGACCCGTTCCCACCGCCACGTCGCAATAGCTGATTCCGAGCAAGGTCAACCGTCTGGATGGCCAACTTCACGGCCATCATCGTCGCCATCAGCCCCAATCCACCGAGCCCGAAGCTGCGGGCCACTTCAAATGCATGCTCCATTGAATATCCTCCAGCCTCAGAGTCAGGGGTCCATGTAGAAATCATACGGGGGATCGTATTTGCCGGGCTGAACGTACGAGGCAACCAGCGTCGTCCATGGCACGCTCAACCACGCCGGAGTCAAGGTGTGGAGATCGACCTCGACGCGGTATGTCCTCCCTACCACAAGGCCAGATATGTACACCCGGTTGAACGACGCATTTGTCCAACCACTCGTCCCGGCCACCGTGGAGTCGCTGATCCGAACGATTCGCATTCTCGCCCTGGCTTCTGACATCGGGGCGTTGATGTACAGGTCTGCGAAAGCGCTGGTGCCAGCAGCCGTGAAAGATGTCTGCGGCAACAGGGCGAGAGCCACGGGAACAGGAGGAGCCGGCGCTTGATGCGGTGGCAGGAGCACACCCCTTCCATTGGCCCAGCCACCATAGTGCACCGCGCCTCCGTACTGTGCCCATACCACCGGGGGCATCCCCACTATGGCCAAGCAGAAGAAGACCAGCAGGAGAATTCGGGATCTCATGACGATTACTCCCACATCATGTCCGCTTTCCCCTCACCCGAAAGAAAAGCAGCATCCGGAGCGTTCGGCTCGAAGATGAAGCGGACAGGCAGGCCCTCTCTCAAGGGGAAGATCGAATCCCCGAGAGCCGCCTTCGGCTTGAGCTGTGACCAGGTGTGCGCCACGTCGTTGTAGGCCCAGAAAGACATGAAGACCGTTCCCGAATCGGGCAACGCGTACATGTCGAGGATGTGGGCTCTCTTCGATCCCACCGGGCCGGTGCCATAAAAGGGCACCCAGCCGGTTGCCGCGGTGACGGTGCCGTCCTGCGCGGCCATTCCGAACAGCGGAAATAGCACCACGGCCACGATCAGCAGCACCAAACAGATGACGATTTCCCTCACGACTCTACCTCTCCGTTCCGCCCTTCCTTCAGGGCCACTATGGGTTTCTCATGCGCTCTCGTTCGCCTTGCTGTTACCAGCAGCTTCTTCTTCCCCGTCAGTCGGCCCTTTCGTGTCGGTCGGCAGGTCGTTTGAGATGTTCAGCCCGTACTGGTCGGCCAACTCCTGCTCGCGAGCCAGCTCTGCAAACACGTCCTCGATGTCCTCGCCCTTTTCGGCCAGGAACCCAGTGCGAGTGCCCAAACCGTTCTGGATAGAGATCACAGCGGCCTTGGCTTCTTTCTCCGGGTCGATCCACTGCCAACCACGAGGACGATGCCGAACGGCCAGGTAACGGGAGGGATCGCGGGAGGGAAGTTTCAAGCTGCCGGTCAACAGAGCCATGCCAAGCCAGGCCGAATACAGGGGCCTGCGCCATATATCGATGAAGTCCTGCTGGATGGATCGCCAATCATCGCGCTCGACCAACGCAAAACTCCGCATCGTGGAATAGCTGACACCCTCGGCATCGTTGGCCAGGACGTTGTAGAAAACGCTAAATCCTGAAGCGATCTTCCGTAGCATCTGCTTGATGAACGCAGGGAACTGGGCCGTTGGGTGGTCAGGCTCCCAGGCCTTGAACTCGTAGCCGTCAGGAACAATCTCGAAGGTCCCCGGATTGGCTTCCATGGCCGCGGGCTTGGGGTCTGTGGAAAGATCTCCGGCCAGCGAGTCCACCCGCTTCTCGAACAGCCCCATCTTCGAGGCTCCGATCCGGGCGGCCACGGCCTCGCTCTCCTCGTAGGCGTTCAGCATGTGGGCCGGAACCATGACCGAATGCACCCAGGTCACGCCCCGGGTCTGGTTCACTCGCTCGGGATCGTAGAGGTGGATCATCTGGTCTGCGGGAATGAAGTAGCGCTCCCGCATCAGGTCGGTCCCTGGCGCGTTCCAGACCCAGTAGCCAACCGCCCGCCCGATGGCGTCGATCTCCACGCCCATCCGGATTTCGTTCTCGGTGCCACGCCTGGGCCTGTTGAAAGTCTCATCAAGCAGGTCGGCATCGATGGCCTGCAAGGCCAATCCATGGGCGTTGCCCTCGAACCCCAACCACAGGCGGACAAAGGCCTCCCCATCACAGGCCATGGTCTTGATGATCAGTTTCTCGAAGCGTCGCAATGTAAGCTTGCCGTCCACGGTGACCGGAGAACTGGCCCAGGCGTTCCAGGTAGATTCGATTGCAGCGTTGGCATTGGTATCAGGCTCATCCCCAGCTCTGACCTGGGCCTGGAGCTTGATGCCCATTGGCCCGATCACGTTGTTCACCAGCAGGCGGAAGTAGCGTTTGACGTAGCTGTTGTTGCGGCCGAGCTCACGGGCGCGGGCCCGCAGAAGCCGAAGATCACCGCGAATTTCATCGTCTGCTGACCTGGCTTGGGCAATCCAGTCAAGCAGCAGGCGGTTGACATTGGCCCCATCGAACACCGCGCGCTTGCCTCGCAGCTCCTGCCAGGCCAGTTGAAAGGCGCGCCCAAGACGCCTGTACAGTGGCCGCTTCATCGCTCAAACCCGGGGCCGGTGAACGACACGAGAACGGGCCGGGTGACAAAATCGGGGTTCTTCAGGTTCGCAAGGCGGGATTCCAGGCTGGTCAGCAAACCAACCGCTTCTTTGACCGGCATCTTGGCGACCACACGGCCAGCGATCTGGTAGCTCTCCATCCCTGTAGGTAAGCGGCCCTCGATGTGGGCCTTGAGTGCGGCAATCGCCCGTTCGATCCACTCCTGTTCGCTGCCCTCGGTGGCTTCTGCCAGGTTTGGCCGCACCGTGACCGAGCCGGTGGCTACCTCGTAGACCTCACCTTCGGCGCCAGTAACCCGCTCCACCCACTTGTAGAGGCCAGGGGAGAATCCGCCTGCGGTGTCATCGGCCGCGATCGTGACGATGAAGTCATTACCATCTGCGGTGGCTGTTATTGCGAGCACGCTCGCGCCCGCCAGATGGAGCCGAAGGGTCCAGCCGCCAGAGGCAGGATAGTCGGCCAAACGCCTGCGGTAGCAGACCGTCGTGCCCGCAGCAAACTGGGCAGGGAGTGTCGAGAGTTCTTGTGCCATGCAGCCACGGTGCCATTTCCAGAAACGGCCCACCAATCTAAATGATATTTAGATTGGTCGGGGTTTCTCAGATGCATCACTACTGGGTGCATGAGCACAACAGCAGCCAGCAAGACG
Organism: Planctomycetota bacterium; assembly: GCA_024276705.1. GTDB lineage: Bacteria > Planctomycetota > Planctomycetia > Pirellulales > Lacipirellulaceae > JAJRWS01. The sequence continues at coordinate 791 of JAJRWS010000197.1, read as the reverse complement.
CGCACCGTGAAGGTGCCGCGGATCCAGTACCGGGACTTCGAAGTCGAAGTCGAGACCCGTGAAACTGGCGGCGAAGAACAAGTCCGCCTCTACCCGGTCTCGTTTTCCAGCGAAGCTCCCGTCCGCCGGTTCTCCTGGGACACCTGGGAGGAATACGACGAAGTTCTGTCCCATGACGCCAGGGATGTCGACCTCACCCGGGCCAAGAACGGCCTGCCCCTGATCAAGTCCCACCAGCGCCTTCTGCACTTCGGCTCGGTCAACGACATCGAGGTCGACCAGAAACTGGGCCGCCTGCGTGGCGTGGCGAGCTTCTCGTCCATCCCCCTGGGACAGGAGCAGGAAACCATGCTCCGCGAGGGACACATCAAGACCGTGTCGGTCGGCTACCAGGTCCTGGGGATGGAAATGGTCTCCAAGGACAAGGAGACCGGAGTTCCGACCTACCGCTGCAACTGGATGCCCTACGAAGTCTCCACCGAACCCATTCCCGCCGATCACAAGGTTGGCTTTGGCCGCGGAAGCGGCACTGACGAGCCCGACCTGGTCGAGTTCACTATCGAAGAACCTGTGCCTGAAGGAGAAAGAACCATGAGTGTCGAAGCTGGAACCCCGCCCGCTGTGGTCGAAACGCCCGCCAGGGGCACCGAGACCGAGGCGAAGCCCGTGGCGGCTCCGCCGGCACCCACCCCCGTCGAAGTCCGTGATCGCGGTGCGGAAGCCGCTGACATCATGGAAATGGCCCAGGCCCACGGCATGAGCGACAAGGCCGCCGGTTGGATTCGTCAGGA